>JAEWPN010000040.1 GCA_023399455.1 Bacillota bacterium
TTTTAAAAGAGAACGTTGATTTAGGAAAGGACGATCGATACGAGATGAGCGAATATAAAAACGGCAGATTGCAGCTTCCTAACGTAACGTTAGCGGCGCTGACCAGCGTCAACGTGAAAGAGACGATCAAAGCGATTAAATACAGCATGAAAGATATCGATTTCGGCGAGGTAGTGCTGATCACTCATAGAAAGCCCCTTTTTTTGCCGAAGGGAATCACATATAAGCATATTGATAAATTGAAGACCATCGATCATTTTAATTACGATATGATTTATAAGATACATGAATACATCCATACGGATTTCATGCTGCTCGTACATTACGACGGATTTGTGGTAAATCCGGACATGTGGCGGGATGAGTTCTTAGACTATGATTACATTGGTTCGCCTTTTCCGCTTCCGGGGGATGATTTTTCCTATAGGGATGCGAATGGAAATATATGCAGGGTGGGGAACAGTGTGTCCATTCGAAGCAAGCGGCTCTTGGAATTTCCTGAGAAGGCGGGTATTCCTTTTGAGGCGGACCATGGATTTTTTAATGAGGATGGCTTTATCTGCTGTAAGAACAGGCATTTGTTTGAGGCGGCGGGCATGAAGTATGCACCCCTGGAGGTGGCAAAATATTTCGGACATGAATCCATGATACCGGAGATGGAAGGTATCCGTCCCTTCGTATTCCATAAGTGGGCGGGGACGAATGCGCAGTATCCCAGGTTTTAGATAAAATGAATGCTTGTCTGTAAGACAATAATGTGAAAAATGAATTTTTCACAGCAAAAATTATTTTGTTTGCGAACATTGTGCCTAATATGTGCTCCTACATATAGTCCCAAGTTTGCAGGTTATGAGAAAGGCATGGTTATTAGAATGGTTTATGACAGCTTTCAGTTTTTTAATGAATTAGATATTTTGCTGCTTAGAATGCATATCTTAAATGATGTGGTGGACAAGTTCGTGATCAGCGAATCCACAGTTACGTTTTCCGGCGACGAAAAGCCGTTATTTTATGCGGAAAATAAAGAAATGTTCAAGGAATTCGAGCACAAAATCATTCATAATGTAGTGGATGACACCCCCATGGACTGCGATGCCTTCACGAGAGACCATCATCAGAAATGTGCCGTAGCCAGAGGGCTTTCAGGATGTAAACCGGAGGATATTGTGATATTCAGCGATGTAGACGAGATTCCGAATCCCGAGGTGCTTAAGACGCTTATTCCGAAGGTGGAAGACGGGAAAATCTACATGTTGGCTCAGAGGCTTTTTTATTGTTATTTGGATATGGAAGAGATATCGGGCAGGCTGCTTTCGGTAACAGGTGATTTTGAAGGTGTGGAAAAGCCCATGTGGCTTGGCACCAAGGTATGTCGCTATAACATGTTGGAGCACTATACTACGGAGGAACTGAGGAATAAAGAGCAGAAGGCGATTGGAGTAAGGGTTCCTGACGGAGGCTGGCATTTCAGCTACATGGGCGGAGGCAAGAACCAGTCCGTGGAGGAAAGGGTAAAGTACAAGATTAAAAGCGCTGCTCACCAGGAATACAACAACCGCTCCACCTTGTCGAAGGTAAGAAAAAATATTAAAAACCATGAGGATATTTTCGGCAGAGAAGCTCAGATGGTACAAGTGAAAGTTGATGAGACCTATCCTGCGTATCTGCGGGAAAATATAGATAAGTACCGGTATTTGCTCTATAAGGAACCTAAGTGGTTTGATGTTGTAAAGGCGTGGTTCTCGTGATGAAACGAACGGATAATTTTTTTCTCATTCATAATTATAATACGGTGCCAACGGAGCTTCTCGAATATTGTGAAGACTATCTTATCGTGGATGCCTCTACGGAAAATGCGGTGACGGATGAGCTTAATGAGCGGGGGCTTCGTTATGTGCACATAGAAAATACCGGTCATAATATTACGACCTATTTCGACTATTTTGCGGAGCATTTTGCGGAGTTGCCTGAAGTGATTTGTATTTGCAAGGGAAATATGTTAGGGCGGCACTGCTCTAAGTATTATTTCGACAAGGTATATGACAATAAGTACTTCACGTATCTCTACGAGGATAAGGACAGCAGAGCGAAATTCTCAAAGCCGGCCTCCGAGGCAGAGAAAGCTATGGTAAGCAGCATATCCAGCCTTGTCTCGGAAAGCCAGTATATAGAAGAGAATACTTCGTGGTATGTGGATTCTCCTGAGCATCCTCACAGATATTTTGATAATTTCGATGATTTGCTGACTTTTATCTATAAGGACCCGGTGATTCCCAGGTATTGTCTGTTTTCGCCCGGGGCCTGCTATATCGTGAGGCGGGAGCAGATAACGAAGCATAGTCCTGTTTTTTACCATAATCTGAACAAGATTATGAATTATGGGCTGAATCCCAATTTCCCTTCGGAGGCGCATATGATAGAGAGAATGCTTCCGGCAATTTTCGAAGCGACATATGAGGAAAACGAGTGGATAAATGATGAAGCGGCCTTCGATAATAAATTATTGGAGCGTATGGAAATGATAAAGAAAAAGGATGAGTGGAACAGAAAACGATTTAAGCGGTTTCGACGCTTATTCCAGTAAAAGGCGTGGTTAAGAATTATGATCGGAACGGAGTTTTTGAAAGGGCAGGGGCTCGGCAATCAATTGTTCTGTTATGTATCTGTACGGTGCATCGCGAAGGAGCTTGGCTGTGATTTCGGTACAGCCGGACAGGAACAGCTCGCTGTTAATATTCATAGTAAAAAAGGCATGTATTTCATTGATATGGATTTGGGCAGCCCCATCTTGGATGTAACGGGTTTCCACATTTATCGGGAAGCAGAGGAGAGGCTGTATCTGAAAAGCTGCGCTCATGACATGGCAAACGGGTGTTATGTGGCGGGAGCGGACGAAAATCTGTATCGAATCGGCGATAATACACTTATCTACGGGAACCTACAGGCCGAGCGGTATTTTATCCGCCATAAAGAAGAGATAAAAGAATGGCTGAAGGTAAAGGCGGAATTCGACTCCTACGAATTCTGCAAAGACAACTTGTGCATAATGAATGTACGAGGTGGGGAATATGCGGATAACCGCGCTCTTTTTTTAAGAAGAAAATATTGGCTGAATGCCATGAAATATATGAGAAGCATTCGAAGCGATATGGAATTTATGATAGTAACGGACGATGTGGAAGCTGCAAAAAGGCTTTTGCCGGACATCCCGGCCTATCATTTTGAACTGGCGAAGGACTATGTGACGATTAAAAACGCTAAGTATTTAATCTTGTCTAACTCCACCTTCGCTTTTTTTCCTGCATTTACCAGTGAGACGGCCGTAAAGATCATAGCGCCCAAATATTGGGCAAGACACAATGTGTCCGACGGATATTGGGCCTCCGAGCAGAATATTTATGAGGGCTTTGTGTATCAGGATAGGAAGGGCAGACTGTTTACGGCGCGGGAATGTGTGGAAGAGCTGGAGGAGTATAAAGGGAAAAAAGGAAGCCGGAGAAATGTGAGTTACGGAGAAAGGTCGATTAAAATAAAGATTGCTGAAGAACGGTTTATGTATTATACGGATAAGGCAGCAGGAAAAGTAAGACGATTACTGGGTTTCTGATTACTTGAGGAAAGGGTAAGGGAAAACGGTGAGAGCAGGAGTGAAAGTGAGGCGCATGATGTGATGGCAAAGGTATCGATTTGCATTCCGGCATATAATAATGTGCTGTCGTTGAGACGGCTGTTTAAGTCAATTGAAATACAGACATATAAGGATTACGAAGTGATCGTTACCGATGACTCCACGGATGATGCGATAGCGAGGTTGGCTGAAGAAAAGAAATACATCCGATATTTTAAGAATGAAAAAAGACTCGGGTCCACGGCAAATTGGAATGCAGCGGTGGAGAAATCCAGTGGTGAATACGTGAAAATTATGCATCATGATGATTGGTTCACTGATGAAAACAGTCTTCAGGCCTTTGTCAGCCTGTTAGAGGACCATCCGGAAGCTGATATGGCATTCTCTGGTACAATTCAAGCGCAGGAATGTAATTCCTTTGCCAGATGTATCAGCAAGAAGGACGCTCAGCTCATAAAATCGGATTACCGCAATCTATACTTAGGCAATACGATCGGAGCTCCCAGCGCTGTAATGGTAAGACGAAAAGGAGATGTATTTCCTAAATATGACGAGAAGTTAAAATGGCTTGTCGACATGGAATATTACATGGGGGTCCTTAAGAACAATCCTCGGTTTGCATATACGGAGCAGCCGCTTATTACCATAGGAATAGGCAGCGGGCAGCTTACGGAGCAGTGCAGGGATGACCTTGAACTGAATGCTTATGAATACGGATATATTTACGAGAAGTATGACCTAAAAGAGGAAATGGAATACAAGAGTAAGCTGATAGAGATTCTGATACAAGCTGGAAAGAACTATAAAGATGCAGAAGAATACGGGATTCCCGAAAGGGAATATAAACGCGTGCAGGCGGATAAGCTCATCAGCAAGGTGAAATGGAAGATGACACACATATTGAATGAAAGATTCTGGGCTTTTTTCTTTCTTGTGATTTTTGTCATAAGTATGATTCCTGTTTTTATGCTCTCTGGCATTAATCAGGCCACCGGAGACGATTTGGGTTATGGGAAACTGACCCATGAGGTATGGCTGAATACGCACTCCTTAACCGCGGTTATAAAAGCAGCATGCCAAACGGTGGAAAATTATTATGCGGGGTGGCAGGGAACATGGACTTCCATATTCTTATTTGCATTTCAGCCGGAGGTTTTTTCTCCTGACGCTTATGTTATTGTACCTTTTTTGATGACGGGAATCTTTTGCTCGGCAACGGGGATATTGTCGTATTATCTGTTGGTGAAGCTGGCGGGAGGCAGCAGGTATTCTTATATAATCATAACGGTACTGCTGGTAACAACCATGATCCAGTTTTTGCCAAGTACCAAATCAGGAATTTTCTGGTATAACGGTGCGGCTCATTATGTGATTCCCTACGGTGCGGCGTTGCTTGGAATCTATTTTTTCCTGTACTTTATGAATGAGGGAAAAATCAGGGCATACATAGGTATGCTGCTTTGCATGCTGCTGTTAGGAGGAATGAACTATCAGGCGGCGCTTTTGGCCCCTATTGTGATGAGCCTGTCTTTATTGTTCTACTATAGAAATAAGCAAATAAAAAGAACGGCAGCTTTCCTGCTTTCTTTGGTAATGGAAATGGTAGGACTGGTAATAAGCATGAGATCGCCGGGGAATAGGAACAGAGGCGGGGAGGACTTCGGCTTCAGTATAGGTCTGGCCCTCAAGACCATTTTGGAATGTTTTATTCAGGGAACTGTACAGATTGGCGAATATTTCGTGGAGCATCCATTTCTTATATTGTTTTTTGCCGCCGCTGCTTTATTTATATGGCATATGTTTACAGCTTTAAGTGTAAGAAAGAAATATCCGTATCCTGCCGTATTCGTATTTTTTAGTTATTGTGTGTATTGCGCGATGTTCGCTCCGCAGATATATGCGGGTGTGGATGTGTCGGGCGGTGTATATAATATGAATTATTATATATTTATACTCATGATATTTAGTAGCATGTTCTATGTTGAAGGCTGGCTGGCGTACCGGTTGGAAAGGCGCGATATAAAATGGATTAATAAAAATAAAGTTATTATTTCCATGGTGGCAGCGATGGTGCTTTTGGCTGTTCTTTTTAAAGGAACCTTACGGGAAACTACTACATTTTCCTGCATTGAGTATATGTCGAGCGGTCAGGCAGCCGATTTTAAACGCCAGATGAAGGAACAAAAGACAATACTTCTCGATGATAGTATAAAAGATGCAATCGTACCGGACATTAATGATAATCAGGGACCGCTCATGCATATGCCGATAACAAGCAATCCGGAGGCGTGGACGAATACAGTGACAAAAGATTTCTATGGAAAAGACAGTGTAGTATCGATACCGAAAGAGGAATGGGTTGAAATGTATAAATAAGCAGAAAAGAGGCAGATATGAATAGGGATGAAAAGCATTTGAAATTAAAATTTCCAGAAGTGGAAGGTAATTTTAAGGTGAAAAATATGGGACTTCTATTCCTATATCTAAGTGTTATCCTGGAAATTATTATTGTAATTATCGATAAGAGTAACTACATCAATCCAATAGAAGGTCAATTGTTTCGGGTTACGTTCCTGCTTGCGGCGGTGAAGGTGCTCCTTACCAAATATACGAAAAAAGAGTGGACCTGGCTGATTGCTTTCGGGCTTCTGGGATTTGTATCATACAAAATAACGGGACGGAATGAGATACTGCGCATTGTTGTATTTATAGCGGCTTGTAAAAATGCGGATATGAGAAGGATATTAAAGCTTGTATTTTATACGACCTTGTCAGGATGTATGCTTCTTATAGTGTTATCCATAAGCGGGATATACGGAGGGGTAGCGCTGGTGGCGGATTTTGGAAGAGGATATGTGCAGACCAGATATTGTCTTGGAATCGGACATCCCAACGCCCTTCACTGCATGTTCCTTATGCTGCTTTCGTTAGGATTGTATTTGTATAATGATAGGATGAGGTGGTATTATTATATTATCCTCTTTGCGCTCAATTATGGCTTGTTTATTCTTACTGATTCGAATACGGGCATATTGATGAGTACTTGTGTGATAGCGGGAGGCGTTGTTGTCAGATATTGGAAAAGCCTAAGAACGCAGGCGTGGGTGTATGCTGCCGGAGTTGCTGTATTTTTATTCTGTGTTCTATTTTCTGTTCTGGTAGCGGACAGCAGAGTGACACAGCCTGTAAATTACTGGTTCGCGAATCCATGGGTTGCGGAGGCGGAGTCCCACCTAAACGGCAGAATTGTTGACTTATATTACGGCTCGATAAATCAGGAAGGGACGACAGCTACATGGTCGCTGTTCTCGGGACCGGAGAACAATTATTATTTCGACATGGGTTTTGTCAGGCTTTTTTACTGGTATGGGATAATACCAGCCATTGTTTATATTGTTTTACAAGTGCTCCTCATCCTGCAGTTTTACAAGAAAAAGGACGGAATGGGGCTGGTAATGATAATTGTTTTTGCCGTATATACGGTGGTGGAGGCACACTTGGTATCTGTTTATATCGGCAGAAATTATATATTGTTTTTGATGGGTATGTATATGAGTGGAATACTGTGCTTAGAGGATGAGAACGAAGTTCATATATGGAATTTATGGAAGTTACCTCGCAGAAATTCGGTCAAGCTTTGAAAGGGTACGGGAGTAAGGATGAAACAGAAGAACAAGATTATGGAAGTATATGGATTATGGTTTGCGGACTTGATTTGTATCGTGGTTTCCTTTGTTGCCGCAACTTATATCCGTTTCGGCAATTTCAGGGATATGGGGGATCAGAGCATACATTTTCTTGTATGTATATGTCTGTTGCTCTTTGGAACCGTCTATAACTTCTTTATCGACTGGAACAGAAACTTCTTGAAAAGAAGTCTATGGAAGGAGGCATATGCCGTACTTCAGTACAACGCCATTATGATTCTGGTTGTTACCTTCCTTATGGTACTGGTCAAATGGGCAGATGTCTTTTCCCGTTTGGTGTTAGGATATTTCTTTATCTTGAATTTTATCATGTGTCTGGCGATCCATATGGCTATCAAAAAATTTCTGCACACGTATTATTCTTCGGAGCAGAATTCTGTGAAGGTCATGGTGGTAACGCAGAAGGACCTGATTGATGCAACGCTTAACAGATTGAATAAGGAGTTGGATATTTACTATCAGGTGGTTGCTCTCGTTTGTATGGACGAGAATCTGGTGGGTGAGGAAATAAGGGGAATCCCTGTAGTGGCGGGAAAAGAAGACTTAATCGAGGTATCGACACAGATGGCGTTAGACGAGGTATTCTTAAGCCTGTCGGATATTTCTCAGAAGCAGTTGGAGAATGTGATACACAGTTTCGGTGACATGGGCGTGAATTGCCATTATAATCTGGAACTGCCTGGAATAGAAGCCAACCAAAGCAAGGTGGACAGCTTTGGGAATTATACAGTCATTACCTATACCCGTTTTCAGAGCAGCTATAAGAGAATGCTCATAAAGCGCTGGATGGATATTATCGGCGGTTTGGTAGGAATGCTCATTACTTTCGTGTTCCTTCCCTTTGTGGCTGCTGCCATTAAGCTGAATTCCAAGGGACCGGTATTTTTCTCCCAGGTCAGGATCGGACGTAACGGAAGAAGGTTTAAAATATATAAATTCCGATCCATGTATATGGATGCGGAGGAGCGCAAAAAAGAATTAGAGGAGCAGAACGAGATGCAGGGACTCATGTTTAAGATAGAGAATGACCCCCGAATCACGAAAGTGGGCGCCTTTCTTCGAAAGACGAGCATCGACGAACTTCCGCAGTTCTATAATGTTTTTAAGGGTGATATGAGTCTGGTGGGGACAAGGCCGCCCACGCAGGATGAATTCGAGAAATATAACCAGTATTACCGTCGCCGTATCAGCATGACGCCGGGCCTTACCGGCATGTGGCAGGTGAGCGGAAGAAGCGAGATTGATGATTTCGACGATGTGGTCAAATACGACCTGGCCTATATTGATAACTGGTCGTTGAAGCTGGATATCAAGATATTGTTTCAGACGATAGGTGTTGTTATATTTGGAAAAGGAGCGAAATAATGAATCTGGTGATTGACTGCTTTAAGCTCGTGAAGGGGGCAGGTAAAAGCATCGGCATTTACAATCTGGCAAAAAGCGTTGCCGGACATTTAGGAGAGCGGGCACAGAACGACACCATTATTGTGCTCGGAAATTCCTATAACAAAAAGGATTTTGATGTGCCAGGTGTTACCTTCGTTGAGATGAAAGGGAATCCGTTAAATAAGATATACTGTATCCTATGGGAGCTTTTTCTTGTACCTTGGTATGCAAAGAAGTACCAGGCGGATAGGGTATTGTTCCCGAGAGGGTTCGCACCCTTGCGAACCGCGAAGAAATTGGCTTTTGGTATGAAAGGGAAGATGAGGGACACTGTTATTATTAATGATTTGATTCCCTTTTATTATGATAAATATTATCCTGATGTATTTAACAAGCTAGAAAACGCTTATATCATGAATCGTCTGAAAGCTTCTATCAAACAAGCGGACCGTATCATAACAATATCTGAATATTCTAGGGGAGAAATATTGAATAAGGTGCCGGGCTGTGAAGAGAAGATAACGGTAATCCACCCTGGATTAAATGATGTGTCTTATACGGTACCTGATATACACAGTGAAAAAAGAGAAAACGAGAAACGAGAGTATATCATCGCTATGACTTCTGGACTCCCGCATAAAAATGCGGCTGGAATCCTAAGAGCATACGAGGTTTACTATGAAAAGGCCAAAGAACGGGCAGCAGAGCCCCTTGATTTAGTGGTAATCGGAATTGCAGATACTTCCCTGTATGCTGAGATGAAAAAAGAGGCGAAGGAGCAAGTTAGATGTTATAAGTTTTTTGAAAGTTTCAATGAAATGTGCAGTATAGCGGCAGGTGGAAAGGTATATTTATTTCTCTCCTATACTGAGGGGTTTGGATTCCCGCCTTTGGAATCAATGCAGTTAGGTATTCCCGTGGTATGCTCTAATAGAAGTTCTCTTCCTGAAGTCGTGGGCGAAGCGGGGATTCTTGTGAATCCTGACGACACAGTAGCCGTAGCCGAGGCTCTGCACGCGATTCTTACAGATGAGAAGATACGGGAAGAGCTAATAGCAAAGGGCTATGAAAATATTGGAAGATTTTCATGGCAAACCAGAACAGATTTATATTGGAAGGAATTGTTTCAGTGAGCAGATTACTTATATATGATAACTCCAATTTTGTAGATTTTCCTATCGGCGGACAACTGACAAGTATCAGTAGCTTCCTTCGCTTTTTATGTGAAGAGCATTCGGAGAGGATAAATGATATTTTGCTGATAGGTGTTACATTAGAACCTTCTGAAATTGGAAAGATAAGGAAACTGGAATTATATGGCAGGAAGATAGATTTTCTGCCGGTGGCCTCAGCAGAGAGTGATTTGGCTAATACTTCAAAATCACTGCGCTTACAATATGCAAAAGGATTATTAAAATATAAAAAAATATTGAAAATCACTCGAAGTGATTGTAATTATATTCACGCACCGGAAGCTTATGGTATTGTGAAGCTTTTTTCTATAGGATTCCAATGCGTTATCTTTTCTCATGGCAGTTATTTTAATATGGAACGGGGCTTTCGATTTTTCCAGAAAAATGTACTTATAAAAAAAGGGTTTGTGGCATATTTGAAATGGATATTAAAAAATGCCGATATGATATTTCTGCTGGATAAGGACAGCTTGAGGGATTATGCACCTTATAACGGGAATTTGGTGGAGGTGGTAAACTCCATCGTATGTCCGCAGATCGAGGAGGGTCTTCATAAACTTAAGGCCGGCAGGGTAAGTGAGATACTGTTTGTAGGGCGCCTTTCCAAAGATAAGGGAGTGGAGCCTATTATTCATGCCGTTGCGGGAAAAGAAGGTTTGTCTGGTATGGAAGGCTTGCATCTAACCATCGTAGGAAACGGCGAGGAATATAACCGCCTGATACCTTATGAGAGCGAAAACGTACGCTTTACGGGAGCAGTCTCCCCGAAAAAGGTAAAGGAGTATATGGAACAGGCGGATATACTCGTGATGAATTCGGCCTTTGAAGGGATTCCTATGACGATACTGGAAGCTATCAGTCACGCCCTGCCGGTTGTCAGTACGAATGTTGGTGGTATCGGTCAGGTGCTTTCCTTTGGGCAGGACTCAGAAGAGACAGACGCTACGGCGGAAAGCATACAAGAAGCCATAAGGAGAATCTCGGATAATTATGAAAGCTATTCGAGGAATGCTTATGTCAATTCCAAGGCTTACGATTATAAGATGGTCAATAAAAAAGTATATGAACTATTGAGTGTTTATTGGAGGCAGTAGCCAGATGGCAGATAAAAAAGTAAGCATCATAGTACCGGTGTATAACGGGGAAGAATACGTGGAGCGGTGTATTAACAGCTTGCTGGCTCAGACCTATGAGAATGTGGAAATCACCATTATTGACGATGGATCTACGGACAAGAGTGGTCAGATTTGTGATACATTTTCGGAAAAATATGATAAAATAAAAACGATTCACGTTGAAAATGCCGGTGTATCAGCGGCAAGAAACAGAGGGATTGAAGAAGCGAAGGGCGATTATATTTCCTTTGTGGATGCAGACGATTATTTAGAGACGGATGCATTAAATTATTTGATAAATATACTGGAAGAGACAGAAAGCGATATTGCGGGCTGTAACTTCTACACCTTTTTAGATGAACGGAAAAAGCGGATTCTGCCTAAAGAAGATGCCAAGAAAGAAGTCCTTACGGGAAAAGAATTTATAGAAAGAGGAATTCTCTCCGGAGACACGAGGTGCTGGGCCAAATTATACACCACCCAGATCATTGATGGCAAACGCTTTGAAACGGGGCTTACTATCGGGGAGGACATGCTCTTCTTATTGGAACTTATGGAGGAAGGTACGAAAATCTGCCGCAGCTCTTATGAGGGCTACGGATATTTTGTAAATGAGTCCGGTGCCATGAAGCGCAAGTTTAAGGAAAGTTATATGGACCAGATTACCTGTTGGAAAAGAGCGGTGGAGCGGATAAGGAATTTTCCTGAGATGAGGCCCAAGGCGGTTTCGATTTTAATGATTTCCATTATGCTGGTGGTTGGGAAGCTGTCGGTACTTTCTGCCAAGGAAAGAAGAGCATATACTGACTGTATAAAAGCCTGCACAAAAGAAATGAAGAAATGCAGGGAGGAAAAGGCTGCTTATAAAGAGCTTTCGCTTGGTTATAAAGTAAAAACGACTGTTTTTGGTCAATTTCCAAGGTTATATCTAAATGCGTATCATTTGTTTAAAACCAGGGAGTAATAGTTACGAAGAGGAATGTATATGACAGAGAGAATGAAGCGGCTGCAGGCAGAAGCAATATATGTAATGCTGCATTATCATGAGAAGACAGGTAAACAGAAGGTAAAAGATTTGCTGAAGAAAGCGGCGGGCCGCTATGTCTCTCCTAAGGATTATATTTCATGGCCTACGGGGCTTATTGCCAATGCGCTGATGGAGAATTATGAGCGATGGGAGAACAAAGATGAGGTTCTATCTGCGCTCGAAGCCTATTTTGACTTCTGGATTAAAAATGCGGAGCCTATATATTGTATCGATGATGCACTGTGCGGCACAGCACTTCTTGCGTTATACAAACTTACCGGAG
Organism: Bacillota bacterium; assembly: GCA_023399455.1. Lineage (GTDB taxonomy): Bacteria > Bacillota > Clostridia > Lachnospirales > Lachnospiraceae > Kineothrix > Kineothrix sedimenti. The sequence goes on from JAEWPN010000040.1 coordinate 12,340, forward strand.
CGGAAAAATACAGGGCTGGTGCGGATAAGATAGCAGCCTATTTGTATAAAATTGCGGATGAGGATGCAGATGAAAAGGGAAGCCTTCCATATCGTCCTTCACAAAAAAATAATCATATCTATGTGGACGGAATAGGAATGATGTGCCCTTTTTTATGCGAATATGGGGTAACATTTGGAGACGACAAAGCAATATTGCTTTGCATAAAACAAATAAAAAATATGCTGGAATACGGTATGGACGAAGACAGCTTTCTTCCTTATCACGGATATATGTATGAAAGTAAGGTAAAATATGGTATTATTGGCTGGGGCCGTGCTGTAGGGTGGCTGCTTATGGGAATAGCAGGCAGCCTTCATTTCTTACCGAAAGAGCATCTTGATTATATCAGCCTGAAGGAAGTGTTTCAGCGAATAGCAGACAGCGCATACTATTATCAGAAAGCAAACGGGGCTTTTGCATGGCAGCTGGAAGCGCAGGAAGGGCCGCAGGACAGTTCGGCGACAGCTATGATAACTTCGGCAATATTAAAGGGAATACAAACAGGAATTATCGATGGAAGTGAGAACGCATACGGGAAAAAAGTAAGGGCTTCAGCTGAGTTCCTTGCCGGATGTGAGAAAGACGGCAAGATATTCGTCTGCTCCGGAGAGTGCAAGGGTTTCTCTGAGTATCCCCAAATCTATGGAGCATACCCGTGGTCGTTAGGGCCTGGTCTGAACGTGCTCTTGCAGAAAGAGTGAATATGCCATAAAATATTTGGAAGGACATAAATGGATATGATTATTATACAGATTGCGGGCGGTCTGGGAAACCAGATGCAGCAATATGCCCTATATCAGAAGTTCTTAAGCCTCGGCATAGAAGCAAAGTTGGATATTTCGTGGTTTACGCGGGAAGAACGCCAGAATGGCGTGTATGCCAAGCGAGAACTGGAGCTTAATTATTTCGAAGGAATAGAATACGAAGTATGTACGGCAGAAGAGATACAGTCGCTAATAGGAACGGAAGGCCTGTTGGGAAAGATTAAAGGAAAATTATTGCCGGGAACAAAGAAAATCTTTTATGAGACAGCTATGTACCATCCGGAGATTTTCGAGCTTAGGGATATGTATTTGTGCGGCTATTGGGCTTGTGAAAAATATTATGAGGAAATCTTTGACTTGCTTCGGGGAAAATTTCATTTTCCACCAAGTGGAAATCTGGCGAACGAAAATACGGCAGTAAAAATGCAAAATGAGGAATCTGTCAGCATCCATGTAAGAAGAGGAGATTATCTGGACGCTAAGAATTTGGAAATGTTCGGAAATATTTGTACGGAAGAATATTATACGGGCGCCATAAATCACATAAAGCAAATATATCCGGAGGCTCATTTTTATGTATTTACGGATGATGAGGAATATGTGAGGGGAAAATATATATCGGACGAATATACCGTTGTATATTGGAACAAAGGAAAAGACAGCTTTTATGATATATGGCTGATGAGCAAGTGCAAGCATAATATATGTGCGAACTCAACCTTCAGCTTCTGGGGTGCCAGACTGAATAGCAATTCTCAAAAGATAATAATCAGGCCGTCTGTTCACAAGAATTCGCAGAGGCTGGAAGAAAAGCAGATGCATGAATTGTGGAAAAAGTGGGTTCTTATCGATAATAAAGGAGATGTTTTGTAAAGAACCTGAAAGGAAAAATAAATGGGTAAGAGATTTAGAATAGCCATGATTGGGCAGAAAAGAATACCATCCAGAGAAGGCGGAGTGGAAATTGTTGTAAATGAGCTGTCTACCCGTCTTGTAAAAAAAGGGTATGAAGTGGATGCTTACAACCGCTCGGGATATCATGTTTCCGGTAAAGAGTTTCAAAGAAAAGGGAAAAAAGGGAAATATTATGAAAATATCAGGATTATTATAGTTCCCACCTTTAAAAATGGAAAATTAAATGCTATCGTATATTCCTTTCTTGCTACATTGCGTGCCTTGTTCGGAAAATATGATGTTATACATTACCATGCGGAGGGGCCATGTGCCATGTTATGGATTCCCAAGCTATTCGGGATACGTATTGTGGCTACGATTCATGGACTCGATTGGCAAAGGGCAAAATGGGGAAATTTTGCTTCTTACGTGCTGAAATTTGGAGAAAAGATGGCGGTCAGATATGCAGATGAAATCATTGTATTATCAGGGAATGTCCAAAGTTATTTTAAAGAAACTTATGGGAGAGACACTAATTATATTCCAAACGGAATTGAAAAGCCTGAAATAAAAGAAGCAAATATTATAAAACAGAAATATGGCCTTGAAAAAGATAGTTATATCCTATTTCTTGCCAGACTGGTTCCGGAAAAAGGGCTGCATTACCTTCTGGAAGCTTTTTCCAGAATAAAAACTGAAAAAAAACTTGTAGTGGCAGGCGGAAGCAGCCATTCCTTCGAGTATATTGAGAAAGTAAAGAAAATGGCGGAGAAGGATAAACGAGTTATATTTACGGATTTTGTGCAGGGAGAAACTTTAGAAGAACTTTATTCAAACGCCTATTTATTTGTTCTTCCCAGCGATATTGAGGGAATGGCTATCAGCCTGTTAGAAGCGATGAGCTATGGTAATTGCTGCGTGGTGAGTGACATTAAAGAGAACGTAGAAGTGGTAGGCAAAAACGGCATTACCTTCGAAAAAAGCAGCATAGTAGACCTTAAGAAAAAATTGTGTTACCTGCTGGACAACAAAGAAATTGTTGAAAAGTATAAGGAAGAGGCTTCAGATTTCATCTGTAGAAAGTATAATTGGGAAGAGGTCTTGAAGGAGACAGAAAAGCTATATAGGAGATAAATGTTGAGAATTTTGATGGTAAATAAGTTTTTATATCCTAATGGAGGTTCGGAGACCTATATCTTTAAGCTGGGTGAAGAACTAACCCGGATGGGACACGAGGTGCAATATTTTGGAATGGAGCATGAAGGCCGCATTGTTGGAAACCGGGCTGAAAGCTATACGTCTAATATGGACTTTCATACTGGAAAGCTTCAGAAACTCTTATATCCGTTTAAGATTATATATTCTGCTGAAGCGAGAAGGAAACTCCGAAGGGTTTTAAATGATTTTGAACCTGACGTCGTTCACTTGAACAATTTTAATTTTCAATTGACCCCTTCTATTATTTATGAAATACGTGCTTTTGATAAGAAGAATAAGAAGAAAACAGCCCTTATATACACCGCTCACGACTATCAGTGGGTATGTCCGAATCATATGCTGCGCATTCCTAAAAGCGGAGAACTGTGCATGCGGTGTGTGAAAGGAAGCTTTGGAAACTGCACAAAATACAGATGTATCCATAACTCCAAGGTTAAGAGTATTTTAGGCGCTGTTGAAGGTGTTTTGTACAGTAAGTTAAAGACCTACCGATATGTTGATATGGTCGTGTGCCCCAGCGAATTTATGAACCGAGTCCTGTCTAATAATCCGATATTAAAAGAAAAAACGATTACCCTGCATAACTTTATAGAAAAAGAAGAAGCAAATATAAATAATGATGTAAAGAAGGACTATGTATTGTATTTCGGGCGTTATGCGGAAGAAAAGGGAATTAATACGCTTCTTGAGGTTTGCAAAAAACTGAAAGAGATCCCGTTTATATTTGCCGGAAACGGTCCGCTGGAAGAAAAAGTGAATGAAGTAGAAAATGTTGAAAACAGAGGATTCCTTTCGGGAAGAGAATTAGAGCAAGTGATAAGAGAGGCGCGATTCATTGTTTTTCCCTCCGAGTGGTATGAGAATTGTCCTTTTTCGGTTATGGAATCGCAAATGTATGGAACTCCGGTGTTAGGTGCTGATATCGGTGGAACGCCTGAGCTAATAAGAAAGAATGTCACCGGCGAACTGTTCGAAAGCGGGAATGAAGAAGCTTTGAGGGCCGGAATTAAGAAACTATGGGACGACAGGATGGCTTGCAGGGAATATGCGGAAAATTGCAGGAGTATTGTATTCGATACAACGCAGGAATATTGCAGGAAACTGGTGGAAATATACTGCCTGAAAGAGAAATGAGGAGTAAGATGGCGAGAAGAACTTTATACGGAACTGTAATTGTAACATATAGATGCAATGCGCGCTGCAATATGTGCGATTGCTTTAAGGATCCGACGAAACCCAGTGAAGAAATTACGCTGGAGGATATCAAAAAGCTTCCCGAAATGGCATTTACCAATATTACCGGAGGGGAGCCCTTTATCAGGCAGGATATACCTGAGATCGTAAGGGAGCTTTATAAAAAATCCGACAGAATCGTTATTTCTACCAATGGATATTTTACTGACAGAATTATTGCTTTATGTAAAGAATTCCCAAAGGTAGGGATACGAATAAGCATAGAAGGACTTCAGGAAACCAACGATAAAATCAGAGGGATACCGGACGGTTTTAACAGGGGCTATAATACGTTAAAAACTTTGGTAAAAATGAAGCATCCTGACGTGGGCTTCGGAATGACGGTACAGGATATGAATTGTGCGGATCTGGTACCGCTTTATGATATTTCGAATGAGCTTGGAATGGAATTTGCTACGGCTACTTTGCATAATTCTTTTTATTTCAGAAAGACTGACAACAAAATTGACGATAAATTGAAGGTGGCGCAGAATTTTGAGAATCTAATCAATGAGCTTCTGAAAAGCAAGTCTCCTAAGAAATGGTTCCGGGCCTATTTCAATCATGGGCTGATCAATTATATTTATGGAAATAAAAGATTGCTTCCTTGCGATATGTCAAAAAATGCATTTTTTGTAGATCCTTTTTGTGATGTACTGCCCTGCAATGGCATGGAAAAGAAGGCAGTCATGGGAAACCTCAGGGAGCAGTCATGGGAGGAACTATGGAATTCCAAGCAAGCAGACGAAGTGAGGGTATGTGCAAAAAATTGTGAAAGAAACTGTTGGATGATAGGAAGCGCATCTCCTGCCATGCACAAATATATTTGGGTACCCGGTTGGTGGGTAATAAAGCACAAGCTTTTTAAAGGCAGCAAGTATAGTTTGAAGGAAAATAAATTCATCGGGAAATGAATATGTTTGAAAGGGTCAGGTAAGGATGGCGGGTATAAAGAAGTTAGGCAGCAGTATTTATGAATGGTATGCAAAAAATTACTTGATGATTCTAATGGGTGCATCGGTAATCGTTGCAGGAAGTATATTTTTTATTTATGGATATATCGACTTAAAATCTTTAACAGTCTGGTCGCTCAATCTTTTGGATGTGATTTATGAAGGGAGACCATATGAATATTACGCTTATTGTGCCGAAAATATTTACAATGTAGACTCCGCATATATGGGATCCGGCTATTTGGCATTGATACCATGGGCTATTTGGAACATACCTATCTGGATAATGCAAAGGTGGTTCGGTGTGGTCGCGGTGGGACATGCGTGGGCACTTCTGTATTCCAAAATATTTGTAGTTTTGGTAGAAGGCGTTATGCTGTATTACTTATATAAAATCACCATGTATTTTACTGGTGATATAAAAGAGAGCCGGATGGCGGCATATTTGGTATTTTCCTCACCTTTTGTTTTGACAAGCATATTTTTTGCGGGACAAACGGACGTTGTATCCTTATGCCTTTTAACCATTGCGGTTTATCATCTTTTACGTAAGAAAAGAGCATGGTTTATAATTTTTGCAGCTTTGAGTATAGCGGCAAAGCCGTATGTTTTGTTTGCTTACATAGCGATTATTTTGCTGATAGAAAAGAACGTATGGAAAATATGCGCTTATGTACTCGGAGGCGGAAGCGTTACGTTAATTTTCAACCTCATATATTTAAATGCACCAATGTATAAGGAGTCGATGAGCGGAGGGCCGACGGGCGGACAGATGGATGCGCTGTTGTCCGTATCCATAGATGGAGGAATAGGGCAGAAGATTCCTCTTTTTGTTGTGGCAATCGTTTTATTTTATTTTTACATGTATATGAAGCGGTACGATGAAGAAAAAAGTATTTGGATCGTGTACGCGGCATCAGTGTCGTTTCTTCTTTTTTTAATGCTGACAATGCCCAAGACTTATAGGATGATTTATATTGCTCCATTTATATTTATTCTTTTTCTGTATAACAAGGAGAAGCTTCAGCTGAATTTGTTGATTGAAGTAATCGCCAGTGCATGTGCAATTATCGTATTTTTTGTAAGAAATGAAAGATTTTTTTCCAGCTGGTATATTTTCCAGTTCGTAAGAGACAGGATGACGGACTTCGGTAATGCGGCTTTATCCAATGTAAGGAACGAGCTGGGGCAACCCACCTTTCAACCGTATGTATATGGGATTTCCGCCGTATATATTGCGGCATTTATACTGCTCATCCTAATAAATCATCCTGGATTTAAGGCCCCTCACAGTGAAGAACTGAAACTGGGAACGAAATTTATCTTATGGGTACGGGCACTTATCTTAGTGCCGCTCATCGTTTTGTCCTTATATGGAAATTGAATAAATAATTGTAATTAAGGTATGAATTAGATATAATAAAAGTTGTTTTGCAGATTTACAATTAGGAAGATAAATGTGGAGAAAATATGATTAATCAATTAAGATACATTTTTAGCAGAAAAGAAAAAGTAAAGATAGTCCTTATCCTATTTATGGTTATAATGGGCAGCCTGCTCGAGCTTATGGGCGTTACGATTTTTATGCCTTTTACTGAAATACTAACGAATCCTTCCGTAATAAAAGAAAATGATTATTTATATTACTTCTATGATTTATTTCATTTTAGCACTGAGCAATATTTTCTGGCAGGGCTGACCGGTGTAATCATATTTATTTATATATTTAAAAATGCTTTCCTGGCGATAGAAAAAAATGTGATTTATCGGTTTTGCTATAGCACACAGATGAAGCTGTCCGTCAATCTGTTAAAGTCTTATATGAAAAAGCCATATACTTTTCATCTCAATAAAAATGTGGCGGAATTGCAAAGAAGCATACAAGAAGATACGGATTTGTTTGCAAAGGGCATTATTCATATCTTGGAGCTTATTATGGAGGTAACTGTCTGCGCGGTATTGGGAATCTATTTGTTTGTAGTCAGCAAGTCGATTGCCGCTCTTGTGCTCATTATGCTTTTACTTTGCTTAGGTGCATTTACAGCCTTATCGAAACGATATTCGAAGAAGCTTGGAAGGAAGGGTCAGAAATACAGAGGGAAATTATATCAATGGATGAACCAGTCCTTAGGAGGAATTAAAGAAGTCAAAATTTTAAATAGAGAAGATTACTTTGTATCTGCTTATTCAGGCTATTTTGAGAAGTATGTTTATGGACTAAGAATAAATCGTTTGATAGCCGAATTACCCAGACATTTTGTAGAAGCCTCCTGTATGACAGGCCTTTTAGTAGCGATACTCGTTAAGATGTTTTTTGGATACAGCGATATTACCGTATATATTCCACAGATTGCAGTGTTTGCGGTTGCGGCTTTCAAGCTGCTTCCTTCTGTTGGGAAAATAAATTCACATGTGGCAGATATTTTGTACTCTCTGCCTTCTTTTGATTTGATTTATCGCGATTTAAAGGAAATAGAAGGAAGCTCTGAAGAAGCGCATGGAGAGCGTGAGGAGTGGAACTTTGAGAAAGAGATAATTGTAAAGGATGTCAGCTATCATTATCCCGATGCCGAGGAGCTGGTAATAGATAAAGCTAATTTTGTGATCCCGAAAGGGAAGACGGTAGCTTTTATCGGTTCATCAGGAGCCGGAAAAACTACTATGGTAGATATAATCCTTGGCTTGCTGCAGCCGCAGGGAGGTCAAGTGCTGGCGGACGGATTGGATATTCATAAGAACCCAAACACTTGGCACCATGAGCTTGGATATATACCGCAGGTAATATATTTATCGGATGATACCATACGGAATAACATTGCTTTTGGAGTGCCGGCAGAAGAAATTTCGGATAAGGCCGTTATTGAGGCGCTTAAAAAGGCTCAATTATATGATTTTGTGGACAATCTGACAGAGGGACTGGATACATTTGTCGGAGACAGGGGAGTAAGACTTTCCGGTGGACAGAGGCAGAGAATCGGAATTGCAAGAGCTCTTTATCATAATCCCGAGATTCTTGTGCTCGATGAGGCTACTTCCGCTCTTGATAATGAGACAGAGGCGGCGGTAATGGAAGCGATAGAGAACCTTCAGGGAATGAAGACGATGATTATTATTGCTCATAGGCTTACAACGATTAAAAATGTAGATGAAATTTATGAGGTTGCCGGAGGTAAAGTGCTGCCTAAGGCGAAGGACGAAGTGTTCGGGTAAGAAAAATGAAAATAGTATTTGTAGTCCCTAATATGATTGGCGGTGGAACAGAAAGAATTGTTTCGATTTTAGCGAACGAATATGTACAAAGAGGAATTGACACCGCCATTTTAATATTCGCAGGGGATAAAGTGGAATATGAACTGGATAGACGAGTAGAGATAGTGAAGATTGGCGGGCCTTCCAACGGAAGTATTGGAGTGCGTTTGAAAAGAATAAAAGCAATGCGGAAATATTACCGTCAAAATAGGGACTGCGTCATCTTTGCCTTTAGCGTAATGGGAGCAGTATTTTCATATATATCGACGGCGGGAAGCAGACATCCTATGCTCGTGTCGGAGAGAAACAATCCTGAGGAATATGATCATAAGTGGCTGCGAGATTTTTTTTATCGGAGAGCGGACAGAGTCATCCTGCAGACGAAGGACGTACTTCAATGTTTTGACGAGATTATCCAAAAGAAAGCGGTAGTTATTCCCAATCCCATAGACCCTGACCTGCCACCCGTGTTTGAGGGGAAAAGAGTGAAAAAAATAACGGCGGTCGGGAGGCTGGAGGAACAAAAGAATCACCGGCTATTGATAGAGGCGTTTTATGAATTCCAGAAAGAATTCCCGGAATATACGTTGGAGTTGTATGGAAGAGGCTCTTTGGAAAATGACTTGAAAAAACTGGTGCAAACCTTGGAAATGGAAGAAAAAGTGCATTTTAATGGATTTTGTGCAAATGCACGAGAGAAAATAAGAGATAGTATGATATATGTGCTCCCCTCCAGATACGAAGGGATTTCTAACTCTATGATAGAAGCTCTTGCTATGGGAATACCGGTAATTGCCACTGACTGTCCGGTAGGCGGTACGAGAATGTGCATTAGGGACGGTGAAAATGGAATCATGATTCCTGTAGATGACAAAAGAGCCTTATGTGTGTCGATGAAAAAAATTGCCTCAGATGAACAATTCGCACTATCTATTTCAAAAAATGCTGCCAAGCTGCGAGAACAATTTTCCATAGGGAAGATTGCGGATAAACTGCTGGATTCCATGGCACTTGGCAGGGAAGGAAATTAATATGCGCATCTTAATTATAAACCCTATCTTATATACGTCGGAGACGGAAAAGATTCCCACCGTAGATTCTATTAAGGATACGATGATTTATTCTATGTGTTTAGGGTTCATTAAGAATGGACATGAGCCGATACTTATTGCTGCATCCGACTATAAACCCCAAAGCGAGGAGGATTATCCCTTTGAGGTCGTATGGCTGGACAGCGTGTGGAAAAATATATGCAAGCCTCGGTGCTTGCCGTACCTGCCCCAGCTTAGCGCTTATATAAAGAAAAACAAAAAAGAGATAGACGGAATTATTTCCAGTGAAGTATTTTCGTTATGTTCGCTCACCGCAGCGAAAAACCTGCCTGATAAGACTGTTATATGGCATGAATTGGGAGCTCATAACAGGATGCTGCATTATATTCCGTCAAAAGTATGGTATAACGTGGTGGCTGGGCTCTTTTTAAGGAAAATATTAATAATTCCGCGTTCTGAAAGGGCAAAGGCTTTTATTGGGCAATATTGTAATAATGTATCGGATATTACAATAGATCATGGCGTTGACATAAGCACTATGAAAACTAAAAAAGATAAAGAGAAACGTTTTGTAGTAGTATCGCAGTTAATCGGCCGTAAAAGAATAGATAGAGTAATTGAGGCATTTTCCGAATATCTTGATCAAAGCGGAGAAAAGAAAGAATATATGTTGGATATTATAGGCCAGGGTGAGTTGGAACAGCAATTAAAAAAACAGGCTGAAAAATTGGGAATAAAAGATTCTGTGATTTTTCATGGATGGATGAACCATGAGCAAATGGCTCCTATTGTAGCAGATGCGAAGGCGCTGCTCGTATATACTGAAAAGGATAATAATATGGTTTCCATAGCGGAGAGCATTGCGGCGGGGACTCCGGTTATAACAACGTCGGTACCTTTTAATGCGGCCTATATTGAAAAAGAAAAGCTGGGAATTGTGGATGACCATTGGAATAAGGATGCCTTAAACTATATATGCGAAGAAAATGAGCGATTTGTACGGAATTGTCTGCTTTATAGAGAAAAGCTGACGGCCGAGTATTGTGCCAGCCAGTTTGTTGAGGCTTTGAGAACGCTAACCCAATGAAAACGGAGGAAAATAATTATGCGTGTATTATATATGTCCCATCGATATCATACAAATCAGAATACCATAATGAAGGGATGGGTAGAAAATAATCACGAGATTTGCTTCTTAAGCCAATATGCGGGAAGAATTGAAGATTATACTTATGTAAGGCCGGTTGTAGTGGGATATTCGGCTTTTTTTCAGTTTATCTATTATATTTATGTAAATATTTTGTTCCGCAAAGATCCGTATGCCATGGACATGCGGTTAAAATATGGAATACCTCCTATTTTTAAGGCGCGAAAGCTGATAAAAGAGTTTAAGCCTGATGTTGCTATTTTGCGGGAACGTTCCATTTATACAATTTGTTTAAATGCTATTTGTCGGAGTCTGCATATTCCAACTATTTTATATAACTTAAGCCCGGTATGGGACAAACCTAAGAAAATGGATCTTGCACATAAAATAGTATGGAAATTAACGCCAAAGTACAGGATGACTCCCTCGAAGCTGGTAGGTGTAGATTTCGCGGGACTGGTAAAAGATGAATATGGATATTTTGCTCCATTTTTGATGGAAGCAAGGGTAGAACCTGAGAAAAAGAAATATTTTAAGGATGGAAGAATCAACGTATTCTGTATTGGAAAATATCAAAAAATTAAAAATCACTTTATGACGGTTCAAGTAATTGAAGAACTTCTTGATAAGTACGATCTTCATCTTACGATAGCCGGGGAAGTCTCTTCTGATTTCCATAGGGAATATTATGCCGCGCTGAAGAAGTATATCGAAGAACATCAACTGCAGAATAATGTTACCTTGCTGCAAAATCTTAATAAAGAGCAAGTATTTGCTCAATATGAGCAAGCGGACGTATACGTGATTCCCAGTACGCAAGAAGCGGCAACAATAACGGTAATAGAAGCGATGGCATTTTCCATACCGGCAATCTGCGGTAGTGATAACGGTACGGCGAGCTACATCGATGAAGGAAATAACGGTTATGTCTTTGAAGATAATGACAAAGAGGATTATAAGAAAAAGTTGGAGATGATTGTGTGTGACAGGGGGAATATTCCTAAGATGGGACGCGCAGGTTATCAAACAGTGTTAAATAATCACCAGTTTAGAAATTATTACGATGTGGTGGAAGAAATAATGGGAAAAATGTAATATAGAGTATATAAATGACAGTATTATGTTGGGGTGGAAGTAATGATTTTCAATTCTTTTCAATTTTTGATATTCTTTCCTGCAGTAATTTTAATATATGCAATAGTGCCGAAAAGAATAAGATATATATGGCTGCTCATCGCCAGTTATTGTTTCTACATGTTCTGGAATGCGAAGTACGGATTGCTTTTGCTTTTTGTTACGGCAATCACATGGCTTTGCGGCATATTATTGGATGCGATAGATCAAAAGGGCTGGGATGAGGATAAGGGGATAAGATGGAAAAGATGGTGTATAGGAGGAGTATTTACTGCCAATTTATCCTTGCTGTTATTTTTTAAATACATTAATTTTCTGATAGATAACATCAATTTTATTTTAGAAAAAGCACACTTGAGAGTTCTTTCCTCCGGACTGGATATTGTACTGCCGGTGGGAATATCTTTTTATATTTTTCAGGCATTGGGTTACACGATGGATGTGTATAGAAGGAACGTAAGTGCAGAAAAGAATTTCTTAAAGTATGCTTTGTTCGTAGCCTTTTTCCCACAGCAGCTTTCCGGTCCGATCGGTCGGTCGACAAGTATTCTGGGACAAATAAGAAGGCTGGAAGAGTTAGAGATATGGAATTATGAACGGATAACCCGCGGTGTTCATTTAATGCTTTGGGGGTTCTTCCAAAAGCTTGTTATTGCCGATCGAATAGCGATAGTTGTCAATCAAGTATATGGTTCGTATCAGGAATATGGCTTTGTAGAGCTTTTTACTGCGATGGTATTATTTGCTTTTCAAATTTATACTGATTTTGGAGGATACAGCAATATTGCCAGAGGCGTGGCGCAGATAATGGGAATTGAACTGATAGATAATTTCCATCAGCCTTATTTGGCCAAGGATATTAAGAGTTTCTGGCGAAGATGGCATATTTCGTTAACCTCATGGCTTACCGATTATCTATATATTCCGATAGGCGGTAACCGCAAAGGAAAAATCAGGCAGTATTTTAATATTATGATCGTTTTCTTATGCAGCGGACTATGGCATGGTGCGAGCTGGACCTATGTGATATGGGGAACTATTCACGGGATTTTCCAGGTGGCCGGTAATTTAAAGACCCAGATAAGCAGAAACCGAGGGAAGAGTGTTAAGGAACATTGGATATTGGGAATATGGAAAATAGGTTTTACCTTCGTTCTTGTCAGCTTTGCCTGGATATTCTTCAAAGCCGATACTATAAGTCAGGCATGGGGAATTATCGGACAAATGTTTAAGCATCGCAGGCTGCATTCCTTTACGGATATGGGACTCGACTACGTGAACTGGCTGGTGCTTATTTTTGCGCTTATCCTCCTCATCCTTGTGGATTGCCTGCATGAAGGCGGGAACAGAATCAGGGAAAGCTTATATAAGAAAAATGCCGGAATCCGATTATGCGTTTATGTATTCGGTTTATGGGCGGTTATTATGTTTGGGGTTTATGGACTTCAATACGATGTAAGCAATTTTATTTACAGCCAGTTTTAAGGAGCGGCAAATGAAAAATAAATCAAAATATTTGAAAAGGACAGCTTTTGTCGTCGTATTTATAGTTCTCTTCTGGGCAGTAAACGAGACAGCGCGTTTTCTTGTCGTTGACGATACTAAATCATATACGAGAGTTACACTGGAGGAAATGTATGAGCAGAAAGAGATTGATGTTTTATTCCTCGGTTCCTCTCATTGCTACCGTGCAATTAATCCGGCAGTCCTTGATGATATATGGGAAACGAATACATTTAATTTGGGAAGCTCTTCCCAGCGGACGGATGGAAGCTATTATCTTCTAAAAGAAGCAGGAAAAAGCAGGGAAATAAAAAAAGTATATATGGAAGTTTTCTGCGACGTAGTGGGGCAGAATGAAAGCTATCAATCTCCCAATGCTATGTATATTATTTCTGATTATATGAAACCCTCTTTCAATCGGATGGAGTATTTGTGGAAAAGCGGAGGTGAGGATTATCTGGTACACGGTCTTGTTCTTTCCCGCAGAAACTGGGAGAATTTATTCGACCCGATATATATAAAAGATATTCTGCGTAAAAAAATAAATAGGGATTATTTGAATTATGAGTATGTAACAAATGAAGATGAGTATTATGCGGGAAAAGGCTTCGTCTATAGCCAAAAGGCGGCGGAGAGCGATTTCCTTTCTTCTGCCAGTCATTTTGCGCCGATTTCCGAGGAAGCAATTTCTGTAAAAAGCCAGGAATACCTGAATAAGATTATTTCCTATTGCCAGAGCAGAGGGATCGAGATTGTATTTTATTCGGCGCCTATGCCGGATTTTAGGCTGATAGATATCGGTAATTATGATTCATATATTATGCAGATGAAGGATTTTCTGAAAGGTAAAAATGTGACATACTATGATTTTAATCTATGCAGGCCTGAATTCTTGGATTTGGACGGAACTGATTTTCAGGATGATCAGCACTTGAATGGAAAGGGGGCGAACGCCTTCACCGCCGCCTTCGCTGGTGTTATGTCTGAGAAAGATCCGGAAAAGGCCTTTTATGACAGCTATGAGCAGAAGCTAAAGGAAAGTCCGGCCAAGGCATATGGATTAATATGCGAGTGTACGGAGACTGCCGGAGATGTCTCCACATACACGATCACACCAATTGTCAATAAATTGGATAAGATTTATTATGCTATTTCTAAAAGAGAGGAAAATGATGCGGATTATCATATGCTAAGGGACTATGAGGAAGATAGATATTTCACGCTTCCGGCAAATGAAAATGGTTATATATATGTTTATATGACTTTCAAAAAGGAAGGGAAGACACCGGTTCATGAAGCAAAATTCAATTATTGATTCTTTGACAATAAAAGAGCTGTCCTATTATATTTTCTTCATATTGATGTTCACGGCGAAGGGACTTGGTTTGGACAGCGGCGATAAGCTATATTATGTACTTAGTCTGGCTGCTTTGGTATGTATTGTCTGTAAGCTTTGCATGACAGAGTACCGCCTTATAGAGGCCGCGGCTATAGGTATGTTAGTACTTATAGCCTTTTTCGCATATATAAATTCCGGCAGATTGGGAATCGTATTAAGCGTTCTCGCAATCGTAGGGATGAAGGACATGGATGTTGGGAAATTATTCAGGCTGGGGCTTGTCACGTTTGGGACAACTTTTATAGTGACTGTTTTGGGAGCAATCACCGGAGTTATTCCCAACCCTTTGGTCGTTCATGAAAAGGGCGCTATCGGCGAAGTGATACGGTGGGGCATGGGATACAGTACGGGAAATATTTTTCATGTCTCTTACTTTATACTGGTTGTGCTGTTGGTCTATCATATGGGTGCGAGATATGGGTTAAAAAATCTATTTTGGCTGATGGCGGGCAATATATTGGTCTTTGCATTCTCACTAAGCTATACGGGAGTCGCAGTGACCTCTATTTATCTCCTGCTGAATTTATATGCTATAAAGCGCAAAAGACTCAGCTTACCGGAACGGGTTCTTTGTCAGCTGCCGCTGCCCCTATGCCTTTTGTTTTCGTTTATCATGCCATTTTTAGTAAAGTCTCCTCTAGGGCAGAAGTTGGATTCTTTCTTACAAGCGAGGCTCAGCTTTTCTTATTATTATTTAACCAATCAGCCAATTACTCTATTGGGAGCACGCATGAAAGAGGTTCCGTATTTTTGGGTCATCATGGATAATGGATACGTATACATTCTCATGACCTTTGGAGTGATTGTACTTCTTCTGTTTATATTAGCGTATATGTCTGCTGTCATTACTTACACCAGACGGGGAGAACATGGTAAGCTGGCTATCATTTTTTGCTTTTTACTGTATGGAATTATGGAGCAGTTTATATCTAACGCATTTATGAATCTGTCTTTGTTGTTTATCGGTGAAATGCTATTTAATGCACAAAATCCGAGAAAAATTATGAGGCTTCAAAAAATCGGAATTTTTTCCGGCTTGATTAAAATAGGAGAGAAAAAAGTATTATTTCTTAAAAAGAAGTCAGTCCGAAGAGAGAAAGTGGTAGAAAAAATAGTACATAGGAGAAAATGGATATGGCTGTCTGCTGGTATGGCAGGAGTGCTGAGTATTTTTGTATATATATCTTTCGAACCTAAGGCAGATTATATTACGGTACCGCTTACCGCCCTTAATTATATTGATGCACAAGGGGCCCTCTTTCATACCGAAGATGTGTATGAACAAAAAAGCGATTTGAATAATTTGATGGAACATTACAGACAGATAACTACTGACGAGAATTTCTGTAATAAAGTACTTTCAGAATTGAAGAAAAACGACGGAAATAATGTCGATGAAGCTGCTGATCTAACAACAGGGAAATTGAAGAGTATGGTGGAGTTTTCCCTTCCTCAATATGTGCATAGCAGTGGAATTTATAACGTCTTCAGAATGCGCATTTTAGAAACTGATTGTGATATCTCCGAGGAGACCTATGTATCCATTTTGAAGGAAATTACTGGAGAGCTTCAATCGGAAAATGAGAAGGCGGGTATTTCTACAGAGCTGCTTATACCTGAAAGAATATGGAAAAGTGAAGGAACTGATAGAATTGAACATATTGTTTATAAGGATTCGTATTTTGTTAAAAAGGACGGCAACATTGTGAGGACAGAACAGATCAGAACCGCAATTATATGGATGCTAATGGGCGCCATGACGGGAAGTATAATATCCGGGGCATGTGTGGCAGGTGTGAATAGAAAAACATAATGAATCGGCACAGACAGCAATATTGATGCTGAAAGATTGTAATTATGGTATAGGTCCGATATAATAAAAGAATGAACGGAGGAAACAAGCTTATGAAATTAGCAGTAGCAGGAACTGGCTATGTAGGCCTGGTTGCAGGAGTTTGCTTTGCGGAGGTAGGACATGACGTAACTTGTGTGGATGTGGATAAAAATAAAGTAGAACTGATGGAGTCTGGAAGGTCCCCTATTTTTGAAACGGGATTGGAAGAGTTGATGCGGAAGAACTATGCCCTGGGAAGGCTTCATTATACGATAGATTATAAGAATGCCTATAAGGATGCCGACGCTATTTTTATTGGAGTGGGAACGCCTGAGAGACCTGACGGGTCGGCTAATTTGAGCTATATTGCCACAGTATCCAGGCAGATTGCTGAATCGGTGGAACGGGATTGCCTTGTAGTGGTAAAGTCCACGGTTCCGGTTGGAACTAACGATAAGGTAGAACAGTTTATCCGTGACTTCCTCGTGAAGGATGTTACGGTTGAGGTTGCATCCAACCCGGAATTCCTGGCCCAAGGTTCTGCTGTGCACGATACGCTGCATGCGGCCCGGATTATTATAGGTACGGAAAGCAAACAGGCGGAGGAAAAGTTGATGAAGATATACGAACCCTTTCAGCTGCCTATCGTATCGGTTAGCAGGCGCAGTGCGGAGATGACCAAATATGCTGCCAACGATTTTCTGGCGCTTAAAATATCATATATGAATGATATTGCGAATCTTTGTGAATTGGTCGGAGCCAATATTGAAGATGTGGCGAAAGGAATGAGCTACGATGCACGAATCGGAGCAAATTTTTTGAAAGCAGGCATCGGCTATGGAGGAAGCTGTTTCCCGAAGGATACGAAGGCCCTGAAGTTTCTTGCTGAGCAGGCAGGATATCGGCTGGAAACGGTGGAGGCGGCGGTTGAGGTCAATACTAGACAAAAGACAAGATTATTTCAGAAGGCCAGTAACCGGATGATTACGTTTGAAGGCTTGAAGGTTGCGGTATTAGGGCTTTCTTTTAAACCGGGAACTGATGACTTACGTGAAGCACCTTCTATCGACAACGTAGAATTGCTTCTTGCACATGGCGCAGAAGTTTGTGCGTATGATCCAGTTGCTATGGATAACTTTAAAGAGAAGTATCCGGAAGGCATGAAAGGCAGAGGGAAAATCTCGTATGTACAGCAACCGGAGGAAGCTTTAAAGGGAGCAAATATATGTTTTATCTTCACAGAGTGGAAAGAGATAAAAGAAATCGAAGCCGATACTTTCAAGCGTCTTATGCAGACGCCCCTTGTTTATGACGGGAGAAACATATATGATCTGAAAAACATGAAAGAACATGGAGTAGAGTATTACAGTATCGGGAGATAAGGGAGACAATCCATGAGAATAGCGATTGATCTCACCTCGTTAGCTGATAATTTTTCAGGAATAGAGCGCTATGCCATGAGTATAGCCGAAGAATTAATTGCGCTGGATGGTGAGAGAAAGAATACTTATATTTTATTATTCAAAAGAAAAGTTCATAAGGAGTTCGAAAAATATAAGGGCAGGAAAAATGTCGTTTTCAAGGTGTATCCGGGGCGGAACAAGCTGGTATTCCAACAGATTATACTGCCCTTTTGTCTGTATGGGATCAAAGCGGATGTATATTTATTTCTGGCGTTCCAGAGCCCGGTGCTTTTTCGCAGAAAGGGAATCTATAACACTATTCACGATCTGACCAGCTGGGACTGCCCTGAGACCATGAAGAAAAAGATGGAACTGTACTTCAAACTGACAATTAAAAATGCGCTGTGGGTAAGCGAGGGAATCATAGCGATTTCAAAGTTTACGCGTGATCGGATCGTGGATAAGTTTCATTATAGTAAGAAAAAAATAACGATTGCTTACTGCGGAATATCAGATGTGTTCATGAATTATATAGCGTCTCAGCCGTCGGAGATTTTGGATAGTGAAGAAAATAAAAAGGGAATCGAAGCCAGGCTTGAAAAAATCAGGAATAAATCGTTAGATATCCGCCATAAATATCACCTTCCCGAACAATACCTGCTATGTCTTGCGACTTTGGAACCGCGTAAGAATCTGCCCTTTCTGGTAGAGGCTTATGTGGAGCTGTTAGAGGAGGGAAAGGTAGACATCCCTCTTGTTCTTGCGGGCCGTAAGGGCTGGATGATGGACGAGTTCCTAAACCGGATCGAAGAGGAATATAGAAAAAATATTGTGGTTACGGGATTTATCGAAGACGAGGATCTGCCTTATGTATATCATATGGCCGATTGTTTCATCTTTCCCTCTATCTACGAAGGCTTCGGCATGCCGCCGCTGGAGGCTATGGCAGTAGGCACGATGGTAATTTCATCCGATGCAGCCTCCCTGCCGGAAGTGCTGGGGAAAGCCGCTTCTTATTTTCAGTCGGAAAATAAAGAGGAGCTGAAAGAAAAAATGCGCCAGGGTATTCATCAGGAATGCGATGAGGTGACAATCCGGGAAATTAAGAAGAGGGTGGAGATGTTCCAGTGGAGGAAGTCGGCGAAGAAAATTGAGGAAAGAATTCGATGAAATTAAAGCAACTGTTTAGAAAGGCACTTTCAGATACTGTTGTCTATAAATTAAAGGATATAATCGGTATTAAAAACATCCGAAAGATGCTGTCCAAACAAGCGGAAATCGAACCGTATAAAAGGGGATTCTATCCGCACGGTATCAACCTGGTAGGCGATATCAGGGCTGAGACCGGATTGGGACAAAGTATGCGAATACTGGCGGGTATTATGGAAAACAGCAATATTCCCTTCGACATAAAACAAATAGACCTGCACGGGAATCTGGAGCACAATGACAATACATGGGAGCATAAAATCGCGGACAGGGTAAAATATGATATTAATGTAATTAACTGGATACCCGAGACATGGGCAGCGGATT
>JAEWPN010000050.1 GCA_023399455.1 Bacillota bacterium
GAGCAATCCGCGAAGCGTGTTGTTCAATGTTATGCTTATATGCTTATTATTACGAGGAGGGCAAAACCATTAGCGATTTATTGATTAACGAACAGATTAGAGACAAGGAAGTACGTGTTATTGGCGAAAACGGGGAACAGCTAGGAGTTATGTCCGCAAAGGATGCTATGAAACTGGCTGAGGATGCGGAACTCGATTTGGTAAAGATTGCACCTACTGCAAAGCCGCCTGTTTGTAAGATTGTTGATTATGGAAAGTTCAGGTATGAACAAGCCAGAAAAGAAAAAGAAGCAAAAAAGAAACAGAAGGTAATCGAAGTAAAAGAAATTCGTTTGTCTCCGAACATTGATACCAATGATTTGAACACAAAGATAAGCGCAGCAAGGAAGTTCATAGCTAAAGGTGATAAGGTAAAGATAACCCTTCGTTTCCGCGGACGCGAGATGGCTCATATGGCGAGCAGCAGGCATATTTTGGAAGACTTTGCTCAGACGTTATCAGATATTGCGGTTGTAGAAAAGGCTCCGAAGGTAGAAGGCAGAAGTATGACGATGTTTTTAACTGAAAAGCGTTAGTTCGTGCAGTTAAAATATATAAAATTGATGAAGTATAGGAGGAATTGAATATGCCAAAAATGAAGACAAGCAGATCGGCTGCTAAACGTTTTAAATTAACAGGAACAGGTAAATTAAAGAGAAACAAGGCTTACAAACGCCATATCTTGACGAAGAAGTCCGCGAAGAGAAAGAGAAATCTCAGACATTCGGCTATTACAGATGCAACCAATGTTAAGAATATGAAGAAGATTTTACCTTATTTGTAATACCAATATTTTTATAAGTCGTAAGGAGGACAATGAGACATGGCAAGAATTAAAGGCGGCATGAATGCCAAGAAAAGACACAATAGAGTATTAAAGCTTGCAAAAGGTTATAGAGGAGCAAGATCAAAACAGTATAGAGTAGCTAAGCAGTCCGTTATGAGAGCTTTGACAAGCGCTTATGCAGGAAGAAAAGAAAGAAAGCGTCAGTTCAGACAGCTTTGGATCGCTCGTATCAATGCGGCAGCCAGAATGAACGGCTTATCATACAGCAAATTTATGTATGGTTTAAAGCTCGCTGAAGTAGATATGAACAGAAAGATGCTGGCAGAGTTGGCAGTTAACGATGCAGAAGGCTTTGCAGCTCTCGCTGAACTTGCAAAGAGCAAGATCGCATAATTTGTGCGATAAGTCTATTTGCTTAATGAAACGGCAATTGTACCATATAATGCGATCGAGATCAGAAATTTAAGCCCTGAGGATAGTGTTTGTCCTCGGGGATTTTTTTAACTAATAATTTGTAAAATTTATGCAATTTCTGTTTATCAACAGGATATATTCAGTGTATACTATAAAGGTAACGGATTGATTATTAAAGTCCTGTTACTGAAATTAACATTAAGAATGAGGATAAAACGATGGATATATTGAAGGATTTAGAGCCCCAAAAAGTATTTTATTATTTTGAACAGATATGCCGTATTCCCCACGGATCGGGAAATATAGACAGATTGAGCGACTATCTGGCGGCTTTTGCAAAAGAGCGGAAATTAGTATGTATACAGGACGAGCTGAAAAACGTAATTATAATAAAGGAAGCGGCGCCCGGCTATGAGAAGGCAGCTCCGATTATCCTGCAGGGGCACATGGATATGGTGGCGGTGAAGAAGCCGGGAGCTTCTATCGACATGGAGAAGCAGGGACTGGAACTTAAGGTGGACGGAGATTATGTCTATGCGGAAAACACCAGTCTGGGCGGCGACGACGGAATCGCGGTGGCCTATGCTCTGGCTATACTGGACGATGAAACGCTGCAGCATCCGAAGCTGGAGATCATTATTACGGTGGACGAAGAGGTAGGCATGGACGGAGCAAGAGGCATCGACGTATCCCTGCTGGAAGGAAAACGGATGCTGAATCTTGACTCGGAGGAGGAAGGAATTCTATGGGCAGGCTGCGCCGGAGGTGCGCGGGTGGATTGGAGTGTTCCCGTCACATGGGAGATGAAAAGCGGCAGCATATGTGAGGTCAGCATAAAGGGTTTGTCAGGAGGCCATTCGGGAGCGGAAATAGACAAGGAGAGAGGAAATGCCAACTGTCTGCTTGGCCGGCTCATGGAGGAGCTTCAGGATATGCAAGGATTCTCCATCGCACAGTCAGCGGGCGGCCTTGCCGACAATGCGATTCCCAGAGAGGCTTCAGCGGCCGTGATAGTGAATAGCGGTAAGGAAACTGAGCTGAT
This sequence comes from Bacillota bacterium, assembly GCA_023399455.1. GTDB lineage: Bacteria > Bacillota > Clostridia > Lachnospirales > Lachnospiraceae > Kineothrix > Kineothrix sedimenti. Next base: position 2,283 of record JAEWPN010000050.1, read on the forward strand.
GGCTGCTATAAAGAGAGTGGAGGCGGAGCTAAAGCAGGAGCTTCAGACGAAGGATCCCGGAGTCTATATCGAAGCGGCGGATATGGTGAAGGGAAGCATCCGTTGTCTGACGGAGGAGTCCGTAAAGAAAGTTTCTTATCTGCTTTTTACCGTGCCTAATGGAGTGCAGGCTATGAGTGCGGATATCCAGGGCCTGGTGGAAACTTCGCTGAATATGGGTGTTATGGAACTTAAGGAGAACGCGTTTGAAGCTCATTTTTCCGTAAGAAGTTCTTTGGAAAGCGCTAAGTGGGTATTGATCAGGAGGCTGAAACGTCTGGTGGAGACGGCAGGCGGAACGCAGAGGGTTCAGGGGGATTATCCCGGCTGGACCTATCAGGTGCATTCGCCGTTTCGCGATATGGCGGCGCAGGTATACCGGGAGATGTTCAAAACGGAACCGGAGGTACGTGCCATCCATGCAGGCCTGGAGTGCGGGCTGCTATCCGCAAAGATTCCGGGGCTGGAATGCATATCCATAGGACCGGATATGAAGGACATTCATACTACGGAGGAACGCCTGAGCATTTCTTCTACGGAAAGAATGTGGAATTACGTGTTAGAGATATTAAAGCAGAAGTGAAAGCGCCGGATAAAAACGAAAGAATAAAATAGGAGAAGATTATGGATCTAAACAGAAAGAATGTGAAAAGTCTAAGAGGCCTGATTATTTTCGCGGCATTTATTTGTCTTGCCGTATGGAGGATCGAAGTTGTGTTACAAGGAATATTCTTTGTCGTCGGTATTATAAAGCCTTTTCTATATGGCGGTGCGATCGCCTTCGTGCTGAATATTCCGATGAGGGCGATAGAGAAAAAAATGTTCAGCAAAAACAATAATGCGAGAATTGAAAAAATGAAACGGCCTGTCAGTATCGTGCTGTCCTTTACCCTGGTGATCCTTTCCCTGGTTCTGGTAGGCTTGATTGTAGTGCCGCAGGTGACGAAGACCCTGATCGATTTGGGAAATAAGATCCCTCAGTTCCTCGTAGAGGTGCAGGCGCAGTTAGAGAATCTTTTTGCCGCCCAGCCGCAGCTTCTTTCTATGCTTACGCAGCTTGAGCCCGAGCAGCTCAATTGGGATTCCATCATGAGCGGAACCATTGACTTTCTGAAAAACGGATTCGGAAGTATGCTGGCATCTACAGTGACGGTGGCCTCTAATATTATCGGAGGAGTGGTGAACCTCTTCGTGTCCCTTATTTTCTCCTTTTATATCCTTGCCCAGAAGGAAAAGCTGGGAGACCAGATACAGCGCATAATGCAGGCTTATTTCAATGAGAAAATATATAAGAAAACGATGAAAATCTTTTCTTTGGCAGGAAGGACCTTCAGCAGCTTTATTACCGGACAGTGTACTGAGGCGATTATTCTCGGCTCCATGTTCGTGGTATGTATGGTGATTTTCGGCTTTCCATATGCGGTGCTGGTGGGCGTACTTATAGCATTTACGGCGTTGATACCGATTGTGGGAGCCTTTATAGGGTGCTTCGTGGGAGCCTTTCTCATCATGGTGGATGATCCGATAAAGGCAGTCTGGTTCCTAGTTCTATTCATCGTCCTACAGCAGGTAGAAGGAAATCTGATATATCCTCATGTGGTGGGGAACTCAGTGGGGCTTCCTTCTATATGGGTACTTATGGCTGTTACCCTGGGCGGCAGTCTGATGGGAGTGGCGGGTATGCTTATCTTTATTCCCATCGTTTCTACGGTGTATTCGCTGCTGCGCGAGGACGTCAATAAGAGGAACGACCAAAAGAGTATGCAGAAGTCGGAAATTGTTAAAAAACCGGAGGTTAAAAAGACGGAACCTAAAAAAAATAGTAATTTGTAAAAATTATAGTTGATTTTATGACGCACAGCATATATAATAATGATTGCGTCTCGGGGTGTGGCTCAGGTGGTAGAGCGCTACTTTAGGGAAGTAGAGGCCG
>JAEWPN010000094.1 GCA_023399455.1 Bacillota bacterium
GTCAGTAGAATTAGCATTTTTACGGAAATATAAAACTGACACTTACATTCTCATATTCATGAGAAAGCTCTTTTTCTATACATGCAGTTCTTTTAAGCAATTCATCTTTGTTAATTATATCGGACTGGCTATCCAGATGAATGAAAACTCTGAAACTCATCCCCACCTTATAGATATAACAGTTCTTTAGTTCCGTCTTATTTAACAGATGTTTTTTGACGGTTTTTTCAATTGGTGTCTTTATCTCATCTTTAGTGACTATTCCGTTTGCAAACTCGATAAAGGCTTCCTTCATAACCTTAAACGGTTCTTTTACAGAGAATACAGCCAGGATAATTGTAATGAAAAAGTCTCCCGTGTATAACAAAAAAGAAAAAGGACTTTCACCATTACCTCCTCCCGTACTACCTTTGCTAATAAAAGATATAATTAATATACCAATTCCAATCCCGCCGGACATAATGCCATCAATTAACGTGGCTTTCGCTTCTGCGCTCAACATTGTACTCGTATTGTTGGTCCGCTTATTCTGCTTCCAATAAAAAAAAGATAAAGCGGTACATAGAATGACCATGAGGATCTCGTAAGGTATAACAGGGCCATAATTCATTATCTCACCGGTTCCATACAGGAAATAATCCATCGCCTTAACAGTAACACTTATAGTAGCATAAACGAGCAGGGCAAGTGTAAGCAGTGATTTTAAAATGGCATAAAGAGGCTCCATAAAAAAGTATCCATGAGGAAACGACTTGCTTGTATTCTTACTCTTTTTGGATATTATAGTAGCTGCAATACCGGAAAGGACAGCAAGTAATGTAAAGTATGCATCAAGGAAAAGTGCCTCTATTTTTGTTATATGATAAACCCAAACGCCTGCTCCTCCCATCAGGATATTGGATATAATTCCAACAATTAAAGCTCTTTGTTCATATTGCTTTTGATTCATTTGGAGCCTCCTTTTATTTTGCTTTGTTACTAAATCAGGTTGCCATCAATTGACAAAGTCTTATCCGACGGTGTGTGACCTTGTCAATCGATGGTACCGAAGTATCTGCATTTTAATAATTCTTGACAAACTTTAGTTTTGACGCTACAGTTGTAATGCCAGTACAAGTGTAATGTCCAAGTGATGAATTGTCAATACTTCTTCAGTTGGAGTGAACAGAACAGGAGGAATTGTAATGTCGAAAATGAACTCAGAAGTAAAACAGCGGGAAGTTTTACGCTTATCAAATAAAGAATCAAATAAAATAACGAGAGAATGTATTGAATCTGCATTAATATTATTGATGGCTGAAAAGGAATACAATGAAATAACAATTTCTGAAATTGTGAAAAGAGCCGGAGTTTCGAGAACCGCATATTACCGTAATTATGAATCTAAAGAGGACATATTAAAGACCCTGCTCCATGATTTGATAGCCGATATTAATGGAGCGATGGAACAATTTTCTTATATTACGGAACAGGAAAAATATTGGAAAACGTTGTTTGTCACTATAAAAGCACATACTGATACTCTCCGTACACTTATAAAAGCTGGTTTCGGGTATGTCATCCTGGAAGAAATCACAAAACACACGACCGATAGTATTGCAGAAGAAGATACGAAAAGCAGATATGATATGATTTTTTGGAGTGGAGCTGTTTACAACATATTAATAAATTGGGTTCAATATGGTATGAAACAGACAGAAGATGAAATGGTACAAATATGCTTGTATATCATAGAAAATTTTAACAAATAGCAGGCTTTTCACTCGCCTCGATTTCCCATTCGTCCATTTCCTCGCTAACAGGAACAAACCCAAACTTTTTGTACATCTTAACCGCTTTATCGTTGCAAGCGGCAACCGTCAGAATAATCGGCGTACGATGAGTTTGCTGAAGCTTTGCAACAACAAAGCTCAACAGCTTTTTCCCGTAACCTTTGCTCTGAAACTGCGAAGCGACCATCACTCTCTCGACTTCATAACAGTTTTCCTCTTTGTTGTGATAAATCCGGATGCTCCCGATAAGCTCATCGTTTTCGAACCAAAGATATGTTTCGCGTTTTTGAACTTCATCAAGCGGAAAAAATTGGCGTATATTGCTGTGCAATTTGTGCAGTAAATCAGCAAAAGTATCATTTCCGACCTTTTGATAGATATCGTAATATTTGTCTTCAAACAAAATTAATTTCGGCTCTAAATCAGAAGCGACAGCCCCGCCTCTATACTCCATTCTTGTAAACCAGGCATAAACGATGCCGTTTGCTTCATCGATTCGATATGGATAATTTGCTTTCAAATTCTTTCTCCTTTTATTTGTGCCTTTCAATCGATAACTTGTCCCTGCCTGCCCTTAAAACTATGATGATATAGTTTCCAACTATTAAAATTATCTCAGATTCATCACCAGTGTATTAGCAGCCAGCATACCACTGTATAATGCTCCCTGCATCCAGCCATGCTTCACAGAAGTATGTTCACCCGCAAAAAATACACGGTTATTATATTCCGGTTCAAGGATAGTATGGGCGAAATTTATCTTTTGACCGGGAAGATCTACAGCAAATGCTCCTCGAAACCACTGCTGCTGGTTCCAATCTACCATTCTATAATATTTCACAATGGAATCCAAGAAATTCTCGGGCAATCCGTGTACCTCTTCCACATTCCTCTTAACCAGCATAAACTGCCTGTTTTTGCTTTGATTCGCAACCCGTATGGAATCCTGATTTACGTTATATGAGGAAACTAATACACCCGGTTCTAATGGTGAGCAGGAAGAGGGCTCCGTACATTGGATATGATCGGGGGGATATATAATGGACTGAATCGGCAGATCAGTAAAAGAAATACCTCCATTCATGTTTCCATATACCGTATTCTCCTCCCAAAAACGCCGCTTACAGAAAAAGGCGGCCTTAAAGGAATCGGAATAAAATAATTCCCGGATAGCCTGCATTTTCTGATTACTGAAAAATGGTTTTATATCTATTTCCCGTAAGGTGGAGAATGGAATGGCGCAAATAACATAATCAAATTCTTCACATATATTTGTCATGTAAGTGCTATTATACCTTAGAATAACTTTACCTTCAGAGGAATTCTGATAAATACCGGTTACATTATGGCCAAAGTTGATATTAACATTCCCAAGCAAATCCGGTGCAATATCATATTCTCTCGGATTGCAGGAGATCAGGGAATCATAAAAGGCACAAGGGAGGTTAATCATACCTCCGGCTATCCGGTAAGTATTCAGATAATCCATGGAATATAACTCCTGTAGGGATTCACCGTAACTGGTGTTAAGCAGTCCTCCGGTCAGAGGGTCCGTACTGGCTATTAAATTTATGGCATCCTGGCTTAAACCGCGCATCTCCAGTATTTCTCTTATACTGTTGTTTAAATAGAAGGAATACTCCGGTGAATACTCCGGCAGAATCTGCAGCAGTTCTCTCCGGATATCCGGAGGCAGGCTTAGTAAGACAGAATCGAAGGCATAATCATTTAACTCTGGCCATGACAAAGATCTTTCATAATCAGTAAGATTAAATAAGGGATATAAATATTTCGTTATATTATCTCCGTCCCGATCTCTTCGTACTCTGGTGTTATGAACGTATATAAAATTGTTGGGAAAAGGTGAAGTAATCGGAATGGTATTCAGATGTAACAAATTTATATAATGCCAGGTTGTACCATGGGACAGGGGAATTCTCATAGGACCAAATTCCCCATAATATCGCCTGCCTTTATCAAAATAATAAGTATACACCCTTCCGCCTATGCGGTCTTCCATGGCATCATACAGAGTAATTTCTGCTCCGGTCTTTCTTAATTCAAAGGCAGCGGATAAACCGGCCAGACCTGCACCTATTATGCCTACTTTAAGGTTTTTATGCGCTCCGGGAGCAGCATAGGAGGTAATATCAGGCGGGGGATTTAATAGTTCAACTACATTTTCAAAATCTTCCGGCCGGCATTAGTAAAAGCATTTCTTAATATTTCATATCTGGTGGAATCACTAGGATTCATCAGATAATCAACTGTTTGATCAGACATATAAGAATGCCTTTCATTAATTCTCTTGCTGTAAATGTATTATCTGGATTTTGAAAATATACTTGAGGAAAATCAATTTTCGGCATCGTCTTAAGGGCAAAATATAAAAAATCAGCTATATGTAGTCCGAATTGCTTCACAAATAATTAATCAACAAGGTCATTTTGGAATCTTGAAAGATGCTCATACGGAAGAATAAGTCTCCCCCGGTACAGGCCACAACCATCGTTAATAAGTGAATTATTCACTGCCGAAAACATATTTACATCCAATTTCGATAATTCAAGCTGCTGTAACATGATACCTCTTTCATAAGAATCATCAAAATAAATATTTTCTCCTTTTGGAATTGCATTTCGTTTAGCTCTTTCACTTTCCTGCCGTTTTTCGTAACCTAGATGATTAGCAGGACCAATTTCAGCAAAATCGTCCATTTCTTTTGTACGAAGTTGTACTTCCACATAACAACGTGCAATATTATCATAAAATGTTATATGCAGAGAACGATAGCCACTGGACTCTGGATTTACAACATAATCTCTGTAATATGGGCTTACACTCTCTCTTAACAAAGGTGATTTTTTCTGACCCTTAAAAGAAGCTATTTCTGCGGTAAATCCTCGCTCCTCCATGAAACCAAGCAACTGGTTGGCAACATCATATAGATATTTATTTTCCTCATCCGCCCATATCTCGCCTTCCTTCAGATGACATTTAGGAAGAGAAATCACGATTCTGTATGCAATCAGGTCCCGAAAACAATTTAAATAGTTTTTCAGTTCAGGAAGCGAAGGGTAATTGCCATGTTTAATATAATAGTCGTAAATATATTCCACAATGTATCCGTTGAATTTAGCTTCTGCGCGTATCAGCGATTTAATCCGGCCCTTAAAAGTAAATGCAAGAAAAGGATATTCATTTGCCATATGTTTATAGAATTCCCGAATCCGCTGAGACTGCGAAGTCAGGAATTCGTTGTGCTGTAAAAGTTCCGCAATCTGAAGCAGAAAATTACAGTGCACAAGATCGATCTGATTCTGAGTTTCTTTCGACGACTGTTTCAAATCCTCACTATATCTCTGCAATATCTTAAGAACGGTATCGCCTGAGTATAAATAATCATTTAATTTTTTCATTATGGTTTTCCCGCATCTGTTCATTTTTTCACAGATGCACTCTCCTTTCCTGGGGCGTGTCTGAAAACTGCTTAAATATCTATTTATCGAAATATAATCAATATTTCCAACAATTCAACGCTCAACCCTTGTTTTTTATAAAATAGCTGTATTAATTATAACATGGAAACTCTCATTTTTTGATGTCTAATTTTAGTTTTAGCAGTTTTTCAGTGTGATCACAGACTTTTAATAACCAATGAATTTAGGTTTAACTCTTCTGCCTGCGACTTGTTCTATCGCATAAGCTGTATTTAATAGTTCTTCATCAGTTTGAGCGATGATATTTATTCCAAAAGGCATTCCATCATTATATAGCCCGCAGGGTACCGTAATCGCCGGTAAACCTGTATATTGAACAATTAGGTGATCTTTAAATACAATACACGCATTTACATCCTTTAGCTGATCCTTCATATATAGTTTAGCGAACTCTATATCTTTTAACGTATCCAGATAAACAGATTCTGTCATTTCACCGGAGGTATTATTCTGGGCATCTTCTAACAATATCTGACCATATCTTAAAGTTTCTTCTTTATGGATATTGTTAAATTCGATTATTTCCTTTAAATTTTTTATTTTATAATCCAGCGGTAACTCAGTTAAATATTGATTCAAAGCATGCTTAAACTCATATTTTTTAATGTTATCTATCTTTTTATTAGGAATTGTTTTGAGATGTATCCATTTTAAGATTGCACCAGCTTCTTTTAACTTATCTAAAATACTATTAGCCTTTTTTTCTTCTTCCTGCGACATATTATCCATGGCAGATTGATCGATTCCTATTACCATACCTTTAAGATTTGAATTTTCTGTAAAGTGTATTTTATTGGATGCTATTTCATTAAAAATAATAATTGCATCTTTAACGGTTCTTGTCATGGGACCAACCATATCAAAAGTAAAGCTTACCGGTATAATGCCTTTTATGCTTAAAGTACCCTTACCTGGACGATATCCTACAATACCATTCTTTAAGCCGGGGGATATGATAGAGCCAGAAGTATCCGTACCAAAAGCTGCCGTACATAAATTAGCTGCCACTGCAACTCCTGAACCGGTACTGGAACCTGCCGGGCTTTCACCTAAAACGTATGGTGATCTTACAATTCCTCCTTTGGAACTATACCCGTTCGGCATTCCTTTCGTCATATAATTGGCAAATTCAGTCATGTTTGATTTGCCAAGAATAACAGCACCTTTTTTTCTCAAAACTTTTACGATCTCGGCATCCGTTTCCGGACTTGAATCTGCCAATGCCAGTGATCCTGCGGATGTGTGCAGGCTATCTGCAGTATTTATATTATCTTTTAAAAGAATAGGTATCCCATAAAGCAAGCCGGAATCATCCTTATTTCTTTTATCAAGCTCTTCTGCTATTGTAATAACATCAGGATTTATCTCAAGAATAGAATTTAATCCATTAAAACCTTTGTCGAAGGAGTCTATTTGCTCTAAATATTGTAAAACAATCTCTTTTATAGAAAAAGTTTTGTTTTTTATTATCTTGCCTAATTCAGTTATTGTTATTTCATTTAAATCTATTTTGTCTGCCACATTAATCTCCTGCATCTATTTGACGTTCTCTCATGTCTCAATAATAGTTCTCTCTTTACTATTATCTTCCCATATATTTCGATTTATTCATAATAACGTCAGCAGATAAGTATTATAAAGCTTATACCAAAAAAGACGTGAAAGCATCCTCTCACGTCAAAATATGTTGCTGTCATTATTCTATAAATCCTCTATTTATCAAGTGTTTTTCCGTTGCAACAGGACTATGGATTCCACGTGCCTTGAGGTGATAAAAAAGATGACCGTTAAACCTAATACCCCCTTGGCGTCAGAATATATTTCAAAAACAGCCACTCTTATAAACCAATATTCTTTGTTAAACCGGCTTGTTGCCTTTTCCTTTTAAATACTCCGACATTGCCTCATCGAAATTTGAAATATAATCCCTATCCTGTTGAATACGAAACTGTTCGTATACCTCAACAGCTTTTTTCAGTGCATCCTCATGTGAAACACGCCCCTTGCCTTCAA
>JAEWPN010000142.1 GCA_023399455.1 Bacillota bacterium
GGGAACATATAGCCATTCCAGTTCCTTCTTTTCTATTATCAGTTTTTCAAAATACTGTTCTGCCATTTCGTTTCGAGCTCCATATATTCTATATTTCAAAGCTTTCAGTCTTTAAGTCACAATAGTATCTGCCGCTATGAGCGGTAAATTTTAAGACACAATAATCAGGGTCTGTTACGCCTCTTTTATAAAACATGGTGTCTCCTTTTTTCCAGAGCATATTTTTTGATTGTTGATCTGTTAAAATTTCCATTTTACCGACTAACATTACACCGATGTACTTTATCAGTCCCTTATGATAGAAATAGATACAAGAATTGGGATTGTTTTTATATTGTTGGACACGCATGGATGAAGTATTTGTCGAAAAATAAAATTCTTTAAGGCCATTTCTTTTTCTTGGCATTAGCATTGCTTTTACGTTCGGAAAGCTGCCGCTGTCTATGGAAGATATAAAGCTTATCTTTTGCTTATCAATGAATTTTTCTATCTTTTTAATTTGCATATTTATGCCCCATGTCTGTTTTGGAGGACAGGGAATCTGTAGTTGAAAGCTCTTTTCTTTCAACCTTTCCCCTTCATGTTTCTGATTTGTGGATTTGCTGCAACTTCACTTTAGCATATTCGTGAATAAAGTAAAAGCGGAAGATTAAATTTATGATAGTTTTCGAAATAAAGAAATTAAAGGAAAGAAATCGGAAGATAGATGCTTTTCTCCATAGATATTTCCGATTTCTTTAAATCCGTTATGTATCCAAAAGCTTACACCCTTCAGATTTTTTAGATAGACACCAAGGCCACAAGCTTTCCATTCTTTTTCCGCAGCCTCTTCCAATAATGATTTTATTGCTGCTGTTCCCAATCCATTTCCTTGAAATTGCTTATCCATGATAAATAAGCCGATCCATAGACATTCTTTGTCTGGATATCCATGATAAATATCCAATAAACCTATAACCTGCCGGTCCTGATCTTCTATTACTTTAAATGAGCAATACTTATTATCAGCATCGTCTAAAGGAGGCAGATTAAACTTCCCCTCTAAGCAGTTATGAATATAATCGTCACTGAATGTATGACCCTCGACTTCTTCTTTATCTTCCCAACTATTGCATATTTGTATCAGTTTGTCTTCGTCCCGTATCGTGGCCTCCCTTATTATGATATTCTCATATTGCCATCGAACGGGTAGTATTTTTCTGTTCATGATTAGTTGTCTCCTATATCAAAGGATAAGCATATAATACGACAAAGATATAGTATTGTCTATTAAAAAGCAAACATTTATTTAAAGTGTTTGATTAAATTTCTATTTTATATTAATAATCTCCTCAAAAAAGAGGATGACCTTAAGGACCATCCTCTTTAAAATCTCTATATTATGCAACTTTAAAACAATTTCTTATTATCTAATATGTTTCTTTAACAGATTTTCGAACGCTTCAAAATTCGATTTAGCCAAAGTATCTCTTCAGAAGCCCTTCAAATGCCTTGCCATGTCTGGCCTCGTCACGAGCCATTTCATGAACAGTATCATGTATTGCATCGAGGTTAGCAGCCTTTGCGCGTTTCGCAAGATCGAATTTGCCTGCGGTTGCTCCGTTTTCAGCCTCTACTCTCATCTCCAGGTTTTTCTTCGTGGAATCAGTTACTACTTCGCCTAACAATTCAGCAAATTTTGCAGCATGCTCTGCTTCTTCCCATGCTGCCTTTTCCCAATATAAACCGATTTCAGGATAGCCTTCTCTATGTGCAACTCTTGACATCGCCAAGTACATGCCGACCTCGGAGCATTCTCCCTTGAAGTTGTCTCTTAAGTCCATTAAAATATCTTCACTAACGCCCTGGGCAACGCCTACTACGTGTTCGGCAGCCCATGTCATAGTGTCGCTCTGCTGAGTAAATTTGGAAGCTGGTGCATTACAAATAGGGCAATTTTCCGGTGCCGCATCTCCTTCATGAACATAACCACATACTTGACATACAAATTTCATAATTCAGTTCTCCTTTTTTTCTCCATGTTTTGTTTCTGTTTCAATTGCTTACCATAATCGCCATCGGTAATTTAGTCAATCATCCCATAAGATTCATGAAGGATCAGTCTTGCAGCAGTCACCGCATAAGCCATAAAAATAAGTAACATGGCCCTCGATGTATCCATCAAAATTCTGACGCGCAGACTCGGAAATATGTTCGATGCTCTCCATCTCCAAATCGATAACGCTCCCGCATCGCTTGCAAATAAAGTGATTGTGGGGAGAGGTGTCCGCGTCAAAATGATCTACGCCGTCGCCCACGCTAATCTTCCGTATTTCTCCCCGTTCGGTGAGAAGCGTCAGATTGCGGTATACGGTACCTAGACTTATATTAGGATATTGCTGCCGGACATTCATGTATACCATGTCCGCAGTGGGGTGATCTTTTCTTGTGCAAAGGAAATCTTTAATGACCTCCCGCTGCCTGCTGTATTTAACTGCCATTTACTACTCCTTCAAAATTAGTAATGATTACTATTTTTATTATAACAAAGAAATTTATCATGTCAAGACTATTTGATAAATATTATAACTTTAATATTATAACACTTAAAAATACTAAATAGTGAATTATTTTACAAAGATTTAATAAGTTTCTACCGTTCTTTTTATAATATAAGAGACTATCATGTGCTATAATCGTAATAATGATACTAGGGGCAAAATACCTTTTGACCCCGACATCGTAATGATAAATAAAATGCAGGGGAAATAACTATGAAGTTTAAGACGAGATTGTTAGTTACGTTTCTTACAATTGTATTTCTGCCTCTGATGCTGACAGCCTTGGCATTCATAAGTATCGGAGGATATTTGATGAATGCACAGCGGGAAATCGGGATGGTGAACGTCGACTATACGATGATGTCAGACCCTGCACAGACCTTCGAGCAGATTTCGGAGAAGGTTTTTAAAGAAGTGAAGCGGCAGATAGCCATAGATGAGGCGAAATTAGAAGATACTGCTTATCTTAATGATATCAATAAAGGAATAGAAGATAAAGCCTCCTATATTCTTGTCCGTAAGGGCGACCGGCTATATTATGCGGGAAATACGGCAGCGGCGGATAAGATATTCAACATTCTCCCCGCGTACGGATATGCGAATGAAAGTCATGATGCGGGCTATTATTATAACAGCATGGAAAAGCTGGTAAAGCAGTTGGATTTTACCTTTTCCGACGGTACGGAGGGAAGCTTTTTTATCATTACCAAGATACACACTCTAATATCAAAACAGCTTTTGATAGATATGTTCATCGCTATTATACTGATACTGCTGTTTACCAGCGTAATGCTTACCCGTTGGATTCATATGGGTGTGTTCCTTCCGGTAAACGAACTGAATATGGCGATGAAGAGCATTGCCAGCGGCAACCTGGATTATATGCTGAATACGGATAACAAAGGTGAAATAGGGGATTTGTATAAAAATTACGAAGACATGCGGCTGCGTCTGAAGGAGACTACGGATGAAAAATTCGAGCATGAGAAGCAGAACAGGGAGTTGATCAGCAATATTTCCCATGATTTGAAGACCCCCATCACTGCGATAAAGGGCTATGTAGAAGGTATCATGGACGGCGTTGCGGATACTCCTGAGAAAATGGATAAGTACATTAAGACCATTTATAACAAGGCTAATGATATGGATCGTCTGATCAACGAGCTGACAGTTTACTCGGGAATCGATTCTAACCGGGTGCCCTATCATTTCCATCGCATCAATGTGGCGGACTACTTTGGGGATTGCATCGAAGAGGTGGGACTGGATCTTGAATCGAAAAATATCGAACTTAATTATTTTAACTTAGTTTCTCCGGATACGATGATTATTGCGGACCCGGAACAGCTAAAGCGGGTAATCAGTAATATCATTGGCAACAGCGTGAAATATCTGGATAAGGAAAAAGGTGTCATCGACATTCACATTTTGGATGAAGTGGATTCTATCCGGATCGAGATAGAGGACAACGGAAAAGGTATCGCGGCCAAGGACCTGCCGAACATTTTTGAACGTTTTTACCGTACGGACGCTTCCCGGAATTCCTCAAAAGGCGGGAGCGGAATCGGCTTATCAATTGTAAAGAAAATCGTGGAAGACCACGGTGGATATATATGGGCAACGAGTAAGGAGAACGAAGGCACGTGCCTGCACTTCGTATTCAGAAAGTACCGTGAAGTAAAGGAATAACACAGAACCAAAGAGGGAAAGAATAAAACATATAGAAAGGTGTAGTTGAATATGAGCAAAATTTTGATTGTAGAAGATGAAGAAGCGATTGCTGACTTAGAAAAAGACTATTTAGAGCTGAGCGACTTCGAAGTGGAAATCGAGCATACGGGAGATAAAGGGCTCGAAAAAGCCTTGAGCGGAAATTTCGATTTAATTATTCTCGACCTGATGCTTCCAGGAATCGACGGCTTCGAGGTATGCAAGAAAATCAGGGAAGAAAAAAATATTCCCATCCTTATGGTTTCCGCAAAAAAGGATGATATCGATAAGATAAGAGGACTTGGCCTCGGCGCGGATGACTATATGACAAAGCCTTTCAGCCCCAGCGAGCTGGTAGCGAGAGTAAAAGCGCACATGGCAAGATATGACAGACTTGTAGGTTCTACGCAGAAGACAAACGATATTGTGGAAATTCGAGGGATACGCATTGATAAGACGGCAAGAAGGGTTTACATCGACAATGAGGAGAAGACCTTTACGACAAAGGAATTCGATCTGCTCACCTTCTTAGCGGAGAATCCTAACCATGTATTTACTAAGGAAGAGCTGTTCCGCGAAATATGGGATATGGATTCCATCGGTGACATAGCTACGGTAACTGTCCACATTAAAAAGATTCGCGAGAAAATTGAATACGATACGGCAAAGCCTCAGTATATTGAAACAATTTGGGGAGTAGGATACCGCTTTAAGGTGTGATATTTATATCTGAAATTACAAAACATAAATAATATATAAGCCATATGAAAAGTAATCCCTGCGGGCAAGAAGCATAATTAACTGCTTTTGCTGCGGGGATTGCTTTTTATACTATAGGATTGGGATGTCACGATTGTATATTCTAAAGACTTCGTCTTTGGAACAGCCCTGCTGCCTTGGCTTTTTTTCGCTTGGTAGCTGCCTGTGATGGCTTTATAAGTGTCACAATTATAATTGAAAGCAAAAGCATGGCAGTCAAAGATAATAAGGATAAAGTAAAATTCTCGGGCTCAGAAGTATTCATGAATGTTCCCGTGTCGAACCTCATAACTGCCAGCCCTGAAAGGATAGGGTAAAGACTTCGTAGTGTTACATTTTTTATGAACATGGCGCTATAGCCGAATAGAAATGCTACGATAACACCGCCCATATAAATTCCCGGTTTCCTGCTGGTGAATGCGATAATCGGCAGAATGGCGATATAGGTAAAAAGTGATATTCCGAGCATTTGCAAAAAACCGGTAAATAAAATTCCGGCATTCAGTCCTGAAAGACCGTACAGCAATCCGATGACCAACGTTACTGTATAACTGTAAAATCCAAACAGTAAACTTAAGATTCCTATGGTCAGCAGTTTACCGAACAGCAGGCGCTGAAAGCTTACCGGAACAGGAAAAATAATTTTAAGCGTGTTATCTGTGTATTCCCGATTGATAAGATAGCCGCCTAGCAATGTAAAAATAACAGGCATAAAAATTGTTGCGCTATTCCAAATGGTACTGTTAAAAAGAGCGGAAAAGCCAAAATTCTGTGTTGTGCCCTCCGGCGTGGCGACTGCCTGCGTGAATACAGACAAAATTGCCGGGAGAGTCATTCCAATAAGGCCTATGAGCAAAATATGATATCTCTTTAATTTTAAAAATTCAGCTTTTATAATACGAAACATGAAAGATACCTCCCTTCCTCAAATTTCTCTGAGCCGATAGATGCGGATCATCAAATAAATACAAACGGCGGCTTCCAATAAAAGCACACCAAAGCATACAGATGCCGATACAAAATATTGACTGAATCGATTGTAAAATTCCGTCTGGATTTGGCCAGTGGGGGTGTAAAACTGGTACAGCCACCGAAAAATCATAGGAACGGGCATAAGGGTTCCGGCATTTATCCCTAAAGGCTGCATCATAATCGCATCGCTAAAATGCATCACATAATTTAGCAAGGTGTAAAAGAACACGATAATCACCGAGAGAATATAGCTTTTATTAAGCCATACAACCAGCACAATGCAGGGAAGCGCAGCAGCCCACATGAGTATTCCGGATGAGGCTGTGAGCGTAAGCTGAAAAGCAAAATCAGTCGGCGGGATGTTTTGAGAAACAGCGATTGCCGTGCTTACTGCAAAGCCCATTAACTGAAATGCAACTGAAAAAATAAGCAAAACCAATAGCTTTACAAGAACCAATTGATTTTTTGATACCGGTATGCAAAGCAGATTTTTCAACGTATCATTGTCCTGCTCGACAAAAAACAGATTAGCCGCCAAGATAATCAGCAAGGGCATTAAAAGCAAAAAGGCGTTATCCTCTCTTACTCCGGACTGGACACTTGCAAAATTGGAATCTGACAGTAATACAGCATTAAAAAGAGGGAAAATGATGGCCGCCAATAGTCCAAATAGAAATATTTTCTTTCTCTTGAATTTCTTCATTTCACTTAAAAGCAGATTACGCAATGCCCTCACCTCCGGTTATACGCTTGAAGTAATCCTCCAAGGTATCTTCACAGGTGTGAGCTTCCGATACCTCCAATCCGTTTTCAATAAAAGCTCGGTTAAGGGCAGCTACAGAAAAATTGTTATCATATAAGCGCAGGCTGTGGTCATTTTCCACAGTAAAGTTTTTGGCTCCGAAGTTTCTCTCCATGATTCTGGCAGCCTGTGCTGTGTCAGAAACGATAAAATGGATGTACTTCCCATTCTTTTCTTCTAACTCCGCAAGGCTTTCTTCTTCCAGCAGTACACCGTGATCTATAATGCCGACATCATCAACTAAAAGCGCTATTTCCGAAAGAATATGGCTGGAAATCAAAATCGTTTTTCCCTTTTTGTCGCACAAATCCCGGATAAACGAGCGCACTTCTGCAATTCCGATGGGGTCAAGCCCATTGATCGGCTCGTCCAAAATCAGCAGCTCCGGATCGTGCATAATTGCAAGGGCAATCGCTAAACGCTGCTTCATGCCGAGAGAGTATTGGGCAAACAGCTTCTTATCGCCATAGGGGAGCCCAACAACCTCTGATGCGTCTTTGACAGCGGTACGTTTGGAAACACCTCTGAGCTGTGCAAAAATTTTCAGGTTCTCTGTACCTGTCAGATTCGGATAAAATCCCGGCGCTTCGATTAGGCTGCCGATGCGGGGCAGAATTTTCTTTTCGTTTCCATGAATGCTTTTGCCGAAAATTTGAACTTCTCCGGAAGTAGGCCTCGTCAGATTTAAGAGCATTTTCATGGCCGTGGTTTTCCCTGCACCATTTCTGCCGAGCAAACCATAGATGCGTCCCTTTTTCACATGGATATTCAAATTTGCAACACTTTTCTGCTCACCATATTGTTTGGTGAGATTTTTTGTTTCAATGATAAAATCACTCAAATGAAGAACCTCCTTTTCTTACTGGAATCAGTTTATCATATCAATCTTGCATTAACCTTGCCGCAACCTTGTATTAACCTTGCCGCAACCTTGTATTAACCTTGCAATTAAAAAACCCTGCCGATAGACAGGGTTTCTTTCAGGCATCTAAAGGAAAGAAAACAGTGAAATTTGTATATTGGTTCGGCTCACTTTGTACCGTAATTCGACCGTCCATCTGTTCCACCATCTGTCGGACAATAGCAAGGCCTAATCCGCTTCCTTTATTAGAACGCCCTTTATCACATTTGTACAACCTTTGAAAAATATGCTGTAAATCCGCTTTCTCAATTCCGATTCCGTTATCCATAATACAGATTTCAATATCATTTTCTTGTTTTACCATTTCAATTTTGATCTGTGTCGCCTGACTATGGTTTATAACGTTCTGAACTAAATTATTAATGATGCGGGCATAACCATCCAAATCCACTCTTGTGAGCAACGGTTTTTCTGGAAGCTCAATTTCATAGATTAGATTTTTTTCCTCAAAAATAGGAATCCAGCCTTTGAGGATATTGCGGGTTAGTTCCGCAAGCTCTGTCCGCTCTATAGATAAAGAAAATTCACTGGAGTTGAGCTTAAACCAGTCAAATAAAACATCAATATATTCTTTTAGATCATGTGCTTTTCGCCTCGAAATTTCGAGGTAATCCTCACGCGCTTTTCCGCTAACAACCCCTCTATGAACAGCATCCAAGTAACCCAGCAGGGTTGTAAGAGGTGTTCTAACATCATGGGAAAGGCTGGTCATAAGCTGACGATTCGTTTCGTCTGCCGACCGCAGCTGTGAAAGCTGTTCTTCATAGGCATATACAATTTCATTCATTTTAAATGAGAGCTCTGCTGTCAGCTCATTGTCTGCTGCAAGGATTTTTCGATTTCCGTTTCCGGCCTGAATATCACTCAAAGCTTCTGTCATGTCGCTAAGCTTCCGTTTTACACGCATTAGCTTTGTACAGCACACAATGCTAAGCAAGAGGGCAAGGCAAAATAATATGCCCAAAATCACATCCACAAGCATAGCCTATACCTCCTTGTTAAAACGATAGCCAATTCCCTTTACTGTTTGGATATACAACGGCGCTCCGGGGTCGGGTTCTATCTTCTTACGAAGTCTGCTGATGATAGCCATAATATTACTGTCATCATAGACATAAAGCTCACCCCAAACCTCCTCGTAAATCTGCTGCTTCGTTAGAATCTTCCTCTGATTTTTAGCGCAAAAGAGCAACAGATCAAATTCTTTTGGCGGCAACTCAAATGTACCGTTTTGCGTGGTCACACTTCGGCTATCAATGCCTATGGTCAGCCCTTTGTAAACAAGGGGCTGCGAATAATTGGCTGTTAAACTAAAGCGTGTGTATCTGCGTATCAAAGAAATAATTCGAGCAATCAGTTCTTCCATATCAAATGGTTTCGTTAAATAGTCGTCTGCACCGGAACGCAGTCCCTGTACTTTTGACATACTGTCATTTTTAGAAGTGAGCATCAGAATGGGTATGCTGCTTTTCTCTCTTATTTTCTCCATGGTCTGGAAACCGTCCATTCCCGGCATCATCACATCTAAAAGAATAAGCTGATAATCGTTTTTTTCAAGGAGAGCAAGTCCGTCTGTACCGGAGTAGCAACAATCAGAGTGTATTTGTTCTCTCATTATGCTTTGTTTAATTAAAGCGCATAGTTCTTTGTCATCGTCAATTAGTAAAATAGTGTAGGCCAAGTTCCTCCTCCTTATATTATTTTCGATTATATAATCAAACATTTATATTCTTCCATTTTGAATCTATAATTTTTAGTGTATACGCCAAAGCAAATAAAATCAAGGGAATAAATCTTAGTGTTATGGGTTGTCCAGCCCCCTCACTTTTTCTTTAATATAAGTGAAGGGAATTTTAAAACAACATTTTGCAATCCCAAACCTATATAAAATAATCTATCTTATGAATAACTGTTGATATAGACTTATACGCCGGGATACGAATTTTTCCAGAATTACAAAATCCATTCCTGCATTTTTGGCCGCAAGGCCGTCTTTTGAATAACGGTCTCCAATCATTACAACATTTTCCGGAATCTCATGAAGCTTTTCCAATATGACATACATTGCTTTTGGATCAGGCTTCATACAATTTATTGCTACATCAGAGGAGCAAAAAACATAATCCGAACAGATGCCCAGAGCGTCTAATTTCTCTTTTGCCGGATAATCTGAATAAATGACAATGGTCGTTCCATTTTCCCGTAATGATTTCATATAGTCTATAAGCTTGGAATCCCTGTATTTCGCAATCAATTTAAGGGGCTGTTTATGGAGCCAGTATAAAATAAGTTCCTGTACATGTCCGGGAGAGGTATTCATCTGTTCTGCCACATATGTATATTGCATTTCCTCTATGGAAAAAGAAGTTCTTATGGATTCAGAGGCAAGGTTCGCCCAATTTTCTCTGACAAATCGGTATTTTTTTATGATAAATAGCTCTTTCATACGAAGCGGATGAGAGAGGTAAAATTTAAGAAGGTCAATTGCCATAAAAAAGCGTAAAGAGGGCTGGCTGTATAGTGTTCCGTCTACATCGAGAATGATGGCATGATATTCAGCCAAATGCTTATTCATAAAAATAGCGTTCTTTTTTCTCATATTTTAAATTACCTTCTTCCTTTCAAAACCGGACTATGATTAATGTGAGTACATCCCGATATCACATCAAAGCTATAACTTCTGCATTCTAAAATATTCAGTCATAACCGGGATATCAACAAAGGTTAAGATAAACAATATAATGATAAAAGCAAGCAGATAAAATAATAAGGATTTTTCTTTGTATAACTTTTCCGGTTTCTGAACAACCGAATCTTCCTTGAACGAAAGGTGAAAATAAAGTACAAATAAACCAATAAGAATAGGAAGTGCCAGCACATATTCTATACGATACTCAATAATAAAAATAGAGGTGAAGACGGTAGCGCACATGCTGTAAAAAAGTGAGGAACATAAAAGGGATTCTTCGGAATAATGTCTGAATGATTTTCGGTATAAGCCTGCTGCCTCGGGGTCATTGATCATTTTATATTCCGCGTATCTTTTTACCGACATAAGAAAAGCTCCGCACATCCAGTAACCGATAAGAATGCTTATGGGCGGAAAATAATGATCCGTAATAATAAACCAACCGAGTAAAAGACGAATAATATTGTTTATTGATTCTGAAAGCACGTCCACATAAGGAATATCTTTTGTGCGAAAAGGTTTTACATTATATAAAAATCCCATGATTAAAAGCCAAATTTCTATAAGTACAAAATATTTGTTAATAAAAAGAGAAAGGCTTAATCCAAGGAAGATAAGCACTGCGTATTCCAGCATAACATAGAAGAACTTTAAGCTGTTTGTTACTACCGGACGATTCTTTTTTACAGGGTGGTACTTGTCGAAATCTGCATCCAGCCATTCGTTAATCACATAATTGGCAGAAGAAATAAAACAGGTCGCAAGGAATCCGAGAAAAAAGCGTATAGTAAAAAAGTTATGAATATCTCTGCCGAATATAAGAAGTGCGACGATAATACCGGGTATGATAAATAGATTTTTAATCCAATGGTCTGGGCGTGCTATTTTTATATAATTTTTCATGTTAAATATAAATCCTTTCAATTTGTTTCATATAAGTAAATTGTGTATGGGGAAGAAGTATCGGTATAGATGCCGCGCAGATGAAGCTTCAGCTCATCCACATTTGTTATCTTAAGACGGGAAAAAATATACTTCCCTCCCATTTTTCTAAAGGCATCCGCATCGATATATAAATTAGTATCCGATATTTCCAGATTTCTTACGGGTTCGTATACATTTTCATCCACACCGGCAAATAGATAAGCTCTGGCACCCCAGTCGTCATAATAAATGCGAAAGCTTTCTACTTTGTCTAAAGCCGGAGCTATTATCTCTCTGAATTGCTCTTTGTATTCCTGCGGATAGTAGCTCAGGCAGCCGTCTAAAGTAAAAATGCCGTTATATTCAAGCACTGCAGGGTGCATACCATATGCAACAGATTTCTCGCCGGAATAATCGATATCGGACAAAATACTGTGAAACAAGTTTTCTGAATAAAATTCATTGTAGGTTAAGCTATTGGAAGGCTTCTGCTTTATAATCCGGTATGCATAATTGAAAGCGGTATGATATAAATCATTATATTTGGAGCCGGTGAACAGAATAACAGCAATACCTGTTAATACAATAACGTGAGCAACCTTCTGCCTGTGATTGTCGTAGAGCCGTTTTAAAATAATAAAAAGAGCGAGGTACCAAAGAAAAGGATTAAAAAAAACCGTTCTTGAAAATTGGAAGCCTTTTAGCGGCGGAATGAGCATTTCGATAAATCCCCTGAAATGTTCCTGAAAATATAGGCCGTAGACAATGCAGTTAAATATAAGAAAGGAGATAATCCAATTAAAGAGATCAAACCTCATTCCCTTATAATTTCCTTCTTTGATATAACGATAGTTTAAGAATACAAAATAAATGATACAGACCGGCAGCACAAACCATGTATGAACTGCATCCGCATGGAATACACCTATGGTAAAGGTTTCCTTTACGGCAGCTATTATTTCTGAATAATTATAATTTCCCTGCACCATTGTCTCACGTATGGTGGGGGTGGAATCAAATAACATAATAGCGAACAGACGATACTCCCACAAAGCAAAACCGGCAAATAAAACGCAAAAAGCACCGATAAGGGAAAATGACAGCTTCTTATTTTTTATCCATAGAAATAGAATGGCAAAAAATAAATATCCCAATATAAAAAATCCAAAGAAAGTAAAGTAGGATAGCAGAGGATATAAAAACAACAAAAAATAAGAAGTAAATCCAGGCCTTATATAAATTCTCCTGAGCAGAAGAATTGCGAGAGGCAGAGATACAAACGGAAACGAAAAGGTTGGGTACAAGGGAAGTATTCCATAAGCGAAGCTGCATAACACTACCACCGGAGCATATTTCTCATAGTTATCAGCAAAAAGATCTTTTGCCAATAAGACACAGGATAACACGGCAATAACCGTCTTCAACAAATAGCCCACAGCATATGCGGTAGAAGTAGGCAGCAGGATATAAAGCAGGCTGTAAAGAGAAAATTCCGACGCAAAGTAATTCCTGCTGATCCCATTTAAAAGCGGTAACTGTACGTTGTGGGAAAAGAAGGTGTTCGTATAGGACAAAATATGATAATCTGCAACATGCAGGTCCAAGTTGTCGTGGATGCTTACATAAATGTTTTCTCCCAGTATAAAAAAGAGGGCGGCTTCACCTGCTATAAAAAGTAAAACAAGCGTATAATACCAGGGTATAGTAAACAACTTTTTATAATTCATATATTGGCATCTCCGGAATTCTGAAAATAAAGTCTGAAAAAAGGATACGAAAAGAAAATGCCTTTTGAAAAGCATCTCTTAATTTCACGGACAAAATTGTAGATTTACATTTCTTTTCACAGCAGAGACAGGCTGAGTTATCGATTATTTTTATCAGTTAATCCTAGCTTGCCGCCGCCCTAAAAGCGTTAACTCCATATGCTTAATAGAATACAAAGCTGTAAATAAAACGTTTACGCACAAAAATCCAACTATATTTTATCTTAGCATTGACAATTTGCAGGGTCAATATTACAAATATGAAGATTTTCTTAAGATTGTTTTTATTATAAATGGACAGTACATGGAGATTCATGTAAAATTAGCAGGAATCAATCCTCCTAATGGTCGGATGTGCCCGGCGCTGATCAAAAGCTGTGCTGCCGAAATACCTGGCTGTAAGAGTGTACAAGGAACACTTTTGTTCTTAAGGAGGGAAAGGAGCGAGTTATAAAAATGGTTATAAAAGAAGATAATATCATGTATGAAGATGATCAGATAATTGTTTGTCACAAGCCCTCCGGCATTGCAACACAGACTGCCAGGCTGGGGCAGCCGGATATGGTAAGCATTATAAAAAATTATTTAAAGACATCTTATATCGGAGTAATACACCGCCTTGACCAGCCGGTGGAAGGCATACTTGTATTCGGCAAAACAAAGGAGTCCGCTGCGAAACTAAGTTCACAGAGTATGGAAAAGCTTTATTATGCCGTAGTGCTTACAGATGCCGGTATGGTAAAGATGAAAGACAAGAATTATTTTCAAAAAGAATTTACTTTAGTAGATTATCTGGTGAAAAATGGGAAAGACAATACATCCAAAGTAGCAGAAAAAAATAATAAAGATGCAAAACGTGCCGAACTTAAGTACCGTATCTTAAAGGCTGCAGAAGAAGATAAGGGTATGCAAAATATGCGTATGCTTACGGAAATATTGCTGAAAACAGGAAGGCACCATCAGATCAGGGTACAGATGGCCCATGCGGGAATGCCGCTACTTGGGGATGTAAAATATGGAAGTGAAGCTTCCATACAAAAAAGCCTTGAAAGCGAAGTAAAAGATGTGGCATTATGCGCATACAGTCTTTCTTTTTCACATCCGAAAACCGGAAAAAACATGAGTTTTTCCATTGTGCCGGATGGGGAAGCGT
Organism: Bacillota bacterium; assembly: GCA_023399455.1. Classification (GTDB taxonomy): domain Bacteria; phylum Bacillota; class Clostridia; order Lachnospirales; family Lachnospiraceae; genus Kineothrix; species Kineothrix sedimenti. Next base: position 14,238 of record JAEWPN010000142.1, read on the forward strand.
TCTGTCCCTTTTTACCATTTACTCCCTAAGAGAAAGAGCTATAATTTGCTGAAAAATATCCATCCTATAATAATAGGATAATTAATTTCAGTAAATAAGTTTCTGGGGGAAAAGCCATGGATAAAAAAGCGGTTATGAAGACAAAAGAATATGTGATTCTGGCAGCAGTTATACTAGGAGTATATATCGGATTTAAGTACCTGAGCCCGCTTATAACTCCTTTTCTTTTTGCACTTGCATTTGTGAAGATCCTTCATCCTTTCTTAGAAAGGATTCAGAAAAATTTTCATATTAAAAAAGGCTTTATAATAGCCTTAATACTGCTCGTCTTATTCATAACGGCGGGAGGGGCGATATGGGGGTTGGCGGTATTTGTTTTCCGGAGAGTAGGAGAGATGTTCGGTCAGATAGATGTATTCGAGGAAAAGTTTTATGTTTTTGTCAGCGGATGCTGTGACGGAATAGAGAAAAAGTTCGGCCTCGACGGTGCCGGAATCGAAATATACATTATGGAAAAAGTAAATATTTTCATCGAGAATTTTCAGGTGGAAGTAATTCCCAAAATTATGAACGACTCGTTAGGATATGTGAAAAATGTGGCAGGCATCATAAGCTTCATTGCCATTATGATTATCGCGTCAATTCTTCTGGCAAAGGATTATGCAATGGTTATGAATAAGCTTCGCAGTCATGAAGAACTAGAAGGAGTACTGGAAATCGGTAAAAGAGTGTTCGGACATGTAGCTGGTTTTGTGAAGACGCAGCTTATCATATTGTTTATCATCAGTATTCTTTGTGCCGTCACATTATCTTTTGCCAAAATAGAAGGAGGTATATTGCTCGGTATGTTAACGGGCTTCATGGACATGCTTCCCTTTATCGGTACAGGCATGGTTCTCATGCCCCTTGCTTTTTGGCAGATTCTAAATGGGTATTATGGTAAGGCCGTGATATGTGTTGTGCTTTATGTATCTTGTATGATCATAAGAGAGTTTTTGGAGCCGAAACTGGTAGGAGCACAGGTGGGAATCCTGCCGGTCTGCATACTGTTTGCCGTTTATGCGGGAGTAAAGCTGTTCGGGATCTTCGGTATTATCAAAGGGCCTCTGGCGCTGATTACCATATATGAGGTATATCTGTATTTAAGGAGAAAACCGGAATAAAAGCAGATACGAAATGTGGAATTGACGGATGGACTGTGATAAACTATGATAAATGAGTATAGGACACTCA
>JAEWPN010000173.1 GCA_023399455.1 Bacillota bacterium
AAGTTTAGAAAAAATAGTTGAAATATGTGAGCTTTTAGTATAAACTGTTATAGAATTATAACGTGAAAATTTTAGGAGGAATATTTTATGATTTCTGCAGGTGATTTCAGAAATGGTATTACTATTGAATTAGATAATAATATTTACCAGATTATTGAGTTCCAGCACGTAAAACCGGGTAAAGGGGCAGCGTTCGTAAGAACTAAACTGAAAAATATCAAGAGCGGCGGTGTAATTGAAAAAACATTCAGACCCACCGAGAAATGCCCACAAGCACGTATTGATAGAAAAGATATGCAGTACTTATATTCAGATGGTGATTTATTCCACTTTATGGATGTGGAGAGCTATGAGCAGATTGGACTCGATGAGGCCTCGGTAGGCGATTCTCTGAAATTCGTAAAAGAGAATGAGATGGTTAAGGTATGTTCCCATAACGGAAATGTATTCGCCATCGAACCTCCGCTGTTTGTAGAACTGCAGATTACGGATACAGAACCGGGATTCAAGGGAGATACAGCGACAGGCGCGACAAAACCTGCTGTTGTGGAGACGGGAGCAACCGTTTACGTTCCTTTATTCGTGGATCAGGACGACGTGATCAAGATCGATACCAGAACGGGAGAATATCTCTCCAGGGTATAATCTGTATCAACTATCATTTAAGCTTATAAGGCAATGGAAATATGAATTTTTCCGTTGTCTTTTTTTATTATTCAAATCATAAAATTGGCATCGCATACTTTTTCCGATGCCAAGCAAATCTTCGGCGGGAAATCCGCACAGTCAGGGTACGTCGTTACCACAAATCACAAACTAAAAAATATATTAGAAAGAAAGAGGATTTTACATGAAAATCATGGAATTTTGCGAAAAAGTAAAGGGTGAATTAGAAATTTGTTTAGGAGGAGAGGTAACCGTTGAGCTGAACCGGATCACGAAAAATAACGGGGTAATCTTAAATAGCGTAGTAATAGCCAAGACGGAAAGAAATATATCACCTAATATTTATCTCGATGATTTTTTTGAAGAATATGAGCGGGGAAAACCCATGCAAGATATTATTGAAGAAATAAGGCGGATTTATAAGGAAAACTGTTTTAAAAAAAATCTGGATATGAATTTTTTTTTGGATTATGGAAAACTGAAGGGAAAGGTAGCATATAAAGTAATAGGGTATGAAAAAAATCTTGAGATACTAAAAGAGATTCCCCACTTTCTTTTCCTGGATATGGCGGTAGTGTTCTATTGCAGTGTCGACGAAGAAGAGTTGAGCAAAGCTACTATTTTAATCTATAATAACCACCTTAAGTTGTGGGGTATTACGAAGGAAATATTATATGAGGATGCAAAGGAAAATACGAGACGGCTGCTTCCGGCAAGAGTGCTGCCTATCGAGAGGATGATGCAGGAAATTTTTTCTCAGGATTTGAAAAAGGAATTTATTGCGGGAACCGGCGAGGATGGCTTCATGCCCGACGAAGAATGGTTTGATAATGCGGCTTTGCAATTACTTACCACGGTAACAGATTGTGAAAGCTGTGGACAAATGTTCGTTATGGGAAATGAGAACAAGCTTTTTGGAGCAGCAACGCTGCTATATGATAATGCGTTGCTTGGATTTTCCGATGTAGTTTGTAAAGATTTATTCATTCTCCCCAGCTCCATCCATGAAATCATATTAATACCTGACGACGGAAAGCAGGAGCCCACACAGCTTTGGAGAATGGTCTGTGATATCAATGAAACCCAGGTGGACCCTGAGGATGTTCTGACAGATGCGGTATATCGCTATTCGAGAAAAGAAAACGCAATTACAAAGTTATTCTAAGATATCCAAATTTTTCCTATTGGTATGTTCACAAAAAGTACACTAGACAATAATAAATTGTTATGATATTATATCAGAGTGATGTAACAAATTTGTAATATATTATAATTTTATAAGTACCAATTTTTTATGCACTCGTAGTCTAATGGATAGAACGGAGGCCTCCGACGCCTTTAATGCAGGTTCGATTCCTGCCGGGTGCATTTACATCACTCTGAGTAATAGAAGAAGGGAAGTAAGAACAGAAAGGACAGTTTTATTTTATGAGTAGGCATAGAAAATCATCTATGAACAACAGCATAAAAGACAGATTGGATGATATAAAGGATTGGATATCAGACCATGCGAAAATAGTAATGCCGCTAATTCTCGTAGTATGCGTTCTGTTTACGGTTCTCATAGCGGTCAATGCGAATAAAAAAGCAGCGGCCGAAGAAGAAGCGCAGATGGCGGAGAGCACGGAGGTGGCGGATACCATGGCGGCTTCAGCAGAGGATGCGGAGGCAGTGCCGGAGCTTCCGCTTGAGGAAAATGCATATCCGGCGGTAAACGAACTTATGAGCAGCTATTATGCCGCTTTGGCAGAAGGAAATCTGGATACGGTCTCCTCCATTAACGCATTTGTGGATGATACGGAAAAAATAAGAATTCAGGAAATGAGCAAATATATCGATTCCTATCCACAGCTTGATGTATATACGAAAGCGGGGCCGGTAGAGGACTCCTATCTGGTATATGTTTATTCCAAAGTGAAATTTACCGAGTATGACGAAATGGTACCAGGAATGCAGGCGTTTTACGTTTGCACAGATGAGAATGGGATCTGTTATATTAATGAAGGCGAAGACAATTCCGTTGTAACAAACTATATCAGAGATATTTCTCTTCAGGACGATGTGGTTGATTTGAACAATAAGGTTGCCGTAGAATACAACGAGCTTCTGGAAAGCGATGAGGAGCTGAACGCCTTTCTCGTGGATCTGGCGCAGAGAATCGATGTTTCAGTAGGTGAAGCTCTTGCGAAGGCGGAGGCTGCACAGACGGAAAACGAAACCGCGGCTGCAGATGCAGATAATAGCGAGACGGCAGAAGCGGCGGACACGGAGACGGAACAAGCTGCCGAGGAGACACAGACGAATGTGACAAAGACAGTGCGCGCTACGGATGTAGTCAATGTTCGAAGTTCCGACAGCGAGACCGCCGATAAAGTTGGAAAAGCGCAAATAGGCGATGAATTTACTCTATTGGAAGAAAAAGGCAATGGCTGGAGCAAGATTACTTTCGATGGTAAAGATGCCTTTATTAAGACCGAATATCTGGAGCCCGTAGAAGAAGCTGCCGCAGCAGCCGAAACGGAGCAGGCAGATCAAGATACAGCACAAACTGAAACGAATGAGGGAACACAGACCGCCGCTGCCGGTGACGGTACTACAGTAACGGTAACAGAGAATGTTAACGTCAGAAAGACTGCCAGTGAGACCGGAGAGAAGTTAGGACTCGTATATGTCGGTGAGAAGCTGGAGCTGGTAATGAAGCAGGCGGATGGCTGGACGAAGGTAAAATACAAGGGGCAGACCGCATATGTGAAATCAGATTATGTGGAATAATATGCAAGCGCGAAATACTGCTCAGCAGTATTTTTGTGCATTAACCGTTGCTATGAAGCAGCATGCTGAATAGTGATAAATCTATGATTGAGAGGGAAGAATGGTGCCGGATATGAACTTGAACAATAAGATAAACGTGGCGATCCTGGGAGCCGGAGGTATCGGCGGAACGATGGCGCAGACCTTGATTAAGATGAAGACCGCAAGATGCTACGCGGTAGGTTCCAGAAACAAGGATAAGGCGGCTGAATTTGCTAAAAAATACGGATGTAAGAAGTTCTATGGATCTTACGAAGAGTTGGTTGCGGACAAGAAGGTAGATTTGGTCTATATCGCGACACCTCATTCCGAGCATTATGAACACGCAAGGCTATGTATAGAAAACGGGAAACCTGTGCTTTGCGAAAAGGCTTTCACAGCTAATGCTGCGCAGGCAGAGGAGCTAATTGCCTTAGCAAAGGAAAAGAATGTGCTTATAACAGAAGCAATGTGGACCCGTTATATGCCCATGCTTCAAACGATAAAGGAAGTACTAAACAGCGGCGTGATCGGTGTTCCTACAATGCTGACCGCGAACCTCGGCTATGTAATTAACGGAGTGTCCCGTCTGACAGATCCTGCGCTTGCAGGAGGTGCACTTCTCGATGTAGGAGTGTATACGATTAATTTTGCGTCGATGATATTCGGAACGGAAGTAAAGAAGTTATCTTCTGTCTGTACCTATACAAAGAGCGGTGTGGATGAGCAGAACAGCATAACAATGGTATTCGAAGACGGAAAGATGGCGGTGTTGAACAGCTCTATGCTTTCGTTAAGCGATAGAAAGGGAATCATACACGGGACCAAGGGCTTTGTGGTAATCGAGAATATCAATAACTTTGCGAGCATGACGGTATATGACAGCAGTTATAATAAAGTAGAAAAATACAACCGTCCGAAGCAGATTTCAGGCTATGAATACGAGGTTGAAGCTTGTGTGAGGGCTTTGCAGAACGGAGAGATAGAATGTCCTCAGATGCCCCATGCCGAAACGATTCGCATCATGAAGCTGATGGACGGCCTCAGATATGAGTGGGGAATAAAATATCCCTTTGAATAAAATATAAAAAAGAGCGCATACTCTTAATCAAAGGAAGTGAGGTGTAAGTATAGAAAGCTATACTTACACCTTTTCTATTTAAATTTCTGCTTAAAGGATTCTTAATTGAAATCAATGGAGCCAGCTAGGCTAGGAAGGAAGAGTGCGCGATGAAAAAAGACGATGTGGAAATTCTGCGTGGAGTGCAGAAAAATACGGAAATGGCAATAAAAGCTATCAATACGATAAGCGAAAAAGTTTTGGACGATAGTCTGGCGGTACAACTGTCCAAGCAGGCTTTAAAATATTCGGAAATCCATAATAAGGCGCTGGATAAGATTCTGGAAGGGAAATCGGAACCGTATCACACGAATAATGTAAGTCAGATGATGTTAGTAGGAGGTATCCATTCCAATACGCTGTTCGATACGAGCACGAGCCATATTGCGGAGATGATGATTCAGGGAAGTAACCGGGGGATAACGGATATGTGCAAGCATTTGAACCACCATGAGCATGCGGAGAACACTTCACTGGAAATCGCAAAGGAATTAATGGATTTTGAGGAAAAGAATATTGAACGGCTGAAGAAATATTTATGACTGTATACACGTATTATTGTACAAAGTGTATAAAAAAACAGTTAAATATGTTATAAAACTTTTACAGTTTAATATCCTAAAGTGTCTTGTGAAATCGGAATCAGCATTATATAATAATACGTGGACAAAGACGTCTTGGCACAGAAGCTTGTTCTTTTGTGCTTTTTTTTAAGTAAAAGAGCAATTCGCGAAGCGAATCGCTCATTGTTTACATAAGGATTATACATTCAAACTAAAGGAGGACACGTAGATGTCATATGTTGATGAGGTATTTGACTTGGTAGTAGCAAAGAACCCGGCACAGCCGGAATTCATTCAGGCGGTAAAAGAGGTTCTGGAGTCCCTTCGTGTGGTAATCGAAGCGAATGAAGAAGTGTACAAAAAAGATGCTTTACTGGAAAGATTAGTTACACCGGAAAGAATCGTTATGTTCCGCGTTCCCTGGGTGGATGATAAAGGACAGGTTCAGGTGAATAATGGTTTCCGCGTACAGTTCAACAGCGCTATCGGACCTTACAAGGGCGGATTGAGATTTCATCCGTCTGTTAATCTTGGCATTATCAAGTTCCTGGGTTTTGAGCAGATTTTCAAAAACTCCCTTACCGGACTTCCTATCGGCGGCGGTAAAGGCGGTTCCGATTTCGATCCTAAGGGCAAATCGGATAGAGAAGTTATGGCATTCTGCCAAAGCTTTATGACGGAGCTTTATAGACATATTGGCGCGGATACGGACGTACCGGCAGGAGATATCGGCGTAGGAGGCAGAGAAATCGGCTTCATGTACGGGCAGTATAAGAGAATCCGCAACAGCTACGAAGGAGTTCTTACGGGAAAGGGGCTTACCTATGGAGGTTCTCTTGCAAGAACGCAGGCTACGGGTTACGGCTTGTTGTATTTGGTAGAAGAAATGCTAAAGTGCAACGGTAAAGACATCGCGGGCAAGACGATCGCGGTTTCCGGTGCGGGCAACGTAGCTATTTATGCTATTGAAAAAGCGCAGCAGCTCGGTGCAAAACCGGTTACCTGCTCAGATTCTACAGGCTGGATTTATGACTCCGAAGGAATAGATTTGGATTTATTAAAAGAAATAAAAGAAGTGAAACGTGCAAGACTGACGGATTATGCAGCGGCCAGATCCAGCGCACAGTATCATGAAGGAATAGGCGTTTGGAGCGTAAAATGTGATATCGCGCTTCCCTGTGCAACGCAGAACGAGCTTAACCTCGATGATGCGAAGGCTCTTGTTGCGAACGGCTGCTTTGCAGTTGCAGAAGGCGCAAATATGCCTACCACCTTGGAAGCAACCGATTATTTTCTGCAGAATAAAGTTCTGTTCTGCCCCGGCAAAGCATCCAACGCAGGCGGCGTAGCTACTTCCGCACTTGAAATGAGCCAGAACAGCGAAAGACTTAGCTGGACCTTCGAAGAAGTTGACAGCAGGTTAAATCGCATTATGGTAGATATCTTCCATAACCTAGATGCAGCTTCCAAGAAATACAATATGGAAGGCAATTATGTGGCAGGAGCTAATATTGCAGGCTTCCTTAAGGTTGCAGAAGCTATGACGGCTCAGGGCATTGTATAAAATGTATTTACTATTGTACGTATGTTGTGATAATATATTAAGCATGAAAAAGATCAGAGAAAATAAAGATATGATGCTGAACGAAGAAGTTTGGATAAGGTGTATTGCCTTGCCCAGACTTTTTTATTTCATAGGAAAGACCTTGTTACGTTGCAGTGATAATGTTTCGGTTTCCTATGAAATAAAAGCACCCCGTGCAGGATGCGCAGCTTTGCGCGGAACAAAAGCTGGGCTGCGGGAGTATATGATTGCGAGAGTGAGCAAAGCACACTTTTGTTCTGAAATAGGAAGGTGTATTTTATCTGATTTAAATTAAGAAGGAGAAGAAGCCATGATGAGTAAAAGAAGCATGTACAGACAATTGGAGAAGGATTGTGAGGCAATCAGGAAGCAGACGAACCGGCTTGCGAAAGGCAATCTGGATATCGATAAAATTGAGGCCGGGGAGGAGCATCTTCAAAGAGTGAGCGAGGATATTAACGAGATTGCTAACGTATTGAACGAATACATAGCGGAGATATCCGGAGTTCTCTCCCACCTGTCGGTAGGCGATTTGCTCGTTCAGATGTCGGATACTGCGAAATTTTACGGAGATTTTATTCCGATAAAAG
>JAEWPN010000182.1 GCA_023399455.1 Bacillota bacterium
AAATTCATAACTCATTTGATACAATAGTAAGCTTACTGGAACTTTGTATTTGTATAGTATCATTTTTAAAAATAATTTTATATTTAATAAAATGTCTTGATTATATAAATTTCTTACTTGTTTTGTGAACAAAAACAGAAAAACCTAGAAAAATAAGCGGCATCCTGAGATTTCAGGATACCGCTTATTTTTATTGTACTTTTATTATGCCTTTTACAATATCCGCTTTGTTTTCCACACAAGAAGTTAACGCATTCTGAATATCGTCTAAAAGGAAGGTATGTGTCACGATATCTTTAATGTTGATTCTTCCTTTCGCAACTGCTTCTATTGCCATAGGATAGATGTTACGGTAGCGGAATACAGATTTAAAGGTCAGTTCCTTATCCAGCACCGTTCCGACGGGCAATGTCATTTCGCCGTTTGCACTATATCCCACCAGTACGATAGTAGAGCCTTTCTTTGCGGATTTTATCAGCTGACCGGCGGTGATCTGCGAGCCTGCTGTTTCAATTCCGATGTCTTGACCTTTTCCGTCCGTGAAACGCAGAATTTCCTCCACTGTGTTCTGTCTCGAACCGTCAATTACCGCATCTGCGCCTAATTCCAGCGCTTTATCCAGTCTCTTCTTAACCACATCCACGACGATGACCTTAGAAGCACCCTTTGCTTTCAGTGCGAGCAGACTTACCAGTCCGATACATCCCGCTCCGGTGACTACCGCCGTCTTGCCCAGTCCGGCATCCGCTTGGTTGGCGGCATGGAGCCCAACTGCCAAGGGCTCTATCAACGCTCCCTCCATAGTAGTCACGTTCTCGGGAAGCTTGAAACAAAGATTAGCTTCATGCGCTACATATTCCTGAAATACTCCATCTACCGGAGGCGTAGCAAAAAATATCACATCATCGCATAAATTATATTTACCCGATTTACATGCTTCGCAATGTCCGCATGTCTTTCCCGGCTCCAGAGCAACCCGGTCTCCTTCCTTGAGGTGTTTTACTTTTTCTCCCGTGTTCACCACTATACCTGCTGCCTCATGGCCGAGAATAAACGGCGGTTTAACAATAAAATTGCCTATTCTTCCCGATTCATAATAATGCAGATCGGAGCCGCAGATACCTACATATTCTACTTTGACCAGTACTTCGTCCTCTTTCGGAGAAGGTATCTCTTTTACTTGTATCTCTACTTTTCTTATGTCAGTCATTACGGCCGCTTTCATTGTATTATTCATTTCTTTTTCTCCTTATCTTTTCAGTCGCCATCCCTTTATGGCGCATTCGCTATTTTTTCTTTTAATGCTTCCACCTCCGCTTTCTCCACGAGAAAGAGTTCTTCCCCGTTTACCGATATAGAAGCGTATTCAGAATCGTAATCCCGATATTCCACAGTCAGATCAGAAGCTTCCTGCACATTCCTGACAAAGCGTAAAGCAAGCAGAACATCTTTACCAAAACCGCCTCGTTTATCTTCTTGTATTTCTTTTTTGAGCAGTATACTGAGCAGCTCCGTATAGTGAGAACGATATTTTTCATCCTTCATATTCCACTCATATGTTTCTTCATCCATGTCGATGATTACCTTTTCTATTGTATCAATATTGATAGCAGCACTGATTTTCAGGATTAAATCAAAGGTATCTGCATATAAAATCTCATCCATGTCCTCTTTTTTAATTTTGTAAATTATTTCAGGAGTTTTTTCATAAGCAGCATAGTATATATTTTTCTCCTCTCCTCCATATAGCAGGAGAGTGGCCGTGCTGTCAGCTTCTATCCGGTAGGAATTGTCGTCCTCTTCGCCTCCGCTGCAATATTCCAGCATGACCTTCGTCCCGGATTCCGCAAGCGCTTTCTTTATATTTGCCGGATACTCGCCTGTTTCCTCCAAATCCATCTCCGCCATAACATGGAACAGAGCAAGTACTGCTTCCGTATCGACGATGGCTGCTTTTCCATAGGGTTCGAATATTTTCCAATACTCATAAGAGCTCTCATATTCTTCCGGTTCATACGCAATATCTAAAACAGCTTCTCCGTCCCTTATGACAGATAGCCTGCGAATGCCTTCCGCAATATATTTCGGAGATTCCTGCGGGGTCACCGCCTCCTTATTCACCCATCCTCCGGTGCAGCCCGTCAAAACGGAAGCTATGATAAAAATAAACATTGTTATACCGGCCAAAGTCTTTATTCTCATTACCGCCTCCTCATCCGTCGTTAATCTTATAGGACGTAATTTCCTATAAGGATTAGGGTGTCAAAAGGTCCTTTTGCAAACGTCTCCAGGCAATATGCTCAAAACAAAAAGACTACTGCTCCGAATTCCAATATATAAGAAGTTCTAATTCTCAGTCTATTCGCGCCAAACATACCAGAAAACAAAAAACTCGCTGCGCTCAAACAGTTTTGTTTTCTGGTATGGCTCAAATATTCTGAGAAAGAACTTCTAAATATTTACATAGGCGTAGTCGCTCTTTTTGTATTGGTCATATTGACTCGAATATTTTTAAAAAAGACCTTTTGACACCCTAATCCTTATAGAAAAGTACGTCCTATAAGATAAAAGCCCTTCGGGCAGGATGCGCGAGAGTATAACAGAATGGAGAAGAAGATGGAAACAAGGAAGAGAGGAAAATATTATTATGTGCTGTTTGGAGGGCTGGCCGCGGTGATTGTGGTTTCCTGTTATTCCGTAACTCAGGGTTCGATTCGGATACCTCTTTCCACAATCAGGGAAGCTATTGTCCAGTTTGATGCTCAGAATAAATATCATCTGATACTGATGGATCATCGTCTGCCCAGAATTATTGCCGGACTTTTGGTCGGCGCATCCTTGTCGGTGGCCGGGGCAATTATGCAGGGAATGACCAGGAATCCGATGGCGGATTCCGGATTGATGGGACTGAATGCTGGAGCCGGCTTCGCTCTTTCTATATGCTTTGCCTTTTTTTCAGGGTTGTCATATTTGCAGAAAATCTTTTTCTGTTTTGCGGGAGCGGCACTAAGCGCCGTATTTGTCAATGGAATTACGACTCTTCGCAGGGAAAAAGAAACAGCATTCAATATGGTTATCATTGGGGCGGCAGTGAGTGCTCTTCTGACCGGACTCAGTCAGGGAATCGCTCTATGTTTTAATGTATCACAGAGTATTACTTTTTGGACGATGGGAGGAGTGTCCGCCGCCGACTGGAATCAGATACGAATCATGATCCCGATAATCGGTGGAGCTCTGTTTTTCTCAGTAATGACAGCAAGGCAGATAACCCTTCTGAGCCTGGGGGAAGAGGTGGCGCAGGGACTGGGACTGAATTGCAGGAAATACCGGAGAATTCTATCCTTACTGGTGGTCATACTGGCAGGAATATCGGTATCCGTTGTTGGTGCAGTTGGTTTCGTCGGTTTGATCGTTCCTCATATTGTCCGTTTTCTGGTGGGAGTAGACTACCGGCATATCATTCCAGCCAGTGCGGTATTCGGCACACTTTTGCTGGTTGCGGCGGATCTGGCGGCAAGGAGCATTAATCCGCCTTTTGAAACTCCCGTTGGGGTATTGACCTCATTAATCGGAGTTCCGTTCTTTTTATATTTGGCCAGAAAGCAAAGGAGGGGAATGGGATGAAGAAAGTAAGACGGTCCTATGCTGCAAAAGGAGTCGCAGCACGGCAGCAGATTTTTATCGCCGCCGCGGTTCTGATGCTGCTTGGAACCTTATTTCTTAGTATGAAAGCCGGCTATTCCAGCTTTACGGTAATGGATACCATTCAGACATTGATTGGAAATGGAACAGAGCAGCAGAAACAGATATTGTTTCAGTTTCGCCTGCCGAGAATTATCTTGAGTACATTGATTGGATCCGGGCTGGCGCTTTCCGGGTGTATTTTGCAGAGTATTACCCGCAACCCGCTTTCGGACCCGGGACTATTGGGAATTAATGCCGGCTCAGGCTTTATGGTTATGCTGTACATCCTGTTCCTTGGAGGGGAATCCGGTCTGGCGCTCATGGGCCTTCCGCTTCTTTCTTTTGCAGGTGCCGGTCTTGCGGCAATGTTAGTCTATCTGCTTGCATATCGTACGGAGGATAAGGTGACTCCGGTACGCCTGATACTGACGGGATTAGCGGTACAGGCGGGGATATCATCGCTGACTACGCTGCTCGTAGTGAAGATGGACGAAACACAGTTTGAATTTTTTGCGGCCTGGCAGGCAGGACAGTTTTGGGGAGCCGGCTGGCGCCATGTATTTGTGGTATTGCCATGGATGCTGCTTTTGATGCCGCTTGTCCTGTATAGAAGCAGACTTCTGGATATATGCAATCTTGGAGATCCGACGGCTGTTTCACTTGGCGTATCTATGGAAAAAGAGAGGAGAATCTTGCTGGGCTGTTCTGTTATGCTGGCAGCATCCGGGGTTGCGATTGGAGGAAATATCGGATTTGTCGGTTTGCTTGCCCCCCACCTGACAAGGAAAATTGTTGGTTCAAGACATGAGATATTGCTGCCGGGCTGTGCGTTGGTTGGAGCCGTTCTGGTTGCATTGGCAGATACTGTCGGCCGAATCATCATTCAGCCATCCTCAATCCCAACCGGAATCATGACGGTACTGCTTGGAGCGCCGTATTTTATTTTTTTACTTATAAAAAGAAAATGACAGAAAATAGATACAAGAGAAAATTTGGCAGAGATAAGCGGTAAGAAGGAGGATAAAAACGGATGGATGCTTTAAAGGCTGATGCGCTCAATATCGGCTATCGGGAAGAATTAATAGTAAAAGAGCTGTATATGTCGATTCCCAAGGGTAAAATTACTGTAATGATAGGGGCGAACGGATGCGGAAAATCTACTATATTAAAGGCACTCGGGAGAATTCTGCAGCCGAGAAAAGGAACCGTGTATCTGAATGGAGCAGATATTCATCGTCTGTCTACACAGGAGGTGGCCAAACGGATGGCGATTCTGCCCCAGTCGGTACAGGCACCGGAGGGCATGACAGTCGGCGACCTTGTTTCTTACGGAAGATATCCCCATAAAAAAGGTTTTGGAGCATTGTCAGCAGAAGATTATGAGATCGTGGATTGGGCACTTGGGATCACAAATCTTTGTGATCTCGCATGTGTTCCGGTGGATACCCTGTCCGGAGGGCAAAGGCAGCGGGCGTGGATCGCGATGGCAATTGCACAGAAGACAGATGTAATATTACTGGATGAACCGACCACATATCTGGATCTGTCCTATCAGCTGGAGGTGTTGGAATTGCTGAAGCATCTGAATGAGGCTAATGGTTATACCATCGCAGTGGTGCTGCATGATATTAATCTTGCGGCCAGACACGCAGATTATATGATTGCGATCAAGAATGGAAAGATTCTCGAAGAAGGCACACCGGAGGAAATTATGACCAGAGAGGTTTTAATGAAAACTTACCAGATTGATGCTCAGATTGTAATGGACCAGCGAACAGGAAGACCGATCTGCCTGTCCTATGATTTGGTAAAGACGGAGGAAGTATGAAAAAAATAGCAGTATATGGAAAGGGAGGTATTGGAAAGTCTACAACAGTTTCCAATATGGCAGCGGCGATGTCCGCTATGGGATATACCGTAATGCAGATCGGATGTGA
>JAEWPN010000042.1 GCA_023399455.1 Bacillota bacterium
TTTGTTTTCTGTTATGGCTCAAATATCCAGAGAAAGAACTTCTAAATATTTACATAGGCGCAGTCATTCTTTTTGTTTTGGTCATATTGACCAGAATGTATTTATAAAGGACCTTTTGACACCCTAATCCTATTACATGAATAAGTAAGACTCGTAAGAAGAGGTCCGGTATGGTAGAATAGAAATTGGAGTAATGGAAATATTTATCAAAGAGAATGGCTATGATGATTGGTGTGGAGAGGCAGGAAGAAGATCATGGATAAAAAAAAGGGGATTCCGCTTGAGAAGATAGAAAAGGAAGCGATAAGGAAGGATATGGATAGAGAGAAAGAGGAAAAAAGAGAGAAGGAAAGGGAAGAGGAAGACAAGTATATTCTGGAGATAGAGCAGGAATATGAGAAGCGGCGGGAAGAAGAGAAGACAGTAAAACAACGCATTCTGGATTATATTGTCATCACGTTGGCTTCTGTGGTGTATGCGGTGGGAGTCAGCCAGTTTATCGACCCAAACAATCTTGCTCCCGGAGGAGTGACGGGCATCGCCATTATTTTGAATCGCATCGTACCGATGGAAACCGGTACCCTTATTTTGATTATTAATATACCGATTATCCTATTGGGGATGTGGAAATTCGGAATAAGGTTCATTATTTCAACCTTTTATGCGATTGCAGCCACATCACTTTTTACGAATCTTTTGGCACCTTTTGGAGCGGCGACGGATGACCTGCTGTTAGCTGCACTTGCCGGAAGCGTGCTGATTGCAGTGTCCATGGGTATTATTTTTAAGCGGGGAGCGACTACCGGAGGAACTGATATCATTATCAAATGCTTAAGGCTAAGGTATCCGCATTTGAAGATGGGAATGTTGTTTTTCTTAACGGATGTGGGTGTAGTAGTGGCTTCCGCCTTCGTATTTCAGGATATCGATTCCGCACTTTATGCCGGAATCGCCGTGGTCGTTACGTCCATGATGCTGGATGTAGTTCTTTATGGCAGAGATGAGGCGAAATTGATTTATGTCATCAGCGATTCCTCCGCCAAGATTACGGACAGGCTTTTGGAAGATCTCGGTATCGGCGTTACACATTTGAACGGGCAGGGGGCATACAGCGGGAAGGATAAGCAGGTCATCATGTGTGTATCAAAAAAAACGCTGGCACCGAGAATCGAGGAAATCGTAAGGGAAGAAGATCCGGATGCATTTATGATAGTGACCAGTGCGACGGAAATATTTGGAGAAGGATATAAAAGTTATTTCAGCGAAAAGATTTGAACAGTATTTATCATGTATGATAGAATATAGAAATAAGATACTAATGAAATCTGTCATTGACAGTCAATAATCTGACCAGCATGGGGCTGCAATTTGAGTCCGGGGAATCAGATGGGAGAAGCGGGGAACAGATAATTTGGATACGGGAATGGGAAACAGAAGGAGACGAAGGAAAAAAACAAGAAAAAACGGAGGCATGTTGCTGTCCATAATTTTATGTATCATTGCTTTGGGAGGCTTGACTGGCTGCCTTTACCTTTCGGTAAAAAACCATGGTCTCGAGGGAGAGGTCAGCGAGGCATTAGCTTATATCGACGAGGTCAATTCCATTACCACCTATACGGAGGAGGAATTGAAAACGAAGATGGAGGAAGCGGCTTCACAGGCATCGTCGGAAAAGGAAGAGGAAATTCTGAATGAAATGAAAGGCAGGATGGAAAGCGGAGACGGAACCACCGCTATGCTTAAGTATTTTTATCCGGAAGAAATTGTAGTGGCATCGGATGGGAGATATTACTTTTTCGATATTTTAGATACGATAAAGCATCACTCTTACAATGAAGAGCAGTTCATTATGGATGAGGATGAGACGCTTCAATATATTGAAAATGACGAAGTGGTTTCGCGAAAGGGAATCGATGTTTCCAAATACCAGACCTCTATTGATTGGGAAAAGGTGGCACAGGATGATGTGGAATATGCTTTTATCCGTCTCGGGATAAGAGGCTCCACGGAAGGAAAGCTGGCTCTGGATGATACCTTCGAAGACAATGTGGAGGCGGCATTGGAAAATAAAATCGACGTAGGCGTATACTTCTTTACACAGGCGCTGAACGAAGCGGAAGCGGTGGAGGAAGCTGAATTTGTCTTGGAGAATATCGCAGATTATGATATTTCATATCCTATCGTGCTGGATGTGGAGGATATCGAGGTGAAGAATCCAAGAACGAAGGACATGACAATGCAGGATTGGACGAATGTGTGCATCGCCTTTTGCGAAAGGATTAAAGAGGCCGGATATACGCCGATGATATATGGTAACTTGAAAACGTTTATGCTCATGTTGGATTTGACGCAGCTGGAGGAATACGATAAGTGGTTCGCATATTACAGCACTCCGCTGTATTTTCCTTATGAATTTTCCATGTGGCAGTATACCTCGACGGGCAGTGTAGACGGAATCAAGGGCGACGTTGACCTGAATATAAGTATGAAGGATTGGAAGCATGAATGATGTAACAGGAGCATATGAAAAAACGGGCTATCTGAACAAGCGTTATAAATTCTTTCACTTGAAAGATTTAGACAGCAGGAAATTCGATTACCATTACCATGATTTCGATAAGATAATATACTTTTTAGGCGGTAAGGCAGATTATATGATAGAGGGCAAGAAATACCTGTTAGAGCCTCACGATTTCATCTTTGTCAATCGAAATGAAATACATAAGCCTATAGTAGATTTTTCTGTACCCTATGAGCGCATGATATTGTATATCGACCATGGCTTTATCGAAGGATATGCAAAAGAAGATTATGATCTGAGCGAATGCTTCGAGCGGACCTTTAAGGAGAAGACCAATGTGGTCCGTTTCCCGGCGGTGGCTACCAGAGCGCTATATGAGACGCTCTGTCGGATGGAGGAAAACGATAAGGCTTCCAGCTATGCGGGAGAACTGTATGGAGAGCTTCTTTTCCTTGAGTTCATGGTTCAGATGAACAGGGCATGCCTGGAAAACGAATTCGCCTATCATCATACGGCGAAATATAATAAAAAAATAATAGATATCATTCAGTATATTAATGAGAATTTATCGGAGGAGCTGTCTATTGATGACTTATCCGAAAGGTTTTATATGAGCAAATATCATATGATGCGCCAGTTCAAAGAGGAAACGGGATATTCCATTCATCAATACACCTTGGAGAAGCGGATCGTGGCGGCTCGGTCCATGCTTTTGAATGGAGTTTCAGCAACGGTTGCCGCTATGGAATGCGGATTCAAGGATTACTCGACCTTTGCCCGGGCTTTCAAGAAAAAGCTGGGCAGTATGCCGTCGAAAATAAAGGAGTAAAGGTGTCAAGAAAAAACACTTGACACCTTTGTTCCTTTATAGTATGATAAGCAATGTGTTCGAGGAAGGCATTTCTTCGGGCGCATGGGAGAACCGTTATGGAAAAAATTGTAGCACAAGGTTTGTTATATGATTTTTATGGAGAATTATTGACGGAGCACCAGCGTAAGATTTACGAGGCTGCCGTGTATAATGATTTGTCTCTCAGCGAAATCGCGCAGGAGCAGGGAATCAGCAGACAGGGAGTGCACGATTTGATAAAAAGATGCGATAATACTTTGGAGGGATACGAAAGGAAGCTGCATCTTGTGGAACGTTTTAACCGGATCAAATCTAAAGTGAAGTGTATCGATGAGCTCACGGAGAATGAAAAAGTGAGCCACGAGCAGCTCAGAAGAGAAATCAAGAAATTATCGGACGAGATACTGGAAGCTTTATAGGAGGTAGTCTATGGCATTTGAAAGTTTAACGGACAAATTGCAAAACGTATTCAAAAATTTAAGAAGCAAAGGCCGTTTGACTGAGGAGGATGTGAAGGCCGCCTTAAAAGAAGTAAAGATGGCATTACTGGAAGCGGATGTTAACTTCAAGGTAGTGAAGCAGTTTGTAAAAGCCGTTGAAGAACGCGCGGTCGGCGTTGACGTAATGAATGGTCTCAATCCCGGCCAAATGGTTATAAAGATAGTAAACGAAGAAATGGTAGCATTGATGGGCTCCGAAACGACGGAGATCCAGATGCAGCCCGGCAAATCTATAACCGTTATTATGATGTGCGGCCTTCAGGGCGCTGGTAAGACCACCACAACAGCCAAGATTGCCGGCAAATTGAAGTTGAAGGGTAAGAAGCCCCTGCTGGTAGCCTGCGACATTTACCGTCCTGCGGCAATTAAGCAGTTACAGATAAACGGAGAAAAACAGGAAGTGGATGTCTTTTCCATGGGTGAGCACCATGATCCTGTGGATATCGCCAAGGCTTCTATGGAGCATGCAGGTAAAAACGGACATAATGTAGTAATTCTCGATACGGCAGGACGCCTTCATATCGATGAGGATATGATGACGGAGCTTCAGAATATAAAGGCTAACGTAGAAGTGCATCAGACGCTTCTCGTAGTGGATGCCATGACCGGACAGGATGCCGTGAATGTGGCGAAGGAGTTCGATGAAAAAATCAGCATCGACGGTGTTGTTTTATCGAAGATGGACGGCGATACGCGAGGTGGTGCCGCACTTTCTGTAAAAGCGGTGACGGGCAAGCCTATTCTCTATGTAGGTATGGGAGAAAAACTTTCCGATTTGGAGCAGTTTTATCCAGACCGAATGGCAAGCCGTATTTTGGGAATGGGAGATGTGCTTACTCTCATCGACAAGGTTCAGTCCAATCTCGATATCGATGAAGACAAAGAAAAAGAAATGGCTGCCCGGATGAAAAAGGGTAAGTTCGATTTCAACGATTATCTGGAAAGCATGAAGCAGATGAAGAAGATGGGCGGTCTTTCCAGCATTCTCGGAATGATGCCGGGTATGGGAAAGCAGCTTGGCGATGTGGAGTCTATGGTGGATGAAAAGCAGCTTTCGAGAATGGAAGCGATTGTGCTCAGCATGACACCTACGGAGAGGGAGAACCCCAAGCTTTTGAACCTGAGCAGAAAGAGCCGTATTGCAAGAGGTGCAGGCGTAGATATCGCGGTAGTAAACCGTTTTGTAAAGCAGTTTGAGCAGTCACAGAAAATGATGAAGCAGCTGCCCGGCATGATGGGTGGCAAAAAAGGACGAGGTATGTTCGGCGGTATGAAATTTCCGTTTTAACATATAAAAATTAATTTTGCGGAGGTGAAAAACATGGCAGTTAAAATCAGATTAAGAAGAATGGGTCAGAAGAAAGCTCCTTTCTATAGAATCATCGTAGCAGATTCCAGATCCCCCAGAGATGGAAAATTCATCGAGGAAATCGGAACGTATGATCCTAGCACAGATCCGAGCACATTCAAAGTAAACGAGGAGCTGGCTAAGAAATGGCTGGCAAATGGAGCTCAACCCACAGAAGTTGTTAACAAGATTTTCAAATTGGCAGGTATTGCGAAATAGGACCGGTCGCTTTTGGAGGTGGACTATGAAGGAATTAGTTGAAGTAATTGCAAAAGCACTTGTTGACAGTCCGGATGAGGTTGTTGTAACGGAGAAGACGGAAGGCAAGAATGTAGTTGTCGAACTTCACGTTGCCCAGTCCGATATGGGAAAAATAATCGGCAAACAAGGAAGGATTGCGAAAGCGATTCGTTCTGTTGTGAAGGCAGCGTCATCCAAAGACAATAAGAGAGTGGATGTAGAAATCGTTTAAACCGATTGGGAGAATGAGGATGGAGAAGTATGGGCCATCCTCATTTTGGCATATGTTATAGTGTGAATTTTGTTAGGTTACGAGAGCCTTACTTTGGCAGCGTTGGGTTCGTTTCCGACGCGCGGGGTCCTTGTTTTTTGTGGTTTCATTAAGAAAACCTGAGCTTTGTGCTGACGGAAACGAACCCAAACGGCCGAAGTAAGGCTCCCGCTACGTAACGAAGCGGAGATATGTGAAGGATATTGACTGCGGCCCAAAGTTTGCAGGCTTTGAGAAAGGCATGGTGATTAGTATGGAAGAGAAGTTGAGAGTTGGGGTTATTGCTTCGACGCATGGGATCAGGGGAGAGGTTAAGATTTTTCCCACGACGGATGATTTGGAGAGGTTTAAGTCGTTGAAGCAGGTTGTTTTGGATACGGGTAAGGAAGAAGTGGAACTGGAGATTGAAGGAGTTAAGTTTTTTAAGAAATTTGCGATCGTGAAATTCAAGGGGATTGATAATATTAATGATATTGAGAAGTATAAGGGGAAGGAGCTGTATGTGACCAGGGAGAATGCCCAGAGGCTTCGCAGGAATGAGTATTATATTGCGGATTTGATTGGGATGAAGGTGGTAGAGGATAGTGAGAGGTTTTTGGGAGAGCTTTCGGATGTGATTAAGACGGGGGCGAATGATGTTTATGTGGTGAAGATGGAGAATGGAAAAGAGCTTTTGATTCCGGCAATTAAGCAATGTGTATTGGATGTGGATATGGAGAAGGGTGAGATGAAGGTGCATTTGCTGGAGGGGCTTTTAGAAGAATAGAGGCAGCCCCTTAACCGAAGGCTGCACAGTAACGAATAGAGGAAGGGATGGAGGATGTCATGAATTTTCATGTCTTGACGCTGTTTCCGGAGATGATTTCGCAGGGAGGGCAGACCAGTATTCTGGGGCGTGCCATAAAAAACGGGTGTATTTCCATTCAGCCGGTAGATATTAGAGATTATACGGAAAACAAGCATAAGAAGGTGGATGATTATCCATATGGAGGCGGAGCCGGTATGCTTATGCAGGCGCAGCCTGTTTATGATGCATATTTGTCGGTGAAGGAAGGGATAGAAGCGGAGAAGGTCAGGGTGATTTATTTGACTCCACAGGGGAAGCGATTTGATCAGAAGATGGCCAAGGAGCTTTCAAAGGAACAGGATCTGATCTTCCTTTGCGGGCATTATGAGGGAATCGATGAGCGGGTTTTGGAGGAGATCGTTACTGATTATGTGTCTGTGGGCGATTATGTGCTGACAGGAGGAGAGCTTCCGGCGATGGTGATGATCGATGCGGTATCCAGGCTTGTTCCCGGAGTACTGAATAATGAGACTTCAGCGGATTTCGAGACCTTTCATAATGATTTGCTGGAATATCCTCAATATTCCAGACCGGAGGAATGGAAGGAAAAACGCGTGCCTCCTGTTCTCTTGTCCGGGGATCATATGAAAATTGCGGCTTGGAGAAAGGAACAGTCTATACTTAGAACGGTGCAGAGACGGCCGGATCTGTATGAAAAATATGAGTTGAAACAGCGTGTTATCGAAAGGCTGTTAAAGAAGAATAAGTTTCTATATATGGATATGATAGAAAGCCTTCGGCGGGGCAGAGGAGAGCTTATATATAATGAAGAGGACGGCGTCACGGTATGGGATGCCGATGCCGATATCTATATGCTGGCGGCATTTGAAGAAGCTCCGGCGAAAGAAATGGTAAAGGAACTGCCTTATGAAAAGGGAATGAGGCAAATCATCGTCCATCAGGAATTCTTGCTTAGGAAGATTAAAGAACGATTCCGGATAGAAGAAATAATGCCTGTCAAACATGCCGTCTATACGCAGAAGGTTCCTCTTTTCATTCCAAAAGACATAGAAATCAGGCCGCTTGGAATAGAATATTTGGAAGAGGTCACCGGGCACTATCATATGGTTTCCGAAGATTATATAAGCGAGCAGCTTCTTGGAGGGAAACTGGCAGGGGCTTTTGTGGAAGGAAGACTGGCAGGATTTGCAGGGGAGCATAAGGAAGGAAGTTTAGGAATACTGGAGGTTTACGAAAAATACAGACGAAGGGGCCTGGCTGCTTCTTTGGAAGCATATATGATAAACCGCCATTTGACAAATGGTTTTACTCCTTATGGGGATGTGCTGACAGATAATGAGGCGTCACTGCGTCTTCAGGAGAAATTAGGGCTTTGCATATCTAAGGATGAACTGTATTGGGTAATCGCCGAGGAACGGTGTAACGAAAGAGGAGATTGAGTTTATCGCATTGCTGGAAAATGATGAAGAATCGGAGGGGAAGCGGATGAAGAATGAAAAATGTGCGATTGTGGAAGAGCATTTAAACAACTGTGAGGTGTGCAGTGAGGTTTATCGGAAGAAGCAGGAGGATATCCGAATTGTTCCTGCTTTGAAGAAACCGGATAGAAAAACACTGTGGTATTTAAACGGTGCCAGAGTTTGGTATTTGCTCTGTCCGTTACTCGCGTTTATTTTTACTTTTTATGGATGGAAAACGGTTTTTCATATATATGAAGGACTGTTAGCGTTGCTTTGCGCCGTTTTTTTCGCTTCCGAGTTTTTCCATAGAGGTACGTGGTGGGATGAGGAGTGTGCGGATTTGCAGGAGGAAGCGAGAGAAGGTGCAAAGAAGAAATGGGGAGGTTTTTATGTAAGGCCGCTTTTTTGGGGGATTCCCGCGCTTTTGGTAATCATAGTGGTACAGTTGCCACGAATCGTTGAATATATTATGGTTACTGTTCACTCCACACAGTAACGTCCGGCAAATGGACTTCTGGCAGATATCGAAGACAATCGAATCCGAACCCAAAAGACTCCTTTGCCGAATTCAAATATATAAGAAGTTCTAATTCTCTGAATAGTCAAGCCAAACATAACAGAAAACAAAAAACTCGCTGCGCTCAAACAGTTTTGTTTTCTGTTATGACCTGTCTATTCAAAGAAAGAACTTCTAAATATTTTCATAGACGCAGTCGTTCTTTTGATTCGGATTCGATTGTCCGCAAAAGTTTGTAAAAAGTCCATTTGTCGGGCAGTTACTGCGAACGGAGTAAACAGTAACATATATGGGATAACGATATTTGCTCTTGTATATTTAAGTAGAAATAAAGGGATATATGTGTTAAAATAAAAACACTGTAGGATTTTAACGCTCTACAACAGTAAAAGAGAGTCGAATATGCAGACTATACAAATATGGGAAGAAAAGATTAGTGAAGCGAGGAAGGAAGAACAGCAAATGGCGGAAAAAAAGATCATGTTAGGAAATGAGGCGATTGCCAGAGGGGCTTACGAGGCAGGGGTGAAAGTGTCTGCGGCTTATCCGGGAACGCCGAGTACGGAAATCAGTGAGAACATCGTGAACTACGATGAAATATATGCCGAATGGTCTCCGAACGAGAAGGTTGCGATGGAAGTGGCGATAGGAGCTTCTATCAGCGGCGTGCGTGCGATGGCATCTATGAAGCATGTGGGTGTGAACGTGGCCAGCGACCCGCTGTATACCGCTGCTTACAGCGGAGTGAACGGAGGTCTTGTTCTCGTTGCTGCCGATGATCCGGGACTATACAGCTCACAGAACGAACAGGATACGAGATGTGTGGCGAGAGCTGCACAGGTGCCGGTGCTGGAGCCTTCCGACAGTCAGGAAGCGAAAGACTTCGTGAAGTTCGCATTCGAAATCAGTGAAAAATATGATACGCCGGTAATTGTAAGGACTACTACCAGATTGGCCCACTCCCAGGGAATGGTTACTTTGTTGGAGAGAAACGATGTGCCGGATAAAGAATATGAAAGAAATATAAGCAAATTCGTCATGATGCCGGGGATGGCAAAGGCGAGACATATCATCGTGGAACAGCGGATGGACGCTATTGCGGAGGATGGATGTACTTTTCCGGTAAACCGTATGGAGATGGGAGACACCTCCGTAGGATTTATTACCAGTGGTATTCCTTATCAATATGTTAAGGAAGTGTGTCCGGAAGCCTCCGTATTGAAGTTGGGACTAGTGCATCCGCTCCCTCGGAAATTAATCGAAGAGTTCACCTCTAAGGTTGATAAATTATACATATTTGAAGAACTGGAGCCGGTCATCGAGGAGCAGGTGAAGTCGTGGGGCATCGAGGTCATAGGCAAGGAAGTCTTCACAAAGCAGGGTGAATATAGTTCAAATATGCTGCGCCGTATCATTCTTGCGAATAAAGTCGAAGAAAGGAAGCCGGAACAGGTTCCGGCACGTCCTCCCATTCTCTGTCCGGGATGTCCGCATAGAAGCGTATTTTCCGTTATGAAGAAATTAAAGCTTCACGGAGCGGGAGACATTGGATGCTATACCCTCGGAGCGGTGGCTCCTCTTGGTGTTATCGATACGACGATTTGCATGGGTGCGAGTATTTCCTCCCTTCATGGAATGGAAAAGGCAAAAGGCAAAGACTATGTGAAGAACTGGGTGGCTGTTATCGGAGATTCTACCTTTATGCACACTGGCGTCAATTCCCTGATGAACATGGTTTATAATCAAGGGACAGGAACGGTTTTGATCTTGGATAATTCCACTACAGGAATGACAGGACATCAGGATCATGCGGCTACCGGTAAGACCTTGAAGGGCGCGAAGGTTCCTTCTATCAATATTTATCACTTGTGCAAGGCTATCGGTATCGAGCATGTGAGAGAAATCAATGCTTTCGATCTGCCTTCTCTGGAAAATGCTTTCAAGGAAGAGACTGCAAGGGATGAAATATCGGTGATTATAACAAAGTCCCCCTGCGTGCTGTTGAAGGGCAACGTATTTCCCGACAAATGTGTACCGTTGCCGGCGAAATGTAAAAAATGCGGCGCATGCCTGAAGCCGGGCTGCCCGGCTCTTACGAAAAATGAAAACGGCACCATTTCCATCGACGAAACGATGTGCAACGGTTGTGGCTTATGTATGCAGCTTTGCCCCTTCGGAGCAATTGAGAAGCAGGCGAAATAGAGAGGAGAGGACTGAAATGATGACAAAAAGTATTATGATAGTGGGTGTAGGCGGACAAGGGACTCTTCTGACCAGCCGTATTCTGGGAGGAATTATTCAGGAAGCGGGATATGATGTAAAATTATCGGAGGTACACGGAATGGCACAGAGAGGCGGCAGCGTTGTAACCTTTGTAAGATATGGGGAAAAGGTGTGGGAGCCTATCGTTGAGGAAGGTCAAGCGGATGTATTGATCGCGTTTGAGCGCCTGGAAGCTCTTCGATATGCACATTTTTTAAAGAAGGACGGAGTGCTGGTTATCAACGACTGGAGAATCGATCCGATTACTGTCGTTACAGGAGCGGCGCAGTATCCGGAGGATATTATTGAGAATTTGAGCAAGGACTACAAGGTATATACGGTAAACGCGATGGAGGAGGCGATAAAACTCGGCAATTCCAAAGCATTTAATGTAATCGTACTGGGACTTTCGGCAAAGCATATGGAATTCGCGAAGGAAGACTGGCTTAAGGTAATTGAAAGAACGGTGCCGCCTAAGACAGTTGATATTAACGAAAAGGCGTTTTTGATCGGATACGAAGGGTAGCATAATAAATATACGATGGGAGAGGGCGGACATGATGATTTGGAATGAAGCAAAAGAATGTATGCGCAGGGATGAGAAAATCGTTCTTCAGGGGGCGAGGCTGGTAAAGACGGTGGACAGAGTATATCACAGCGTACCGTTTTACCGGAAGAAGATGCAGAATATCGGTATTGAGCCGGGAGATATTCGGGATATCACGGACTTGGAGAAGCTTCCGTTTACGACGAAAGCGGATTTGCGGGAGAATTACCCCTTTGGGCTGTTCGCGGTTCCTCAGTCGGAAATAGTCAGAATTCACGCTTCCAGCGGGACTACCGGAAAAGCGACTGTAGTAGGGTATACGAGAAGGGATCTGGATATTTGGAGCGAATGCGTGGCGAGGGCGTTTACGATGGCTGGAGTATCCAAGGACGATATTATCCAAGTGGCTTACGGTTACGGACTTTTTACCGGTGGCTTGGGCGCTCATAATGGTGCTGAGAAATTGGGAGCCACGGTAGTGCCCATGTCCACCGGCAATACGAAGAAGCTGACTACGATGATGATCGACTTCGGCGCTACGGCAATTGCCTGCACTCCTTCCTATCTTCTCCATATCGCGGAGACATTGGAGGAGAACGGTGAACTTGATATGATCAAGCTTAAAGTTGCTATTTGCGGTGCGGAGCCATGGACGGAAAACATGCGTAAGCAGATAGAAGCGAAGCTGAATATCCACGCGCACGACATTTACGGGCTGTCGGAGATTATGGGGCCGGGAGTGGCCTGCGATTGCGAATACCACAAAGGTCTCCACGTATATGACGATCATTTCCTTCCCGAGGTCATCGACCCGGATACGCTTTTGGCTGTAGCGGAGGGAGAACTGGGTGAGCTTGTCTTTACTACGATTACGAAGGAAGGAATTCCCCTTTTGAGATACCGCACCAGAGATTTGACCAGTATAAGCTACGAAACTTGCGAATGCGGAAGAACGCTGCCGCGTATTAGCCGGTTCAAGGGACGCTCCGACGATATGCTGATCATCCGGGGAGTGAATGTTTTCCCCTCTCAGGTGGAAGCGGCTCTTTTGGAGATGGGAGAGACCAGCCCCCACTATATGATGATCGTGGATAGAGCAAATAATCTGGACACTTTGGAGGTTCAGGTAGAAGTGAACGAGAGGTTCTTTTCCGATGAAATCAAGGAGCTTGAGAAGCTGACGAAGAAGATAGAGCATGCGCTCCAGCAGGCACTTGGCATTGCGGCGAAAGTGAAGCTGGTGGAGCCTAAAAGCATCGAAAGAAGTATGGGAAAAGCAGTACGTGTCATAGATAAGAGGAAGCTGGTATAAAGTTTTTCAGGCGGCTTGGACGCAGATTGGAGGGGTTTTATGTCTATTAAGCAATTGTCAGTTTTTTTGGAAAACAGAGAGGGACGTTTGGAGGATGTGCTTCAGGTACTTAAGGATAATGAAGTGAACATTATATCCTTAAGCCTTGCGGATACAGAAAAGTTCGGTATGCTCCGTTTGTTGGTGAGCAGCCCGGAGGCGGCACATAACGCATTGAAGAGGAACGGTTTTTCTTCCAGGCTTACGGATGTGCTGGCTATCAGGATCTCTCATCGTGTCGGCATGCTTCAGGAGCTGTTAGAGCCTATTTGTGATGCACATATCAATATTGAATATATGTATGCGTTGTCCACGGGACGGGATGACGCCTCTATGGTTTTAAAGACCTCGGACTTGGCGTTTGCAGAAAAAACTTTGCGTGCAAAGGGAGTGGAAATTATTGCTCCCGAAGAAATCACAGATATGCAGTCTTGAAAAATAGCTTGCATTTTATATGCGGTTATGCTAAAGTATTCATGTTGCGAAAATGGGATGGTCCTCTGTTATCATAGCCGCATAAGTTGTGGCTTTGCAAAGTGCAGCTTTGTGTATATTAAGAACATCTAAATAATAAGGAGGCACACGATGAGTAATATTATAAGAGAAATCGAAGCGGAACAATTAAAAGAATCCGTACCGGAGTTTAACGTAGGCGATACGGTAAAAGTATACGGTAAAATCAAAGAGGGTAACCGTGAGAGAATCCAGATTTTCGAAGGTACCGTTTTGAAAATGCAGGGAGGAAGCAACAGAGCGACCTTCACAGTAAGAAAGAATTCCAACGGTATCGGCGTTGAGAAGACTTGGCCTTTACATTCTCCTAATGTAGAAAAGGTAGAAGTAGTAAGAAGAGGTAAAGTAAGAAGAGCAAAACTGAACTACTTGAGAGACCGCGTAGGTAAGAAGGCAAAAGTAAAAGAATTAGTAAAATAATGACGATGTAATAAAGAGCAATTATCAGCGTGTAATTGCTCTTTATTGTTTTTTATTGTATACTATATCATGGTATTACTACAAGCAAAGCGTTTTACTCTGGTATAATGAACGGAAACAGGAAGATGAGAAGAAGCAAGGGCCTTAGCTTTTATGAGAAAAAGAAACGTGTAAGCCTTCATATGGTGAGGGAGATTTTCGGCATGGTGTTCGGCACTTTTGCCGCTGTTTTGCTTGCCGCCGTTTTCGTATTCAGCGTGGGAATGCGGACTAATGTCATCGGTGTATCCATGGAGCCGACGTTGTATAACGGACAACAGATACTGGTTAACCGTTTCGGTTACAAGCTTACTTCGCCGAAGAAGGGCGACGTCATTGTATTCCTGCCAAACGGCAATCAAAACGCTCATTATTACATAAAGCGTGTTGTAGCGCTGCCGGGTGAGACTGTGCAGATTATTGAAGGACAGCTTTATGTGGATGGAGTTCCCGAGGACAACGAGACCTATGATAAGATGGAGGATGCGGGAATTGCGGAAAATGAAATTGTTTTAAAAAATGACGAATATTTTGTTTTGGGTGATAACAGAAATATAAGCGAAGACAGCCGTTCGGGAAATATCGGCCCTGTGAATAGAGATACCATCTATGGGAAAGCATGGTTTCATATGGGCACAGAGAACGAGGGAATGGGACTTATACAATAATAGTTTAAATAGAATTAGGAGTTAAAAATATGAATTATCAGTGGTACCCGGGGCATATGACCAAGGCGAAGAGAATGATGCAGGAAGACATCAAGCTGATAGATTTGGTGATCGAGCTGGTCGATGCCAGGATTCCTCTCAGCAGCCGTAATCCCGATATCGACGAATTGGGAAAAAATAAAGCAAGATTGATCCTTCTTAACAAATCGGATCTGGCAGACCCGAAATACAATAGGCTTTGGTCGGAATATTTTAAGGAAAAAGGCTTTCACGTGCTGGAGATCAATTCCAAAAACGGCACGGGAGTAAAAGCGATACAAGGCGTCGTGCAGGAAGCCTGCAAGGAAAAAATAGAAAGGGACAGAAAGAGAGGTATCATCAACAGACCCGTTCGGGCTATGGTGGTAGGAATACCGAATGTAGGGAAATCGACGTTTATCAATACATTTGCAGGAAAGGCGTGTACGAAGACGGGAAACAAGCCGGGTGTTACAAAAGGGAAGCAGTGGATTCGCTTGAACAAAGGAATCGAGCTTCTGGACACGCCGGGCATCCTATGGCCCAAGTTCGAGGATCAGGCGGTAGGGATGAAGCTTGCTTTCATTGGTTCTATGAACGACGAGGTCTTGCATATTGATGAATTATCCTTGGATTTGATACACTTTTTGCAGGAGAAATATGACGGAGTCTTGAAAAAACGCTACGAAGTGGAGCCGGTCGGAAATACGTCGGATATACTTCGTGAGATTTGCGTTGCAAGACACTGTTATCTGAAGGGCGAGGAGCCGGATTTGCAAAGAGCTGCCGCTATTGTGGTGGAGGATTTCAGAAGCGGAAGGCTGGGAAGAATTACGCTGGAATTTCCGGAATGATTTTGAGAAATACTATTAAAATAAGCTGACATAATATGCCGGTTTGGAAGGGCATGGTTTAAGAATGAAGAGGATGTTAAAAGAAATATTGAGTACCAGCGTCTATCTGCTTGTAGTGCTTTGTCTGACCTA
The DNA here is from genome assembly GCA_023399455.1 of Bacillota bacterium. Lineage (GTDB taxonomy): Bacteria > Bacillota > Clostridia > Lachnospirales > Lachnospiraceae > Kineothrix > Kineothrix sedimenti. Next base: position 15,320 of record JAEWPN010000042.1, read on the forward strand.
TGTGGTGATTCATTTCATTGGACAGAGGACGCAGGTAATCGGAAGCTCTATGGAGACGACCCTTAGCGACAACGATAATTTGATCGTGGATAAGATCACTTACCGTTTCAACGATCCTAAGAGATTCGATATCGTGGTATTTCCGTTCCAGTATGCGAAGGAGACCTTCTATATTAAGAGGATTATCGGTTTGCCGGGAGAGACAGTCTATATCGATGAAGGCGGTGTTATTTATATCGATGGCGAAGCTCTTGAAGAACATTACGGAAAGGAAGTCATTCTGGATGCCGGACGGGCGAAGGAACCGGTCACCTTGGGAGAGAACGAGTATTTCGTGATGGGCGATAATAGAAATAACAGTTCAGACAGCAGAGATCCGGCGGTGGGCAATGTTTCCAGAGACGACATCATAGGAAGGGCGTGGATCCGCATCTGGCCTTTGAAGGATTTAGGTATCTTAAAACATCAATAAAGACGGAGATGAAACAGTGGAAGTAAAAACAAATGATATAAAGAAGATTTTTCAGGCAGCCGAGATTGAAAAGCTGCCTGAATTAATAGAAAGTTATTCTTCCGATAAGAGAAAAGCGGTACAAATGATAGTTATTTCGGCGAAGAAGAAACTGGAAGCTTTACATAAGGAAGAAGAAAGAATGGAGCAAATGTTTCGGTATGAAAAAAAATACTGCGATTTTGCTTATATATGCGGCATCGATGAAGTGGGTCGAGGTCCTTTAGCGGGGCCGGTTGTGGCAGGCGCAGTAATTTTGCCAAAAGATTGTGACATTTTATATCTTAATGATTCCAAACAATTATCCGAAAAAAAGAGAGAAGAGTTATATGACATTATCATGAAGGAAGCCGTTGCTGCGGGACTGGGCTATGTGGCGCCGGAGCGAATCGATGAGATCAATATACTGCAGGCGACTTATGAGGCGATGCGTCAGGCTATAGGCAACCTTTCGGTCAAACCTGATTTATTGTTAAACGATGCGGTGACGATTCCGCTTGTGGATATCAGGCAGGTCCCTATCATCAAAGGAGATGCGAAGAGTGCATCTATTGCCGCAGCGAGTATTATCGCAAAAGTAACGAGGGACAGGCTGATGGTGCAGTATGACAGTGTTTTTCCCGAGTACGGATTTGCCTCCAATAAGGGTTATGGAGCGCAGAATCATGTGGAAGCATTGAAAGAGTATGGTCCTTGCCCGATACATAGGCGTTCTTTCATAAAAAATATAATTCCTGTTTAAACCATATGTTTTTATCGATAGGGAGGTATTGTTTTGAACTTAGCCGGTTTATTTCAACCCCAATACGGAAACAAAAGCTCTGGCAGCCGTTCGGATTCGGTGAGAGCTCCGATAAGTGTGACAGCTTCAGGAAATTATCAAACTCAGCAGGTGATCAAGAACCTGTCGCCGGGGCAGACGATTCAAGGGGAAATCGTGAGCAGGAACGGCAGTGAGGTGCAGATCCGGGTGGACAAGGATGTGGTCATCACTGCGAGACTGGATAAGGACATCAGCCTTGTGGTAGGGCAGAATGTGACCTTCGAGGTGAAAAACCAGTCCGGCCAGCAGCTGGCTTTAAGGCCGCTTTATGAAAATCTATCACAGAATCCCAATGTGCTTAAGGCATTGGAGGCCGCCAAGCTGCCTGTAACGGATGAACTGATGCGCATGGTTTCTTCCATGATGGAACAGGGAATGTCTATCGATAAAAATGCGCTTTTGGACATGGGAAAGCTGGTATCTGCCAATCCGGGAGTTAATCCTGAGACGATTGTGGGGCTACGAAGCCTGAATCTTCCCGTGACGCCGGAAAATATAGAACAGTTTGAAAATTATCAGAATTACAGACATCAGATATTAAGCAGCGTAACGGATTTTTTGTCGGAGCTTCCTGCGGCGTTCCAGACGATGGCGGCGGGAGGGCAAGCTGACGCGGCCGTTAATTTATATAAGCAGGTATTACAGTTATTTACAGGGCCATCCATCCAGGGAGCAATGCAAAATGCGGCGCAAAGCGATGAAAACGGGAAGAGTATGGTTATCGATGCGTCTAAAATAACAGCGGGTATGCAGGAGACGGCACAGGCCGCAGGAAAGGAAAGCATACTGAATGCTGCTCAGAATCAGGCGGAAGGTAAGATGGCGGAAACTATTATCCGTATGGTAGACGGAGAAGGTGATGTAAAGACAGCTAATCCGGACGGAACGTCTGTAAGTAAGGGAACCGAGGCTTTTGCTCCTCAAGGGAGGGGAGATAGCCTGCAGGGTTATACGCTACTTTCGGAGGTACTGGGACAGGATGGAAGAAATACACTGTTAAATTTATTAGAAGGGATGGGCTTTTCGAAACAGCAGCTTTTACAGGTGGCGGACGGAAGCATGCCGGTAAAGCAGCTATTGCAGGACGTAAGTACGATGCTGTCGGCAAGCGGACAGGCGGTAAGCCGGGAGAGTATCATCAATTTATTTGGAAGTAAGGTATACAATCAGCTGCTTAGCAATGAGGTCTTGCAGCAATGGCTGCTAAAGCCTTCGGATGTAGGGCAGAAGAACACCGTGGAGGATTTTTATGGAAGACTTAGAGAACAGTCGGCGCGGCTTACGGAGGCCCTTAGTCAGATCTCGAAGGATATTCCTTTGGCAAAGAGCCTTTCGACCATACAGAGTAATTTAGAATTTATGAACCAGCTCAATCAGGCGTTCAATTATATCCAGCTTCCGATGAAGATGAGCGGGGGAAATGCTCATGGAGATTTATATGTCTATACTAATAGACGAAATGCTCCGAAGGAGGATGAAAGCGTTAGCGCGCTTTTACATCTGGATATGCAGTATTTGGGAACGATAGACATTTATGTGAAGATGAAAGAGAAGAATGTCAGTACAAAATTTTATTTACAGGACGAGCAAACCATAGACTTTATTGCAGACCATATTCATATTCTGAATGAGAGGCTTTCGCAGAGAGGCTATATCATGAATGCAGAAATGGTAATGAGCAAGGAAGAGAAGAAGGAAATGGACGTCATTGATGCTATGAGTACGGAGGAAAAGCGGGAAAATATTTTAGCGCAGTATTCTTTTGATGTAAGAGCTTAGAAAGGAGCGGTTATAAATATGAAGCCGTATGAAAAGGGAAAGGAAAAGCCGAAGCAGGCTATCGCCTTAGCTTACGACCCGGATGACGAAGCGCCGCGAATCATTGCCGGCGGCCAGGGAGAGCTGGCGGAGAGGATTATCGAGCGTGCAAAGGAGGCTGATATTCCTATTCATAAAGACGACAAGCTGGCGGATACCCTGTCCAGATTAGAAATCGGAGATATGATACCGCCCGAGTTGTATGAAGTTGTGGCGGAGATTCTTGTATTTGTGGATGCTATGGATAAGCTTAAGGTGAAGTTGGATAAGGACAGGTCGCGATAGGAGATGGGTATTGAATAATAGGGGAGTGGGGACTCAGTACGAAACGCTTGCAAGCATGTATTTAGAGGAGCACGGTTTTAAGGTCTTGGAGAAAAATTTCAGAAGCAGGGACGGAGAAATCGATATTGTCGGGCGCGATGGAGAATTTCTTGTGTTCGTAGAAGTGAAATATAGGGCGACGGAACGAAAAGGAATGCCGGAGGAGGCTGTGGGGGCTGCGAAACAGGGCAGGATATGCCGGACGGCGGATTATTATCGGTTTGTGCATCGTTATTCGGAGGATGAGCCGGTGAGGTATGATGTAATTGGGATAAGCGGGGGTGAAGAAGTTCGTATAAGGTGGTATAAAGATGCATTTCCGCATGTTTATAGGAGGTAGGGAGGAATGTAAAGAAACGATGGTAATAATGTGGAATTGGAGATATAGGAATATCTTGAAAATGGAGAATACAGGATATGGAGATTAAGAGAACTGGCAGCGGGGAGGTTGTCAGGAGGAATTGGTTGGGAGAGATGGAGTATTTGACTTTTCCCAGGCTTGAGGAGACGGGGATAGTGAGCCATTTGTTTTCTACCCGGGTAGGCGGAGTTAGTAAGGGGATCTTTGCTTCGATGAATTTAAGTTATACGAGGGGGGATGATAAGGCTGCGGTGGATGAGAATTTTGCCAGGGTGGCCAGAGTACTGGGAAGAAGGACAGAGGATTTTGTCTTTTCGGATCAGACTCATACGACAAATATTAAGAGGGTGACGGCAAAGGACAGAGGGAAAGGACTTGTTCGGGAGAAGGACTATGCGGATGTGGATGGTCTGATTACGGACGAGCCGGGAATTGTGCTGTCTACTTTTTACGCGGATTGTGTACCTCTGTTTTTTGTGGATACCGTCCATAGAGCCATCGGACTTTCCCACTCAGGGTGGAGGGGGACTGTCAACAGGATGGGGGAGCGTACTCTTGAGGAGATGAAACAGGCGTTTGGAACAGAGGCAAAGAATGTGACGGCGGCTATCGGTCCGTCTATTTGCGGTAACTGCTATGAGGTGGATGCGGATGTGGCGGAGCAGTTTGCGGCAGCTTTTGAAGGCAGGACATTAAATGATATACTGATTGAGAAGGAAGACGGGAAGTATTTGCTCGATTTGTGGAGGGCGAATTTTTATATACTTACGCAGGCAGGAGTTCCTGAAGAGAAGATATCTGTCACTGATATATGTACCTGCTGTAATCCGGAATACCTTTTTTCACATAGGGCCAGCAAAGGGAAAAGAGGGAATCTTGGTGCCTTTTTGTGCCTGTGTCCGACTTAAGAAAATCTTAAACAATTTCCTATATGTCCCTTAAAAAATATATGGTTATATGAAGAACGGAGAGGATTTTACTATGGCGAATGTATTAGTTTGCGACGACGATAAAGCGATCGTGGACGCGATTGAAATTTATCTTATGCAGGAGGGCTATCATGTGCTGAAGGCATATGATGGAGAGCAGGCGATCAAGGTTCTGAAAGAGAATAATGTACATCTGCTTATTATCGATATTATGATGCCTAAGCTGGATGGGATCCATGCTACTTTAAAAATAAGAGAATACAGCAGTATACCCATTATCATTTTATCCGCCAAGTCGGAGGATGCGGATAAGATTCTGGGACTCAATATCGGTGCGGACGATTATGTGACGAAGCCCTTCAATCCCCTTGAACTGGTGGCAAGGGTAAAGTCTAATCTGCGCCGCTACACGACGTTGGGGAATCTGAACAGAGAAAATAATGCGCTGTTCAGTGTAGGCGGTCTATGCATCAACGACGATACCAAAGAGGTAACTGTGGATGGGGACGGCGTGAAGCTGACACCGATAGAATACAATATTTTGCTGCTTTTGGTGAAAAATCAGGGAAGGGTGTTTTCCATCGATCAGATTTATGAAAGTATATGGAATGAGGAAGCCATCGGCGCCGACAATACGGTAGCCGTTCATATAAGACACATTAGGGAAAAAATAGAAATCAATCCTAAGGAGCCGCGTTATTTAAAGGTAGTTTGGGGCGTAGGCTACAAAATTGAAAAGCAATGATTTCTGGTGTACATACTTGGTGCAGTTTATCCAAAGGCTGAACTGTAACGCCGAATATGGAAGGGAGTTAGGATGAAGAAAAAGGTACCGGGGAAGAAGCTTGGAGGACTTTTACATATACTCCAGCATATTTTAATCGTTTCTGCGGCGATAGCCGTTTTGGTAGTGGTGACGGGCTCCAGTGTAATGATCAAGGGTGTGGACGGCAATTACAGTTACAGCATGGATGCGGATGAAAAGGGAAAGGTGTATGAGGATTCCTTTTTATTCAACTATATATTCGGAAGAGGCATTGCGGATGTAGCCCGCATGGGCGCAGTCAGAAGTCAGATGGAGACGGACGGCAGATTCAGCGGGGACAAAGAAATCGATGTGGCTACGTTCTATTACCGTTTTGAAGGGGTGCCGGATAGATATGTGACAGCGAAATACCGCTTGGAGGATTTGATCAAATGGGCACAGTACGGCTTCGAGCATCAAGAACAGTGGATGACCGGAGAACAGGTTGATGAGTTTCTGAACCGCATGACTACCTATACTCAGATCGACTACAGTCTCGGTAACCTTCAGGGAAATATCGTCACTCCTTTTAACTCCGATATCGAGGAGAATACGGATGTGTACAGTGTATCGGCAAACGGGCTGGAGGATGGTGAGAGCTTTTATAGGGACGATACAAGTGCTACAATTCTGGTTAACCGTTATCAGACCGTGGAAGGAAAGAATATAGAGGATTATACCGGAACGTGGGGAGATTATTATGATTTGTGCAGCTATGTGGAGAGCACAGCTTCTGAATTGAATTCCAATTATCAGGATTATTTCACATACAATGATTTTTATGATTTGGAGAATTCTAATCTTAGATATTATATTATCAAAACTATCGGAGACCGTCAGGAGGTTTATACCAATCTCGAGGCAGCCGGCTTGTCGGAAAAGGAAGTTGCGCAGGAGTTTTCCCGCTATGGGAGGTTTTTGTATTTCAGTCCCGCCGATATGGAATATACTACGAATACGCTGGTAAAGGAAGAGACGGTGCGGCATGTGTTCAATTCCTACGAATATGCCTATCCGGAAACGATAAAGGTCTGGATAGGCGTGGATACCGAATATCCGGTAAGCGATGTGTATATTCAGGGGTTGAATGGATATACCGGTTATATACCTTATTACTGGCAGCTAATCGGCTTCGCGGCGGCCGCTCTCGTTCTCTATCTGGCGCTGTTTATCTTTTTGACAGCTGGAGCGGGGCGTGTCAGAGACGAGAATGGAAATGTTGTCATCCGGTTGCAGAAAATTGATTTTATTCCTACGGAGCTTTCGGTGCTTGGTACGATTGTTTTATTAGGAGGCATTATTATAGCGCTCACATATGTCTATGATTCCATGTCCTTTGAATACTATTATACTACGTGGTTCAAAGTGGCGGCCGGTGCGATAGTGCTGATTTGCGAACTATTGTTCACCGAATTTTATTACAGCATGGTGCGCAGGCTGAAGGCGGATAATCTATGGGCGGAGAGCCTCACCTGCAAGGGCATTGCGAAAGGGAAAAAGGTTGTTTGGAATCTATATGACAATGGAACGGTCATCATAAAGACTTGGGTTCCTTATGCGGTGTTTTTGGCGGTGAATCTTTTGCTTTTTATGCTTGGAGCAAAAGGAATCGTTGTGGCATTATGTGCCGATGCGGCTTTTGGCATTCTCGTTTACCGCAATGCGAAAAGCAGGCAGCGAATCGTAGAAGCTATCAAAAAGATAAAGGACGGCGATTTGAAATTCAAGGTGGATGAAACGGGTCTCCATGGCGATAATTTGGTATTGGCGCAGGCGGTAAACAGTATCGGAGAGGGAATCCGTACGGCTGTGGAAACGAGTATGAAGGATGAGAGGTTAAAGGCGGATTTGATTACTAACGTATCTCACGATATTAAGACACCCCTTACATCTATCATCAATTACGTAGACTTGATTAAGAGAGAGAATATTGAAAATGAGAAGGTGAAAGGATATGTGGAGGTTCTGGATTCCAAGTCCCAGCGTCTGAAGCAGCTCACTGACGATTTGGTAGAAGCTTCTAAGATTTCTTCCGGCAATATTTCTCTGGAATGGGAAAGGATCAATCTCGTGGAGCTGGTGAATCAGACGATTGGGGAATTCTCGGAGAAATTCGAACAAAAGCACTTAACTCCTGTTCTGAATACGCCGGGAAATATGATGTATATAGAGGCGGACAGCAGAAGAATATGGAGGGTCGTGGAGAACCTGCTCAATAACATTTTTAAGTACGCGCTGGAGGGTACGAGAATATATATGGACATAACGGAACGGACAGGCGAAGAGGGGGAGAAATATGTGGAATTCGCGATTAAAAATATTTCTGCACAGCCCCTTAACATCAATGCGGATGAATTGACCGAGCGCTTTATCAGAGGTGATGTGGCAAGAAGCACAGAGGGAAGCGGTTTAGGCTTATCCATTGCTAAGAACCTGACGGAAGCGCAGAATGGAAAATTTGAAATACAGTTGGACGGAGATTTATTTAAGGTGATTTTAACGTTCCCGTTATTAAATGATGTATCATTATAAGAAATATTAAAATAACTAAAAATACCCCTGTTTCATAAGCTGATACAGGGGTTTTTCGTTGTCGTCATTTTTAATTACAGCAGTTACAGAAGCAATTCTTCGCGGTTGTTGTATTTGAAAAGCAGTTCTTGAATCTTTTCCGTAGGAGTGTGCACATTAGACATAGAGGAGTCATGATTCATAAAGTCGATAATTGAGGCTAAAAATTTGCTCATATCCGCTTCCACGTAATAGGGTCTGCTTAACAGCTCCGGCGGCTGATAGGTGAGGTTGGTCGTAACGATCTTGTCGAAATAGCACTTTTCATAAGCCTCGTCAAAGGCGTCCAGTCCGTCGGTAAATAAGCCAAAAGTACAGCAAATGAATACCCGCTTCGCATTCATGGATTTGAGCTGCTTTGCGGTATCGATCATGCTTCCTCCGGAGGAAATCATGTCGTCGATGATAATCACATCTTTTCCGTCAATATTTTCCCCTAAAAACTCATGGGCCACGATAGGATTTTTGCCGTTTACGATGGTAGAGTAGTCACGCCGCTTATAGAACATGCCGGTATCCACGCCCAAAACATTAGCAAAATATACGGCACGGTCGAGCGCCCCCTCGTCGGGGCTGATAACAATCGTATGGTATTTATCGATGATGAGGTCCTCCTCCGTTCGCAGGAGAGCCCTTACAAACTGGTAAGGCGGCGTAAAATTGTCGAAACCGGAAAGAGGAGCTGCATTTTGCACGCGGGGGTCATGAGCGTCGAAGGTAATGAAGTTGGATACGCCCATATTGGTTAGTTCCTCGATAGCATAGGCGCAGTCCAGGGACTCGCGACCGTTTCTCTTATGTTGTCTGCCCTCGTAAAGGAAGGGCATTATGACGTTAATACGATGGGCTTTTCCGTTTGCAGCGGAAATAAGCCTCTTTAAGTCCTGATAATGATCGTCGGGAGACTTGTGGTTGATATAACCGTTCATTTTATAGGTAACGCTATGATTGCAGACATCGGTAATGATGAATAAATCTTTGCCGCGAATCGATTCGTTTAAAACGGCTTTTCCTTCTCCGGAGCCGAAGCGCGGACATACCGCATTTGTTAAATAATTGTGCTCGGTATATCCTTGAAATGCCGGATCGTTTTTCGCAAGATTATTTACACTCCGGCGAAACTCTACGAGATAACGGTTGACACTGTCTGCGAGCTTTAACGCAGAATCAGCAGCCATAATTTTTAATGGGGCAACCGGGATGGCCGATTCAAGTTCACGTAAATTAGGCATGATAACCTCCAATTGTGCTTTTATAAAATAAATCCTATCCTATTTTATAGCATTCCGGTAGTGACACGTCAAGGAAATTCTAGTAGAATAAGTAGATAAAGGAGTAAATGGATGAAAGAAAACAGGCATATCGTTAAAAATGTTCTTGCGGGAAGCATCGCGCAGGAAATGGAAATAGAGCCCGGAGATGAGCTTCTTGCAATAAACGGAGAGAACATTAAGGATATTTTTGATTATCAGTATTTGATTCAGGATGAATATATAGAAGTTTTGGTAAAAAAGAAGAACGCAGAGGAATGGCTGCTGGAAATTGATAAGGACTATGAAGAAGATATTGGGATAGAATTTGAAAACGGACTTATGGATGATTACCGCTCCTGCAGCAATAAATGTATCTTTTGTTTCATAGACCAGATGCCGCAGGGGATGAGGGAAACTTTATATTTTAAGGATGACGATTCGAGGCTGTCCTTTTTACAGGGTAATTATGTGACCCTGACTAACATGACTGAGCATGATATCGAGAGGATTATTAAATATCATCTCTCACCTATCAACATTTCCTTCCATACGACCAACCCCAAGCTCCGCTGCAGGATGCTGAATAACCGTTTTGCAGGAGAAGCGTTAAAAAAGACGGACAGGCTCTATGAAGCGGGAATTGTGATGAACGGACAAATCGTCCTGTGCAAAGGAGTAAATGACGGCGAGGAGCTTGAAAGGAGCATTTCCGATCTCGCCAAGTATCTGCCGTATTTGGAGAGCGTATCCGTAGTGCCGGTGGGGCTTTCCAGGTATAGGAAGGGGTTGTACCCTCTGGAGCCTTTTACCAAAGAGGATGCGAAGGAGGTCATTGCCCTCGTCAGGAAATGGCAGGAAGAGCTATATCCGGAATACGGTAAACATTTTATCCATGCCAGCGATGAGTGGTATATTCTGGCAGAGGAGAGGCTGCCGCCGGAGGAGTGCTACGACGGTTATCTGCAGCTTGAAAACGGAGTGGGAATGCTGAGACTTCTTCTGACGGAATTCGAAGAGGCTTTAGCAAAAGAAGGGAAATCTAAGCATTGGGATGGCATTAAAAAACAAAAAATATCCCTTGCTACCGGCGTTTTAGCATATCCTTATATTGCAGAAATGTCGAAAGCAATGGAAGAAGCCTTTCCCTTTCTGGAGGCCCGGGTATATCCCATTACCAATGAATTTTTTGGGGAAAGAATCACCGTTTCAGGACTTCTTACCGGTCAGGATATTAAAAAGCAGCTTATCGGTAAGGAATTGGGTGAGAGGCTGCTTTTACCGCAGAATGTACTGCGCAGCGGCGAGCAGGTTTTTTTGGACGATATGACGGTGGCGGACTTGGAAAGGGCTTTACAAGTAAAGATAGATATTGTAAAATCAAGCGGACGCGACTTTGTAGATGCTCTGCTGAACATTGGTTAGAACGTCTGCGGGGTGCAGGCAAGCCCGGCATCCGGCCGGACTGGAAGGAGCAAGGTTAATAAAAATGGGAAAAAGAAAAACCAAGCCTATCGTGGCTGTAGTAGGAAGGCCGAATGTAGGTAAATCTACACTGTTTAACGTGTTGGCTGGAGAAATGATTTCAATTGTAAAGGATACACCGGGAATTACCCGGGATAGGATATATGCGGATGTCTCATGGCTGGATATGTCATTTACACTAATCGATACGGGCGGTATTGAGCCGGACAGTAATGACGTTATACTGTCTCAGATGAGAGAGCAGGCAGAAATAGCTATCGAGACTGCGGATGTCATTCTTTTTATGGTGGACGTTAAGCAAGGATTGGTGGATGCGGACGCGAAGGTGGCAGACATGCTCAGAAGGTCGAAAAAACCTATCGTGCTCGTGGTAAATAAAGTGGATCATGCGGAAAAGTACATGGCGGATGTATATGAGTTCTATAATATGGGAATCGGTGATCCGCATCCGATTTCTGCAGCAAACCGTACAGGAATCGGTGATATGCTTGATGTGGTGACTTCCTATTTCGACAAGAACGTTTCGGAGGAGGAAGAGGATGATCGCATCAAGGTAGCCATCGTAGGAAAGCCTAATGTAGGAAAATCCTCCATTATTAACAGACTGGTAGGAGAAAACCGCGTTATCGTATCGGATATCGCCGGAACGACGAGGGATGCTATCGATACAGATATAAGGTATAACGGCAGAGATTATGTCTTTATCGATACGGCAGGGCTTCGGAAGAAGAATAAGATAAAAGAAGAGCTGGAGCGATATATGATCGTCCGTACGGTCAGCGCTGTGGAGAGGGCGGATATTGCGGTATTAGTCATCGATGCGGTGGAGGGCGTGACGGAGCAGGACGCCAAGATTGCAGGCATTGCCCATGAAAGAGGCAAGGCAGTTATCATCGCCGTAAACAAATGGGACGCCATCGAAAAGGACAACAAGACATTAAATAAATTTACCAATAAGGTAAGAGAGGTATTGTCTTTCATGTCTTATGCGGAAATCATCTTTATTTCCGCCGTGACAGGACAGAGGCTTCCGAAGCTTTATGAGACTATCGATATCGTAAATGAGAACCATTCTATGCGAATTTCTACCGGCGTGCTGAATGAAATCATGGCGGAGGCGGTAGCGTTACAGCAGCCTCCTTCGGATAAGGGAAAGCGTCTTCGCCTGTATTATATCACTCAGGTGGCGGTAAAGCCCCCTACTTTTGTTATTTTTGTAAACGACAAGGAACTGATGCACTTCTCCTACACTCGTTATATCGAGAACAAAATAAGGGAAGCATTCGGATTTAAGGGGACGCCTTTAAAATTTATTATAAGAGAGAGAAAGGAAAATCAGTGAAGTGGAACGAATCGTATGTTTAGCAATCGGATATTTGTTCGGACTGTTTCAGACAGCCTATATTTACGGTAAAATGAAAGGCATCGACATAAGGCAGCACGGCAGCGGAAATGCGGGAACGACCAACACCTTAAGGGTGCTTGGAACGATGGCGGGTCTGATTGTCTTTGCAGGGGATGTGGTCAAATGTATTTTTGCGGTAGCAATCTGTACGCTCTTATTTGAAAAATCCCATCCGGATATGGTATATCTGCTGAAGATATATGCGGCGGCAGGGGCTATACTGGGACATAATTTTCCTTTTTACTTGAACTTCAAAGGAGGAAAGGGAATCGCGGCAACGGCGGGACTTATTTTATCCTTTCATCCGACCTTCTTACCGGTGGGCGTAATCATGTTTTTCGGCGCGTTTCTGCTCACTCATTATGTATCCTTGGGCTCTCTTCTGGTATATGCTGCATTCATCATTCAGATTGTAGTATCCGGTCAGTTAGGGCTGTTTGGGGGTATGACACAGGCGGAACTGATTGAAATGTATGGGATTGCTTTATTTTTAACGATAATGGCATACTATAAGCATTGGGAAAACATAAAGCGTCTTATAAAAGGGGAAGAGAGAAAAACATATCTTTTTAAAAAATAATAATATGTAGGAGGAAGAGGGATGGCGGACGTAAGCATAATCGGGGCCGGAAGCTGGGGAACAGCACTGGCAGTATTGCTGCATAAAAACGGACATAAGGTTACTGTATGGTCTATTGTAGAGCAGGAAATCGAGATGCTGATAGAAAAGCATGAGCATAAGGATAAACTGCCGGGAGTGAAGCTGCCGGATGATATGGTATTTACCACGGACTTGGAAGCTGCGATAAATGGAAAGGATGTCCTCGTGCTGGCGGTTCCTTCTCCTTATACAAGGAGCACTTCCCGTATGATGAAGGAATATGTTGCCGAGGGACAAATTATCGTGGATGTGGCGAAGGGTATTGAGGAGAATACCCTTATGACGCTGTCTCAGATTATCGAGGAAGAGATCCCTCAGGCTACCGTAGCCGTGTTGTCCGGCCCTTCCCATGCAGAGGAGGTAGGACGGGGGATTCCCACGACTATCGTGGTAGGAGCGCATAAAAAAGAAACGGCAGAATATTTGCAGAATCTATTTATGAATGAAGTGTTCCGCGTGTATATCAGTCCTGATGTGCTTGGTATTGAGCTTGGTGCAGCGTTGAAGAACGTCGTAGCTCTTGCTGCCGGTATCGCAGACGGTCTGGGTTATGGAGATAATACGAAGGCGGCGCTCATTACCAGAGGGATCACGGAGATTTCCAGGCTCGGTATGGCAATGGGAGGACGTTTTGAAACCTTCAGCGGTTTGACCGGAATCGGTGATCTGATCGTTACCTGTGCCTCTATGCACTCCAGAAACCGCAGAGCAGGTATTTTGATAGGTAAGGGATATACCATGGAGGAAGCCATGGAGGAAGTGAAGATGGTAGTAGAGGGTGTTTATTCCGCAAAAGCGGCGATTGCTCTCGCTCAGAAATACGATGTCCAGCTTCCGATTATAGAGCAGGTAAATGAGGTGCTCTTTAGCGGCAAGCCTGCGGACGCAGCAGTAAAGGAACTGATGATTAGAGATAAGAAGCTGGAAAGCGCTTTTTCAGAAGGATGGGAGTAAAAGATGATTGAGCAGAACAAAGGATTTGCCGGCACGTCGGAATATGTGGCTTCCGAGCAGTTGATGGCCAGCGTGAACGTGGCTGTAGCGCTGCAAAAGCCTCTCCTCATCAAAGGAGAGCCGGGAACCGGCAAGACAATGCTTGCTGAGGCGGTAGCGAAGTCATTAGGCAGGAAATTGATCATATGGAATATTAAGTCCACCACGAAGGCCCAGGAAGGCTTGTATGTGTACGATACCATTCAAAGGCTTTATGACGGACAGTTCGGTGAAGAGGGGGTAGACGACATCGCCCGCTATATTAAGCTGGGGAAGCTGGGAGAGGCATTCGAAAGCGAGGAGCAGGCAGTACTTTTAATCGATGAAATCGATAAAGCGGATTTGGAGTTTCCTAACGATCTGCTATGGGAACTTGACCAGATGGAGTTCTATATTCACGAGACGAAGCGGACCGTCAAGGCTAAACAAAGGCCTATTGTAATCATTACCTCCAATGCGGAAAAAGAGCTTCCCGATGCATTTTTAAGAAGGTGCATCTTTCACTATATCGATTTCCCCGATGAGGAGCTGATGGAGGAAATCGTGAAAACTCATTTTCCCGATATCGAGGATAATTTGCTGAAAAATGCGATGGAAGTATTTTACTGGCTCCGTTCCATAAAGGACATCCGCAAAAAGCCCAGCACTTCGGAGCTCATCGACTGGATTAATGCCCTTCAGATAGGCGGCATCCCGTTAGATACATTGAAAAGCAGACTGCCCTTTATTGGAGTTATGGTAAAAAAGGACGAGGATTTGCAGACGGTAAGGGAAAGAGTGAATTAGGACAGAAACTAGTACTTACAGAACGTCGTACTAGGCCTTATGGGAGAACAATATGTTTGGCAGATTCTTTGATACGTTAAAGGCTAAGGGACTGAATATTACACTGAGCGAATGGCTGACCTTGCAGGAGGCGCTGGATAAAGGTCTCTGTAACAGCAGCCTTACGCAGTTTTATTATATTGCGAGAATGATTCTCGTAAAAAGCGAGACGGAGTACGATAAATTCGACCTCGCTTTTGAAGAATGCTTTAAAGGAATAAAGTCGGAGGACGAAGTGACCGCGAGCATGCTCAGGTGGCTGGACAAGCCGGAAATGAGTGAGCTTTTGCACGAAGAAGAAAAGCACTGGATGAATCAGGGGGAAGACCTTCAAATAGACAAGGACGACGTGGAAGAAAAGTTCAAACAGCGTCTGAAGGATCAGGACAGCGAGCACAACGGCGGAAGTTATTGGATCGGTACGATGGGCAAGACCTCCTTTGGCAATACGGGAGGAAACGTGGGCGGAGTCCGGGTTGGAGGCACTACCGGTTACCAGTCGGCATTTCAGGTGATCGGTGCAAGAAAATACAGAGATTTTCGCGATGATAAGGTTATTGAGAACAGACAGTTCCAATTGGCTCTTAGAAAGCTCAGACATTTTTCCACCAGGCTGGACATTCCGAAGACGGAACTGGATATCGACGGAACCGTCCATAAGACATGCAATAATGGAGGCTGTCTGCAGATCGTTATGGATAAGCCGAGAAAAAATGCGGTGAAGCTGCTGCTTTTAATGGATTCGGGCGGAACGATGATTCCCTATACCACCTTATTGAACGAACTGTTCCAGTCCGTACATAAGTCCAACCATTATAAGGATGTGAAGACCTATTATTTTCACAACTGTATTTACAGCAAGCTGTATAAGACGCCGGAATGCGAGAACGGAGACTGGATAGATACGGAATGGATGTTCCGTAATCTGGACAGCGACTATAAAGTGATTATCGTGGGAGATGCCGCCATGGCGCCGGAGGAGCTTTATTCTACATCCGGCAACTACAGAGGTCCCAACGGGGGATTATCCGGTATGGACTGGCTGTTGCTCATGAAAAAGAATTATAAGAAAATAGTGTGGATGAATCCGAAGATGGCTCCCGGAGAAGCACCGTGGAGAGAAGCGGAAACTGTAATAAAAAATTTATTCCCAATGTATAAATTGACCGTGGATGGCCTCAATCAGGCAATGATGCGCTTAGTGGTAAATAAATGACGTAAAATAAAAAACCTGTTTTGAGGGAGGACTAAAATGTTAGACATAATAAAATGGCTTAATACCAACATTATTTGGGGGATTCCTATGCTCATATTAATGTTGGGAACCGGAATCTTTCTGACGATTCGCACCAGGGGGATGATTTTTACCCGTTTTGGAACGGTGATGGGAAATACTCTGAAAACCATTTTTAAAAAGAAGGAAACTGAGGAGCACGGAACAATTACTCCTTTTCAGGCAGTGTGCACCGCGCTGGCGGCGACGGTAGGAACGGGCAATATCGTAGGTATTGCCATCGCTATCAGTATAGGCGGACCTGGAGCCATTTTCTGGATGTGGGTATGTGCCGTACTTGGTATGGTAACGAAGTTCTGTGAGACCACCCTGGCGGTGGCTTACCGTGAGAAAAATGAAAAGGGACGGTATGTAGGCGGTCCTATGTATTATATCAGCAAGGCGCTTGGATGGAAGAAGACAGCCGTCGCTTTTTGTGCGTTTGCCGTACTGGCTTCCTTCGGAGTAGGAAATATGGTGCAGGCTAATGCCGTATCCGGTAGTCTGGATACGATGTTCCATGTGCCTACCTATGCTACCGGAATCGTGCTGGCCGCTTTGGTGGGTCTTGTCATTATCGGAGGCATCAAGAGAATTTCCGGTGTTGCGGAATTTCTTGTACCCTTTATGGCGGGAATGTATATTATCGCCGCAGTAATCGTATTGATTATAAATGCGGCTAAGATTCCGGCAGCGTTGGCAATGATCGTGACGGATGCGTTTACAGGAACGTCGATGATAGGTGGATTTGCAGGCAGTACCATGCTGTATGCTGCACGCATCGGTGTGGCGAGAGGGGTATTTACCAACGAAGCGGGCTTGGGAAGCGCGCCTATCGCACATGCCAGTGCCGATACGGATCATCCGGCCCGTCAAGGGTGCTGGGGAGCCTTCGAGGTTTTTTTCGATACGATTGTGATGTGTACAGTGACGGCGTTAGTCGTTATTACAAGCGGCTTATGGCACGATGAGAGCATGGACGGCAATGCCATTTCCCTCGCAGCATTCCAGAACGTTATTCCGGGCGGCGGCCATATCGTGTCCGTCGGTATTGCACTGTTCGCTTTCGCTACGATAATCGCGTGGTATTACTATGCGGAAAAGGCGCTTGAATATATTGCAGGTTTTAAAGTCGTTTTCTTTTACAGGGTGATTTTCGTGATCTTCGTGTTCGTCGGCTGCGTGGTGGAAGTGGATATCGTATGGGAACTTGCGGACTTGTTCAATGGAATGATGGCGATTCCCAACCTGATAGCGCTGATAGCGCTTAGCCCGACTATTGTAAAGCTTGCGCAGGATTTCTTCGCCGATCCGAAGACAATCCGTCCGAAGGGAAATACCTTTTCAGAAATGCTTCAGCTCAAGGACAAAAAATAAAAACTGTGTGACCTTGTTAATTGATGGTATTGACATTTACATAAAAGTAAGATACAATGCAGATAATTTAAGAACAAAAGGCTATGAACAGAACAAGTAGTAAGCGATGATAACTTACAGAAAGTGACCGGTTGATGAGAGGTGCAAGGGAAATTGCTTACGAATACATCTGGGAGCTGCATGGCAGAAGGAAATCAGAGAAGAGTTTTCAAAGGGATTTCTTGTAGGCCATGACGTGTTTCCCCGCGTTATGGAGGAGGAGTATCGTTAAAAAATATTTTAACCGTACTTGCGGAGGTGGACAACGCGAGTTGTCGGCAAATTTAGGTGGTACCACGAGTTTAAGACCTCGTCCTATGTGTTTATAGGACGGGGTCTCTTTGCGCGATAAGCAGAGTCGGATACAAATTTTATATTGTGCCATGCTCGCATGAGCACAATATAAAATTTGTATCCGACGAGCAACGCGAACTCGGAAGCGAAGCTTTCGAGTCTGCTTATTCGGTGAAATGGTTCCCGTCTTATCCGCCAAGGAAGCGGAACTGAAAGGAGAAATAAAAATGACTATTTTTGACGAACTGAAGGCGAGAGGACTTCTCGCACAGCTTACGGATGAAGAGGAAATCAAGGAACTGATCAACAATGGGAAGGCCACTTTCTATATTGGCTTCGATCCAACCGCCGACAGCCTCCATGTAGGTCACTTTATGGCACTTTGCCTTATGAAAAGACTGCAGATGGCGGGCAACAAACCTATTGCGCTTATCGGAGGAGGAACCGGTATGATAGGAGATCCTACCGGAAGAAGCGATATGCGAACGATGATGACGCCGGAGATTATCCAGCATAACTGTGACTGTTTCAAGGTACAGATGAGCAAATTCATCGACTTTTCCGAGGGAAAAGCGCTTATGGTAAACAACGCCGACTGGCTGATGGAGCTTAACTACATCGAGTTGCTGAGAGAGGTGGGCGCACATTTCAGCGTGAACCGCATGCTTACCGCAGAATGTTACAAGCAGCGTATGGAGAAGGGGCTTAGCTTCCTGGAATTTAATTATATGATTATGCAAAGCTACGATTTCTATGTATTGTACCAGAAATACGGCTGTAACATGCAGTTCGGCGGGGATGATCAGTGGAGCAACATGCTGGGAGGAACGGAACTGATCAGGCGTAAATTAGGCAAGGATGCATATGCTATGACGATTACCCTGCTTCTTAATTCTGAAGGCAATAAGATGGGCAAGACGCAGAAGGGGGCCGTATGGCTGGATCCCAATAAGACGCCTCCTTATGAATTCTTCCAGTACTGGAGAAACATTGCCGATGCGGATGTCCTAAAATGTATCCGCATGCTGACATTCCTTCCGCTGGAGCAGATTGACGAAATGGATAAATGGGAGGGCAGCGAACTGAACAGGGCAAAAGAAATTCTTGCTTATGAGCTGACAAAGATGATACATGGAGAAGAGGAAGCAAATAAGGCGTTAGAAAGCGCAAAGGCCTTATTTACAAGCGGAAACGCAGCGGATATGCCTACGGCGGAGCTTGAGGACAAAGATTTTGAAGAAGACAAGATTGATATTCTTTCCATGCTGGTAGCTTCCGGTCTCGTGGCCTCCCGCTCCGAGGGGCGCCGTGCGGTGGAGCAGGGCGGAGTGACTGTGGACGGAGAGAAGGTTGCGGATATCAAGGCTGCTTTTGAAAAGGAACGGCTTGCAGGCGAAGGGCTAATCCTAAAGCGCGGTAAGAAGAGCTTTAAAAAGGTTATTTACAAAAATTAAATAAGAATAATGTTTTTTCCCCTTGCATATATTGTAACAGCAAATATGGAAGGGGAAACTTTTTTTATGGACGCTTCACATACACATAATTTATACAAAGATATACAATTTAGAACCGGAGGAGAAATCTACATAGGGGTGGTGGGACCGGTCAGGACCGGTAAGTCTACGTTTATCAAACGTTTTATGGATATTATGGTTTTACCCTATATGACAGACGAACATGAAAAGACAAGGGCACAGGATGAGCTGCCGCAAAGCTCCGGCGGGAAAACAATTACCACTACGGAGCCGAAGTTTATTCCTAAGGAGGCCGCAAAGATTTCCCTTGGCGAGGACATCAATGTTAATGTCCGCCTGATCGACTGCGTAGGCTATATGGTGGAAGGCGCCAGCGGCCATATGGAGGAAGATATAGAGCGGATGGTAAAGACGCCTTGGTCGACGGAGGAGATCCCCTTTACGCAGGCGGCGGAAATCGGCACGCGCAAGGTAATTAACGATCATTCGACCATAGGCATCGTCGTAACCTGCGATGGCAGCTTCGGAGAGCTTCCGAGAGAAAATTACTTACCGGCTGAAGAGAGGACTATCCAGGAGCTTAAAAGAATACATAAGCCCTTTATCGTATTAGTAAATACGGAGAAGCCATATTCGGAAAGCGCCATCAAACTTGCGGAGGAAGTGGGCAGGAAATATCAGGTCAGCGCAATGCCCGTAAACTGCGAGCAGTTGAAAAAAGAAGATATTAATGGAATTATGGAAAAAATACTATATGAATTCCCGCTTACTATGGTGGAATTCTACATGCCCAAGTGGGTGGAGATGCTTCCAAATACCCATAGGATGAAGGCCGACATCATAGGGAAGATAAGAGAGCTTATAGGGCAGGTTGGTTGTGTAAAGGACGTGGTATCCGGAGGAATTCAGATAGAAAGTGACTATCTGCGTAAATGCAAGGTGGAGGGAATCGATATGGCTACCGGCTGCGTAACGGTGGCGGTGGATGTGGACGATTCGTTCTATTACGAAATGCTGAGCGACTTGGTCGGAGAAAATATCACCAGCGAATACCAGCTGTTGTCCGTACTGAGGGAAATGGCAAAGATGAAGACAGAATATGTAAAGGTCCTTCATGCAGTGGATTCGGTCAGGGGTAAAGGCTATGGAGTGGTAACGCCCGAAAGAAACGAAATCACCTTGGATAAACCGGAAATCATCCGTCATGGAAATAAGTTCGGCGTAAAAATCAAAGCGGAAAGTCCCAGCATCCATATGATACGGGCGAATATTGAAACGGAGATATCTCCTATCGTTGGAACTGAGGAGCAGGCGCAGGATCTGATCCGGTATATCTCCGACGCGGGCACCAGTGAAGAGGGAATGTGGGAAACCAATATCTTCGGTAAGACGGTGGAACAGCTTGTAAATGACGGCATCACTGGGAAGATTGCGATGATTGGAGAAGAGAGTCAAGTAAAGCTTCAGGAAACCATGCAGAAAATAGTGAACGACAGCAATGGTGGAATGGTCTGCATCATCATATAAGGAACGGGCAAAAGATATTTGCAGGGAAAATTTCATAGGGTAACTGTTTTGCCACAGCGGCAAGGCAGTTACTTTTTTTATGTAATAGGATTAGGGTGTCAAAAGGTCCTTTTGCGAACGTCTCTAGGCAATATGCTCAAAACAAAAAGACTCCTGCGCCGAATTCCAATATATAAGAAGTTCTAATTCTCAGTCTATTCGCGCCAAACATACCA
>JAEWPN010000123.1 GCA_023399455.1 Bacillota bacterium
ACTCTCCGACCCTGACCATAGAGATTTGCTTGGTTTTCAAGGCGGATGATTAAGGCGTACTGGACGTACGCCGATTGAAGACAACGCAGAAAACCAAACAAATATCATGGTTCAGGGCGTGTAAGACCTTGTCAAACGATGGTACCATTTCATTAATAATCTTATCACTTAAACTCGTTCCTGTGTTTTTCAAAAAAATCATAGAAATACCTTACATTTTCAAGCTCTGTCCATTTCGTTTCTTGCAGTTCTCTGGAATCTAAATTATATATTTTTGCATTCAATGTCCCTAGCATAAAAGGGGAATGTGTAGAAATAATGAACTGGCATCCTAAAAATCTGGACATCTTATTTATCTTCTCAGCCAGCAATATCTGATTGGCCGGTGACAACGATACCTCGGGCTCATCCAGCAAATAGAGCGCATCCGGTTCTATATAATCATCCAGCATCTGTAAGGTGGTTTCTCCATTTGAATATTTTTCCTGCGCAAATTTCATATATTCCATTTGTTCATTCATCTTTACAGAGTTTCTTAATTGCTCTCTCTGCTCTTTGGGCATCCCTCTCTTAATATGTTCATAAACATATCCATCTCCCAGAATCTGCTCTTGTTGTATTTTCTTTATTTCATATAAGATATCTTCACTTTTAATATATCTGCTTCTTTCGGGAAGTCTGCCAATCGGCATACCACTTTCTTCTTCACCTAGCATATAACTGCATTCCGCTATAAACCTTTTGAAATAGGGCGTGATTCCATATTTGTTACTGGTGGCATATTCCTGTCCTTCAATTTGCAGCTTATTTGCCATAATATTCAATATTGTAGATTTTCCGGATGCATTATCGCCATATAAAATTGTAATTGAACTAAATAAAAATAACTTATCCAGTTTATCCGCAAACACATTATATGGATATATATTGGGATTATTCACTGTCTTTCCGGATAATAGGAAGCTGCTTAAATATATTATAGCTTACACCTTCTTCCATGTGAAATATTTTTTAACATTATAATGGGATAAGTATACACTATTTACGTTTGCAGAACAAGCGTTCTTTCTGCCTTAATTGCTTTTATATAAATAGACTATTGACAAAATACTTATAAGAAATTAAAATGCTCTTAATGATAAAGATAAATGCAATGAAGGAAAGTAGTAAGCATGAATGAAGTTTCAGAGAGAGGATGGCTGGTGAAAATCCTTATGGAGTTCATGGTGAAGCAGTTCCGGAGCAGAGGAGCCCAAAGGCACATTTCAGATGATATGCTTAGTAGGTTTCGACGTATTCCCACGTTACAGGGACACATCATGATTGTGGTGGATGAGAGCAGGTTTTCCTGAATTTAGGTGGTAACACGGATATTAGCATATTCGCCCTAAGCGTAAAGATTTACGCTTAGGGCTTTTTCTTTGTCACAAAAAATATTAGGAGGTTTTTATTATGAGAATGTTTGAAAAATCATCAAAGCTTGACAATGTGTGTTATGACATCAGGGGACCTGTTATGGATGAAGCCAACAGAATGATTGCGGCAGGAGAGAAAATAGTCAAATTGAATATCGGAAATCCGGCGCCGTTTGGTTTCAGAGCACCGGACGCAGTAATAAAAAGTATGTCGGAAAACCTTACAAACACGGAAGGCTATTCAGATTCCAAGGGACTAATCAGCGCAAGAAAAGCAATTGTAGAGTATTGCCGGAGCAAAAATATGCCTGATGTTTCTGTGGACGACGTATATACCGGGAATGGTGTCAGCGAATTGATCACATTATGTATGCAGGGGCTTTTAAACAGCGGCGACGAAGTACTCGTTCCGTCACCGGATTATCCGCTGTGGACCGCTTCCATTACGTTGGCGGGCGGAGTCGCTGTACACTATATATGCGATGAACAAAATGAATGGTATCCGGATATCGAGGATATGAAAAGCAAAATCACAGAAAAGACAAAGGCTATTGTAGTTATTAATCCCAACAATCCCACCGGCGCACTATATCCCAAAGAGATTCTTCTCCAAATTGTTGAAATGGCAAGGCAGCATGGGTTAATTTTATTTGCCGATGAAATCTACGATCGTCTTGTTATGGATGGACTTGAGCACATCGCGTTAGCTTCGCTGGCGCCGGATTTACTGACCGTGTCATTTAACGGCTTATCAAAGTCTCATCTCTTAGCGGGTTATCGCTGTGGATGGATGTGTCTTTGCGGAGATAAATCCAAGGCAAAGGGATATATAGAAGGTATCAATCTTCTTTCTTCCATGCGGCTGTGCTCCAATGTACCGGCACAATCATTAATCCCAACTGCGCTGGAAAACCTTGAAGATGCCAAAAACATGCTGCTGCCGGGAGGAAGAATCTATGAGCAAAGAGAGTATATATACAATGCTATAGCAGATATCCCGGGCCTTAGTGTCGTAAAGCCCAAAGCAGCATTTTACATGTTCCCGTACATGGATATCGAAAAATTTCATATTGTGGATGACGAAAGATTCGTATTGGATTTTCTTAAAGAGAAAAAGATACTCTTTACACACGGCGGCGGCTTTCATTGGACAAAACCCGATCATTTCCGTATCGTATACCTACCTTGTGTCGATGATCTCAGCATCGCGGCAGAATCGCTTAAAGATTTTCTTCATGATTATAAACAGAGCTAATAATGTGCAAAATGACTTGTCATCGGTAACTTTATTGGCAAATTTTCGTATTGGTCAGAAATATCCTGACCAATACGGACATTGGTTTGTAACAAATTTATTACTCAATGATTATTTCGGCAGCTTCGCGAACACTATATTAACTCTCAATACTATTTCAGAGCCTTTTTCCCCCGTTCCTTCATAAGCCCGGCTTTCTCATACTTCTGACGTTTTCTTACAAAGGTTGAACTGTCCATACCAAGGCTTTCTGCTGCAAGCCTTGTATTACGATACTTTTTAAAAGCCTTTTCCATGTAACTTGCTTCCAGACGTGCTATCTCTTCCTTCAGGTCATATTTCTCCGGAAGTTCCTCTTGTCTCTTGCTCGTAAATTCTATATTTTCTTCAATAAACAAATCCTGCGGGCCGATAATGTCCTCAGGGCTGATTATAGCGGCCCTTTGAACGAGATTTTTTAATTCCAGAACATTTCCCGGCCAATGATAATCAAGCAGGATCTTGTAGCTGTCACGATCAAATTTTTTGTTCTCTCCGGTCTTTTTATTATGCTGATTCAAAAAGAAATCCAACAAAGGGACTATGTCTTCTTTTCTTTCCCTTAAAGGAACGACTTCCAGAGGGAACAATGAAAATATATCTAATATTTCCCTGTTAATGATACTTTTACTCTTTAATTCTTCAAGAGAATAAACGCTGCCCGCAATAACCCTTACATTTAATTTACGTACCGTCCCGTCACCAAGAACGCAAGCTCCCTCTCTGATAAGTTCAAGCAATACAATCTGCAGTTTTAGCGGGATTTCACTAAGCTCCTCGATATAGATGGTTCCTCTTTCTGCACTTTCAAGCATCCCCATCCTGTATTCACCGCTTTTTTCATCATAGATTCCAAACAAATAACCCATGAGCTCCGCTTCCGGTATCACCGAAAAGTTGATACGCAAGAAAGAAAACTCAGAGCGTTCCGAATGTTTATGGATAAATTCAGCCATCTTTTCTTTGCCAACACCGTTATCCCCTGACAGCAGTATGGGATTGTCCACCATGGAAACACGTTCTACAACTCGCATAAGACCAATTGATTTCTTATCAACAGCCACGATTTCGGTATTTCCCGTCATTTCTCTCTGTATTCGTTCCACTTCCTGCAGGTAAGTACGATTCAGCTGCTCTTTTCTTCTAAGTTCCCTTCTTATCGAATAGATTTCTGTAATCTCACGTACAATCGTGACAACCATAATAATATTTTCACTGTTATTACCCTCTTCAAAAATCGGAGTACTCGTAATAATCGCTCTTTTTCCGGTCCGGAAACTCTGTTCTGCAGTAAAGGTGTCTCTCGTCTCGAGAACCGCCAGCGTACCGCTCCTTGAAATCACTCCCCTGGCGACCAAATCTTTCATATTCCTGCCTATCATTTCAGATTTTAGCAGGCCGCTGATCAATTCATAGCTATGATTCAAATATACAGTATTAGCTTCGTTATCCGTTATATAAATACCATCATGAAAATTCTCCAAAATCGCTTCCAGATAATCCTGTATTAAAAATGGGAAGTTCCCTTGTTCGCCTTTGCCCATCTTGCCCTCCTGTCTAAAAAACATACGAAATAAATGTTTTTTCTTTTAGTTGCATTTTTGCAACATTTTGTATAGAGTATACTTAAAAATACTAATTATTTCAACATAATTAGTATCATGTTAAGAAAAATTATTAATTAATATTTACCAGCGATTGGAGAGATTGATGATATCAGCAGAAAATGTCCTCGAACTTAGAAAAAAAGCCGATGAGATAAATACCACATTTTTGAATTCCATGAACACCTCACAGCATATAAAGGAATGCAGAACAGCATTATTTGATGCATCACAGCATTTACTATTCCTGTTTAACTCCAACCACTTTAAGTCAGATATTATACCGGAACAGCTTTCGGCTCTGGTGGATATATGTAAATTAGGGATTTCCTTGTCTGCCGGCGCTGCACAGACAAGGATTGCCTGTCAAAAAGGAAATGGTTGGGAAAAAATTTATCCTGATATAATTACGCAAGAAGAACGCATGAAATGTATAGAAATATATGATTGTTTAACAGGATATGCGAAGGAGCACGACTCTGCCTACGTTCCACCAGTATTAGAGAGGGTTCCGCCGAGTTCCGGTGAACTTCAGTCCATGCAAAAATTGTACTTTGAACAGTGTGCTGCAATTTCCAGTAAAAAGCAGGCAGACAGCCAGAAATTGAATTTGCTGCTTGGGAGGCGCAGATGATCAGATACTGCGCCAATGCCACATTTCTGATATTAAACCGACTATCATTACAGCAAATTCGAATGGAAGATCTGCAGGGAAATTATGAAATCCTGGAGTTCTTATAAGCCTCCAATTCATATGAACGGCAGTGGACTCTGCCGTCCGTGCAAAGAGTCCCTCCTTATCACATTCTCCAACCATGACCGCACAAGGGCGCATGATCTCTTCTTTTCTTATTTCATATTCCAAAAAATAATCTATTTCTTCCAAAAGGAAAACCTTTAAGTTCTCCAGATTCTGAACCTGGCTTTCCAGGCTTCTGCTCTTTGACCGGTTATCCGTTCCCCCCATAGCTCTATTAAGCGAAATAAGTGCACTATTGATATGTTTTTTCTCCAGTGCATCCTTAAGTTCCGTTCTCCATTTACTGATATCATTCTTACTTTGTATCGACCATGTAAGAGGCGGCTCCTGCAGAATAATGCCTCTCACAAGTTCCGGATATTTTCCGGCAAGCTCAGCCGCAATGATGCCGCCTGCGCTGCAGCCGACTACAAAAGCTGCTCCCGAGTCCATATATTTTATAATTTTTGCCGCATCCTCCATCTGGCTTCTTACCGAATATCCACCAGCCAGCAAATCCGGCGCAGCAATCTGCCTGCTTCTGCTGTATCCCCTCCGGTCATACGAAACAACAGTATAATGCTTTTTAAGAAAAAACACCGCTTCATCGAAGTAGTCACTGTCACATGCCACACCATGAATAAGCAATATGAGGGCTCCTTCCCCTTCCTTCCTGCAAAACAGTTTGAAATCGCCATTTCTAATAGTAAATTCCATAATTTCTACCCGATAACTCTCTTTACTTATCATACTTTATTTTTCTAATCATACTTTCAATTAAATCAATTCCGTCCCATGTGAGCGAAAAA
>JAEWPN010000183.1 GCA_023399455.1 Bacillota bacterium
GACTATAAAGCAACTTATTAACAATGTAGGTATAACAAGATGACCAACAATTCATCTAATACCTATATCATAAAAAATAAGTCTATAGCCTCTATGATTGAGGTCTATAAACTTATAATACGAGGAGAAAAGTAAATGAAAAAAAGAATAATAGCAGTGATTTTAGGAGCGGCACTTCTTACGTTAGCAGCATGCGGAAATACAGCAAATACAGAAAGCGCGGAAAATACGGAAAACCCAGCAAATACGGAGGGCACAGCAGATGCTGAAAATACGGAAGAAGCAGAAGCAGCCTCGGCCACGGAACAGAAAGTAATTACCTTCGCATACAGGAATACGGGAAACTGGCCCGTATCAGGAGAAGATGAGAGCGGTAATCCCTCGGGATATGACATTGAGGTGCTTAGAGCAGTGGATGATTTGCTTGAGGATTATACCTTTGAATATGTGGGAACATCTTATGATGATGCGTACATTGGAATCGAAGCAGGCAACTATGATGCGGCACTTACAAATGCTTTCTGGACAGAAGAGAGAGCGGAAAAGTATTTGATTCCGGAAGAACCTCTGGGAGCATCTGTTCTTGTTCTTGCAGTCCGTGCAGAGGATGCAGATATTAAAAATCTTACTGATTTGTCAAAATCAGGAAAGGAACTTGCACCTATTTTAGCAGGGAATGGCATGTATTATGTGGTAAAACAGTATAACTCAGATAATCCGGATAATCAGGTAGAAATCAAAGTTACTGATGATTCCACCTATGTTGCCGGCTCCGTGGAAGAAATTGTAGCAGGAAAATATGCTGCGGGTATTTTCACAAAGCCGAGTTTTGATAATACGGTAATCGCGGAAGATGGAGATCTTCACCAGTTCCTTACTGAAATTTCCTATTCTGAGTTTACATTGGCGAATACATACCCTATGTTTTCCAAGAATGTCGGGGAGGATTTCGTAAATAAGCTTTCTGACACATTAAAACAGGTTAAGGACAGCGGGAAAGCTTCCGAAATTTCAGAGCAGTTTTTTGGATATGATATTTGGAATTATGAATTTTAGATAAGGATCAATTGAGAGCTGCGGTGTGGAGGACAGATGTGTGAAAGCATTTAATTATGATAAGATACCGGAATTTTTTCAAATAATTTTTCCGGCGATCAAGATAACGCTTGAATATGTAATTTCAGCATTCCTGATAGGCCTTGTGCTGGGGACATTATTAGCGTTAGCAAAAATCAGTAAAAATAAATTCATAAAAAAGCTTGCCTATGGATATACAACAGTCATGCGCTGTACTCCATCCATCGTATTGCTATTTATTGTATATTATGGACTTCCCAAATTTATCAACAGTTTATTCGGTATTCAAATGGACACGTTGAATAGAACAAAATATGTGACGATAACGTTAGCTTTGTTTTGTATTTCTTCTTTATCGGAAGTTATCAGAGCTGCCTATGAGTCATTGGACAAGACACAGATTGAAGCGTCAGCCAGTATAGGAATGACCAAAATGCAAAGCTTCTTCCATGTACTGTTACCACAAATGTTTTCCGCAGCAATTCCGAATTTTTGTAATACGATCCTGATGTTGATTAAGGAAGGCGCATTGGCTTACACAATTGGACTTTTGGACTTATTCGGAAAGGGAAATTATGTCATAGGACAGCATCATGGCGGGTATGCCGTAGAGGTATATGCTATACTCATCATTATTTATTGGCTGTTATCACTTTTCATTACATCGCTCTCGCATTATTTTGAAAATGTATTTGATTATAGCAGTGGTGGAAGAAATAAAAGGAGAAGGAAAAATGCTTGACTGGAACTTTATAGGGAAGACCATCATAGCCTGTTCAACAGGCATTCCGGAAACACTTCAATTAGTTATGGTGCCATTGCTCTTCTCCATACCGATAGCTTTTTTTATGGCTATTGTTAACTTAAAGCCAAAGAGACTACTCAGCAAAATAATACAAATTTATTTTTCGTTTGTCCGGTCAATACCGATGATTGTTATTATTTTTTTGCTATATCATTTTTTGCCATTGTGGATTAAGCAGATATGCATATCATTGAATATACCTTTTAATGTATATGATATAAACGATATGAGCTATGGATATATAGTGTTTACATTTGTATCCATCCCGTCTTTGTCGGAAGTATTTCGTTCAGGCCTTGTGGCAGTTCCAAAGTCCCAGATGGAGGCTTCGCTGACCATCGGAATGACACCGTTTCATGCATATACCAAGATTGTGATTCCACAGGCCATAGATGCTACATTACCAATTATATGTAATTTTGTCACTAGCCTTGTAAAAATGACATCACTGGCCTTCAGTATGTCCATCAGAGAAATAACAGGGGAAGCGAGGGTGGCTGCTGCCGATAGTATAAGATATATTGAGTGCTACATTGTTATTTTTTTCATGTATTTGATTATTAATATTCTGATCGAGCAATTATTTAAGTATTTGGAGCGCAACAGGAAAGGGTATCCGATAAAGGCATAGAAATGGAGACAAAATGTTAAAGATAAAAGGAATTCATAAGAGTTTCGGCGAATTGGAAATCTTAAAAGGTGTAGACCTTACCCTCCATAAAGGAGATATTAATGTTGTTCTGGGACAAAGCGGTTCTGGAAAAACAACCCTGTTACGATGTATAGATTTTCTGGAAAAACCTGACGCAGGAGAAATTACTATTGGAGATATTCATGCGGATTATAAAAAGGTAAGTGAAAAGACAATTATTGAAATTCGAAGAAAAATGAGTTTTGTTTTCCAGAATTACGGATTGTTTAGAAATAAAAATGCGCTGGAAAATGTAATGCTGGGACTTACGGCAGTAAGAAAAATTTCTAAAAACGAAGCGAAAGATATGGCAATAGAGGCCATAGAGAAAGTAGGATTAGCAGATCGGCTGGATCATTATCCATCACAGCTATCCGGCGGACAGCAACAGCGGATAGGAATAGCAAGAGCTATTGTGACGAATCCGGATGTTATTCTTATGGATGAACCGACTTCCTCACTCGATCCCGGACTGGTAGGCGAAGTCCTTCAGACAATTACGAAACTTGCTGAAGATGGCGCAACGATGATCATCGTCACCCACGAATTGGAATTTGCAAGAAAAGTTTCTACAAAAGCTACGTTTATGCACCAAGGACAAATCATAGAAAGTAATGACACAGAGAAGTTCTTCTTCAGACCAAGAGATGAAAGAGTCTTGAATTTCCTCAGAAATTCAAGTATGGACTACGATTTTAACATTTAACCTATGGAGGTAAACATAATGGGAAATACACAGAAATTATCCGATTTTTTGGCGGCAGTTAAGTATGAAGATCTTCCGGCAGAGGTGATAGAGCAGGTAAAGAGACTGACAATCCATACCGTTGGAGTCTCCATTGCGTCTGATATTATCGGAACAACGCAAAAAGCTAAAAAATTAGCGGAAGATAAAGGAGGTACTCCGGAAGCTACCGTATGGGGTGGCTCCGGCATAAAGATTAATGCGGAAGATGCGGCTTTCGCAAATGCCACGCAGGCAGATGTCCTCGATTGGGAGGACTGCAGCTGGACAGGGCATCCTTCCGCAGGTGTTATTGCGGCAGCATTTTCTACGGCGGAAGCCAGGAATAAATCAGGTAAGGATTTTATTACAGCTGTCGTAGCAGGATATGAAGGATATCAAAGAATTGCCATGGCGGTACAGCCTTCCCCTGCTTATCTCAAAAAACATTCATGGGGATTGAGCAGTTGGCAAATCTTCGGTTCTTCTCTTGCGGCTGCGAAAATATATGGTTTTGACGGGGATAGGTTTAATCAGACGATAGGAGCCACGGTATATGTAACGCCTGTGGCGGTCGGCCTTCATGCAGCGGGGCCTGCCAAATCAGACATTTATCATTTTGCCCATGGAACGGATGCTTCCAACGGTATTTTTGCGGCTAAGATCGCGGAGGCAGGGTATGATAACGGACGAGATTACCTTGACGGAGAACGCGGTTATTGGAGCATGGTTTCCGATAGTGATGATCCGACTTGGTATACCCTTGATTTAGGAGGAAGATGGCTGATCAATGAAACTTACATCAAACACTGGCCTGCAAATATGTGGGTGCAGACACCGTTAGAAATTATTGATGCAATCTATAAAGAGCATCCGTTTACAGCAGATCAGGTAAAGAAGATTTCCTTGTCTCCATATAATACACTTACCGGTTCTGATTATCTTACTTCGACAAAAACAACATTGGATGCACAGTTCAATGCGGCATTCTGTATTGCGGCCTATATTTTGAATCCGGTTTCAGATGCAAAGTGGTTTACGGAAGATCAGCTTGAAAGAAAAGAAATATTGGATTTGATTGCCAAATTTGAAGAAGTGGGAGAGACGATCACTCCAAGCACTAATTTTGCAGTTTTTCAGAAAGGCAGCTTCCCGGAGATGACGATGAGAGTGGAACTCAATGACGGAACTATACTTGAAAAAACAATAGTATATCCCAAAGGCCATCCAAGGAACAATACAACACTGGAAGAAGAGTACGAGTTATTTGAGAGAATTACAACTCCTGTAATCGGTAAAGAGAATGCAAAAGCATTTATTCAGGCGGTTGATAATCTGGAGACTCTGGGAAATATAGGCGAGGCTGCTCAATATCTTATAAAATGATAAACGCGAGCCGGAATAAAGTGGAAAATACAGAAAGAAGGATTTTAATTTGAATAAAGTTTATCACAACATGATAGAATTAATTGGGAATACTCCGTTATTGGAATATGAGAGAATTGAAAAGGAGTTGGGTACAAAGGGAAGACTGTTTGGTAAGCTGGAATGTTATAATCCTGGTGGAAGTGTCAAAGATCGTATTGCAATAAATATGATTGAAGCCGCTGAGAAAGCAGGAGAATTAAAGCCGGGAGGAACGATCATAGAGAGCACGTCGGGCAATACGGGAATTGGTTTAGCAGCCATTGCAGCCGCGAAGGGGTACAAATCTATTATCTGCATGCCGGAGAATATGTCAAAAGAAAGAGTCAGCCTACTGAAGGGATATGGCGCTGAGGTAGTTTTAACAAAAGCAGAAGACTATATGCCCGGTTCGAATAAGAAAGCTGAAGAGATACATGCGGAAACAGAAAATTCAGTGTATATCAGACAAGGAGATAATCCCAACAATCCTGCCAAACATTATTGTACGACAGGTCCTGAAATCTGGGAAGCTTTGGACGGAAAGGTGGATGTGTTTTTAGCAGCAATAGGAACGGGAGGAACAATTACCGGAACAGGACATTTTCTTAAGGAAAAGAATCCGAATATTAAAATTGTTGCTGTTGAGCCTGCTGCATCGCCCATCTTATCCGGAGGCAAACCGGGAGTACATAAGATACAGGGAATCGGGCCGGTAGCGCCTCCGGCGGTGCTCGATTTAAATGTATTTGATGAAGTCATTGACGTATCGGATGATGAAGCATATGAGATGGCAAGATATTGCACCAGAACAGAAGG
>JAEWPN010000207.1 GCA_023399455.1 Bacillota bacterium
TTTTCCTCCTTCTCCATTTAGATAAGCCATCACAACCTTTTTCTTAAATTCAAAAGTATATTTGGACATAAAATACTGACCTCCAATCGTTAGATTTTTAGGTCTAACTTTTGGGGGTCAGCACAAAGATCACTTTCTAAGTGGTCTTTTTTTGTTCCATTTATTTATCAATAAATGGTTTTGCTTCTTCTACTCTTTCAGCAAATCTTATCTTATTCTCATTCACACACCTAAATATTACGCCCTCATCTAACTTTGAAAGCTTATTCCGCTTCTGATTATCATATTATGTTAACCACGTTCGCTCCTGATATAATGTGACCCAATTTTTATCAAAATGCTGTATTGATAAATTTTATCGCTTTATTTATCTTAAACTTCTACGTTTTTACTATTGTTCCTAGTACTTTAGTAATATATAATTATGCTGTTACTTTAGTTATACATAAAATATGGGAGAGGAAATGTTCGATTTTAAATTTGATTGGAGCAAGGAAGTTGAGTGCGGGGTTGAAATTATCGATGCGTTGCACCGTGAGTTTTTTCATATTGGCAGAGACATAGAGCAATTATTAATGAATGAGTGTATTAATGTCTCCGATAGCCAGCTTTTAAATATTGTGTGTTCATTAAGAGACTATGCTTCTTATCAGATATACACTAAAGAAGCATTGATGAAAGAATACAGATATCCCAAAACATATATCCAACGTAAATCTTTGTATACTTTACAGGAAAGCATTCTTTCCATTGACATAAATGAACTTGGAAGAACACCGCAAATAGCTCTTACCAGGCTGAAAGAAGATTTGCAAACATTTCTGTTTAATCATATTTTAATTGAATCAAGTGAATTTGGCAGATATCTAAATTCATGCGGTGTACATTAAAAGAAACTTTACTTCTCAATTCATTCTACAAACAGGAATCCATATCTCGCTTTTATAATCCGGTCTGCTTGTATCAGGACTTTCGTTCCACAATAATTCAGGTCCCCCTGTCAATTCATATCCTGATGTCGGGAACCATTCGGCGTATATTTTTGCCCATGTATCCTGAATAGCATCCGGAAAAGTACCAACCACTTTGAATACTGCCCAGGTGGAGGCTGCGACATGCAGGATGTCAAAGTCGTTTGAAGCAGTTTTGGAAGTTGCAACTCCAATATACTGGTCAAGCTCGGAGCCTTCTGCGGTACGCTCTTGAAAATTTGCAGAAACGCTAAGTATACCTTTTGGCTCCATGTCACATAAGCTTTTCAGATCAGCAATAATTTGTGGGGTCAGTTTCTGTATCAGCGAGTTCATATGCGGATTGATACCTTTGAATTGTATTGTAATCCTCTTTTTAAACCCTACAATATAAAATGCGTTCTTTTCGACAATACGATAATTCATTTCAATTCCTCCTTTAATTGTTAATTGGAAAGTCATTGGGGGCAAGACTTTAAGGATGATATTTTTGTTTTTTGCCTGAGATGGTGTTACTCCATGCATCGCTTGAAAGGCTTTACTAAAAGCTTCAGGTGATTCATAGCCAAGTTGTAACGCTAAATCAATGACTTTTACCGGTTCAGTTTGCAATAATATTCCCGCTACTGACAGGCGTCTGCGGCGAATATATTCCCCTAACGGTATTCCTGCAAGAAAAGAAAACATTCTGCGAAAATGGTATTCTGAACAACCGGCAATGTGCGAAATCTGATTTAACTCAATATTACACATCAAATTCCTTTCAATATACCCCATAGCTTCATTAAATTGAGTCAATACATTCATCCTTAATTCCTCCTTCCAGAATAATCATATCTAAGTTTCCAATTAATTTCCTGATATTTTTGTTGCGGATAATAACGGGTTTCAAATGCTCATAATTTTTCTTTTCCCGCACATACTAACAAGAAAACAGGAGGTCACTCAAATGAAAGCAACTGATAAAGATAAATCCATCTCTACCATACCTCACGGCATCTGGGAGGCCACACCATCCAAACAAAATATTAAAAACCCAGGATCTTTAACAACCGATCTGCAAAACAACGGTTATCCTGCCGAACCATTGCCAGGGCCCGAATCCCTTCAAAAAGACAGACCGGGAGAAGATTAATCTCCCGGTACATAATCCACATACTCAATTATTTTATCCCTAAACAATATCCCATCTAAATGGTCAGTTTCGTGACAAAGACACTTTGCCCCATATACCAGGATAGCTTAGGCAGCCCTCAATAACAAGTTCTTCTCCTTCGGATTCAACAATTTGAGGATTTATCAACTTTAATAACCCCTGTCCCATATCAGCAACAACTAAACGACGCAATATTCCAACTTGACACGCGGCTAATCCGCCTCCATTTTCTGTACTATACATTGTCTCCACCATATCATTAAGGATTTCTCTGATATGATCATCGACCTTATCAACCGGTTTGCTTATTTTGTGTAAAATTGATCATCAAACATTCTAATCTCTCTGATAGCCATATGCATACCTCCTGCTGATATCTGCACGGGATTTTCGCTCACTTTCTTCGAAAATTAATCAGTACCTGCCATATAGTTCATAATACTGTATTCCAGCCATCTGGCAGGAGCACTGTCTCTTTGCCTGCGCAAATCCCAGGTACATACGAACAGTCTTCCCTCTCCTGCCTTCCGTTCAAACATATTGCCCAGCTTGTGGTTTCTTGTGGAATTATCAATGGTCCACACAATCGGTTCCACGGGACTGGCATCCAGTATCAGCGCCCGGGAATGAGACACCATGTCATACCATTGGGGCGTTGTATAGAATTCCGTAGGAAAATACTGAAATACCTTATGGTCTTTCTCGATATAAAGGCCATGTGTTCCAACGGGTAACGGCTTGCCCATGCTTTCCGATATGGAGCGGAACATCGGATAACACCAAAAATCTGTGCAATAGGTGCCGGACACGGAATTAGTATCGTCCAGATGTTCCGGATATAAAAGAACCTTTCGTCCCTGCTCAAAATACTGTTTTGCTTCCTCTGTACTCCCTGTAACGATGACAGCCGAATCCCCTTTTTTATCGGAAAGCGCCGGTACTTCCTTGGGGTAGACCCATATATCATACCGGTTCTCAATCTCTGTTCCCGCCAGCCGTATATGAATCGACCATTTCTCCGGCTGCGCAAGTTCCGGCAAGGTAACAGTCATGCGGCCCAGCTCATACACTCCGTTTAAAAATTCGCCCCACG
This sequence comes from Bacillota bacterium, assembly GCA_023399455.1. GTDB lineage: Bacteria > Bacillota > Clostridia > Lachnospirales > Lachnospiraceae > Kineothrix > Kineothrix sedimenti. The sequence continues at coordinate 3,221 of JAEWPN010000207.1, forward strand.
AGACCTCTTTCCGTGAGACAAGGCTTTTTTCTTCTTTGTAAATGCAAAGCTCCACCTGAGGGTCCACAACCGGCTGTGGATGAAATATCGCTAGCGTTATCCCTAAATCAATCTGCTCGCCCCCTTCATATACCAGTCCCGGCAGCATGGCCAGAATTACCCGCTCCGAGCAGAATTGCCGCCACTCTTTAGGTGTGATGATTCCTTTACTCTCCATAAAAGCATTCAAGATACCGATGCACGCTGTTCCCTGACCAGTAAAATCCTGAAGATCCAAAATCTGAAATCCTGCCAGTTCCTTACTGCGAAGTGCCGTCTCCAGCTCCAGCTTATAGCAATCTGCCGCAAATCTTCCCGAAGCCCGGAAAAAACGTTCGGCCATAGGAAGCATTCCTTTTTTCTCCATATTCCTTTTAAACACTTCCAGATTTCTTGCCTTTAGGACACCGGTATACCGGTCGATTTCCGAAAAATCCGGATACATAGCATACTGTCCTATTTCATGGGATACCACCGGAACCCGGGGAATCAGCTCTTTCTCTTCTTCCATTTTTACCGTCTTTATTCCGGTTCCGAACTGAATGGTCACATAGTTCTCCCCTCCGTCCCCTTGTTCTATTTCAGGCGGGCGTATTACCGAATCATAATCATATACCGTATCCGGAGGCATCGTCTGAATATGCCCCTGAGGTGCATCGCACATGGCATAAGAACCTCTGAACAGCCGTGTTTTAGAAAAGCGTACTCCGCAAAAGAAATCTTCATTTTCCAATATGCAGGGCATAAACTGGAAATTATTGGAGCCTTGAGTATACAAATGTCTGGAATCATATTTCTTATAATCTCCCAATATTCTATTCAATCTGCTCTTACTGCCCCATAATTCATTCCCCAAAGACATCATAACAAAGGAGGGATGGTTTCCGAACTCATCCAGAATACGAAAGCCCTCTTCCATCAAATACTTCTGCCCTCTCTCGTCGTGGCTTTCTTCTCCCGGCTCCGTAACCGTCCCCCAGAAAGGCAGCTCCGGTTCCATATATATGCCTAGCATATCCGCAGCCGTAAAAGCCGCCTCCGGAGGACAGCATGTATGAAACCGGTAATGGTTAATGCCGTACTGTTTCGCTGTTTCAAGCACTTTGAGCCAGCTTGACACATCGGCAGGCGCATGTCCGGTCAAGGGGAAAATCATGCCGTCATGCTTTCCTCTGAGAAAGGTCCGCATACCATTTATTTCAAAATAATTTCCCGCCGCCTCAAAATCCCTCAATCCAAAGGAATAGACATAAGAATAAAGCTCCCGGTCTTCTCCGCCGGCCGCCTGTGACAATTCCATATGCAGCCGATATAGGTTGGGGGTATGCTCACTCCACAGCTGCGCCGTCTCCTCCAACGAATAGCGAAACCGGTTCTCGCCCCGATATAACGTATGCCGAACCGTCGGATAGGTATGGTCGCCGCCGGATACAAAAATGGTTAAATCCTCCTCTTTTGTACCTTCCAGCTCCAGCCGCACGTCGATATACCGCCCTGCCCCGTTTGGATATATTCTGACCTTGTCCAGATAGCTATGGCCGTATTCTTCTATATAGATTCCTCCGGTAATTCCATTCCAGTTGCTCTGAGTATCCGGTGAGGTCATATGTCCTCCCGTTACCGGATAGGACGTATTATCAATCATAATGGTGATTTTTCTGCAAGTCTTCCCATAAGGCGTGACTCGGTACCGATGTGAGGTACACAGACTATCTGCGCTTCCCACATAATCTTCGTCTATCCACACATGAGATATTCTGGTCCGCTCCAATACAAGAAAGAATTCTTTTCCCTCTGCCTCTGAAAAGTCCACCTCTCTGGAATACCACGTATATCCCTCAAACAACCATGGATCGGTTAAATGCCCTGTATTCTCTTCTCCGGAAGGCGTTCCTTTCCCTGCCGTCGATACGGTAGCCGGAAGGTCGATGATATCCTCGAGCGTTCTGTTATAATACTGCTTTTTAATTCCCTCTTTCTCTTTATCGAGGCAGAAGTTCCAAACTCCCTTCAAATCTATTTTCTTCATTTTCATTCCTCCGTCCATTGACAGTATGGGGATTATACTAGCCACTCTAATTGGAAACTGCTAACACTAAAAATCGTAAAATGTTGGTTTTCCGTAAACGTCGTTCCCCTACATGTGTTAACAATAATTCCAATATGCGTTCATTTTTATCAATAGTAAATATAATATAACGAAATTTATATAAAAAGATTAATTGACTGCAGAATAATATCTATAACAGCACAAAAAGGCAGCGCAATAAAGGAACGTTACGCCGCCTTTCTCCATAGTATGAGGGGTTTATGATGAAACAATAATTATTGTATTAAGCATAATCATTAGCCCAATACTATATTATTCAATTCGACAGATTTTGCAACTTGGTCATGTGTGGTATATACATATCTAAATAATGCCTGTCATAGTTATCAATAACCTACATAACTTAGTGCAACCGACTCATATAATACTATTATCAAATCTATCAAGGAGTAACTACATGGACTTTAACACCTGTGAGTCACCCGATAGCCAAAACACTTTTGGTGAGGGCTCAATTCCCTACATAATTAATTTAAGACAAGAAGTTCTTAATAACACACATTTCTTTGCCACAAGATGGACTACCAGAACTATTCAATTTGCGCATATGTCCGTACCAGTCGGCGTAGAAACCGGGTTGGATGTATATTATAATTCAACGTTATTTCTTTACATTGAGCAGGGAGAAGCATTAGTAATCATGGGTTTCTGCGAAGAATGCCTTGATATTCAAACACATGTGTATGCAGGCCATGCAATAATTATTCCGGCCGGTACATGGAATAATGTAGTTAACATTGGCAATTCCGCATTAAAAATGTATGCCATTTATTCCCCGGCCCTTCATTCCTACAATGTTGTTTTCAGGACGAAGGAAGATTGGCTCTTCCACAATGGGTCTTGAAAAGCCGTGGATACAGAGAAAGGCAGCGCTCGGGATGTCCCTGCATTGCGTTGCTTTTTCTGTGCGGGTAAAAAAAAACCACGATTACCAATTACATCTAATGACATAACCTTGAATAGAGGATAGAAAAGAATGCCCGACTTGCCTAAATATTCCGCTGCTCATGTCGGCTTGTCCACAGGTGCGGCGTCCGCTTTTACATACATCATCTTATACCGTTTTCGACAATTATCACAGCCTTATATGCTCAATTTTAAAGCTTAAACTTTCTTGTCTCTTTTATCATTTCCTCCATGCGATCACGTAAATTAGAAGCTGATTCAGCTATTTGCTCAGAGGAACTGAACAACTGTTCCATCGAAGCACTTATCTCTTCCGTTGCCGCAGATGATTCCTCTGAAATTGCTGAAATCTGATCCAATTCTCCCATAATGGAATTTGTTTTCTCGTTAATTCTTTCTGCAGAATCATTAACATTTTTAATCTTAGGAAGAATATTCTGTACAGAAACAACTATTTCATTGAATGATTCAAGTGTAATATCTATTACGTCTGTCTGATCCATAAATTCTTTGTCCAATAATTTAGTAGATTCCTCGATTTCAACATTCCCTGCACTGATTTTGCTAATTAAATCGTTAATTCTTTCCGCAGAATTTTTAGACTGTTCCGAAAGCTTTCTGATTTCATCAGCAACCACCGCAAAGCCCTTTCCCGCATCTCCTGCTCTGGCGGCTTCAATAGTCGCATTAAGTGAAAGGAGATTTGTCTGTTCCGAGATACCATTAATTAATTTAGTAATATCATTTATTTGTTCTAAATTCTGACCTAATATAATTATTCTATCACGGAATATACCGAAGGTATTATTCGTATTTTTCACTGACTCAGATAAGCTTTCCATGTTTTGATTACTATTTTCTGATAAGGTCTTAATTCCGTAAGTACTTGTATTTACATCCTTAATATCTAACACAATTTGTTCCATATTTCCAGAAAAAGTATTCATATCCCTTGCAATAGATGATATTGACTCCGCTTGTACCGCGCTTCCTTGTGCAACGTCTTGAATAGCATCGTTCACCATGCCCACAGCTTCATTCATCTGACCTGAAACCTGAGATAAATTCTCCGCATTTTCATCAACTTTCTCAGAGTTATCAATCACCAGCTTAAACATGTCGCTTAACGAGTTCTGCATAGTGTTAAAGGCACGCATCATTTGTCCAATCTCATCCTTTGTCTTTAACTTATTTTCTTCAATTACCTGCGTAAAATCGCCCTCAGACATTGGAATCATATACTGTGTTACCATACGAAGATTCTTTGCAAATTGATTAGCTATTACATACACTATAATAACAGAAACAATAATTGATACTACTGCCAGAGTAACCAGAATATTTACTAATTGATCAACCTGTGATAAGACCTCACTTTTAAGTACACTAACTGCCAAAGACCAGCTTGTCCCGCTCACAGGAGCATATGCCAATTCTTTATCCTCTCCGTTATAAGTGTACTCCCCAATTCCCTGCTCTCCCCTTATCATTTTTTCTTCCAGTGTGGCCAGCTCAAGCAATTCACTGTCATTTTTAACGTTTTCTAAATCATTGTCCATTTTTTCAACTAATTCATTATTATAATGAGCGATTTTTACTCCTTCAGCATTAAGCATAAATGCTTTGCCCGATTGACCAACCGTTATCTCATTAATCATATTACTGATTTCATTACTATCTTTGGTCGCGGTAAGTACACCAACTACTTTTCCATCATTTATGATAGGAACAGCATATACGACAACGATAATACCTTCTGTTGAACTCATCAAAGGATCTGAAACATTCGCAGTTCCATTAACAGCCAATTTAAAATAATCCCTTTCAGATATGTCTGCATTGGTACTATTACTAAATATTATATGTCCATTGATATCTGAAATGCCTATTTTGATATAGTCTCTTTCTTCAATTACATTTGCAAGACTTTTTAGTTTCCGCTCAATTGTTAAACTATTATTTAATATTTCAGAACGAGACGCAATTGCGCTAACATACTCCAGGTTTGACTCCACCTTGTTGGCTATTAAGTCCGCAGACCGATCAGCTAAAGAAACTAACATGGAATTCGTGGTATCATTTAGTGCCTGGGTCGAATAAAATTTCGTTACCAAAGTCATTGCTACAATAATTCCTATTACTAAAGCTGTAATTGAAACTATCATTTTTGATTTAATACTTTTCATAATAATCCTCTCTTGTATAATATTTGTTCGTTAAAATATTATCATAGCGGCTTTCAAATTACAATGTTTATGAAATTATTTGGTATTTTTTGTAAAAAAACAAAAAAATTTGATATTTATTTGTTTATATAATCCCCTTTCGATGATTTATCATATAACAGACACATGTTTTTGATAGGATATCTCAAAATATTGATAAACTTACAGCAACTTGCTACTTGCCAAAGTATAATTAAGCAAAATACTTATGGAGAAAACCTAATTGAAAATCATTCGAAAGCAGTTAGCCTTCTTTTTCTACATGTTTTTTCTGTTGTAATCTTGTTCAATATATATCCGTCTCCCAACCCATCAGTGACTAAACCAAACAAATTATGCATTTCTTTACTTATCCTATACAACCCAAAGTGAAGGGAATATTACGATTTCAATCATAAACGAGTGTTATAATAAGCCACAGCGTGATAGGAAAGCTGAAAAGGTGTTAAACGCACAATCCAAACAGGAAGAACCCGCAATGGTCGGAAAGGAAACTTCACTCCATTGTAATTAATGAAATTGGAAAAAGCGCCGCCAGTACATTACTCAACTAATACAATTCTAATAAAAATTGTTTTTACTATGTGAAAGGATCGCGGCGTGCAAAAAATATAAAAGGGAGTATCCCAAAGTTTGTATAAACCTCCAAACTGATGTAAGATAAAAATACTCAGTTTGGAGGTTTATTATGGCAAGGAAAATGGAAGAAAAAATCATCTCTATGTACGCAAAGGGCATGATTACCAATGACATTGAAAGTCATATGCGAGAACTGTACAATATGGATATATCCGACAGTACCATCGGGATTGATCTGAATGGAATAAAGGATGTCCTGATCGCTTGTGTAGACGTTTCCTTTGATGGAAAATGGAGCGGGAAATACCCCAAAATAGCAAAATCACGGCGTGACAACTGGGTAAATCTGACCCCTATTTCAAGTAACCGGAAGTCGTACGTCGTTTGATATATACCACAAATACCATATAAGGATTTACAGTATTGATTATTTAAGTACCTAAACAGTGGATATCCGTTAAAAAAAGATTCACCGGTTAAAGTGAATCTTTTATAGATAATCATTTCAATTTATATTACTTGATGATTTTTATTGTTGAATAAGAATCATTTTTGATTATTGCTTTAATTCGGAGACTGTAAAAAATTTTGTGTAAACTAGATATATCATATATATCCTCTTGGATTGATGTTAAAATAAATATTAATCCAGGAGGATATTTTTATGGCAAGACAAAGAAAACTTTCACCGGAACGCAAGGCGTTCATCAACAGTTTATTGGAGCATTACCAGCCAAGTGATGCAAGCGATGTCCAAGAGATGCTCAAAGATCTGCTTGGTGACACTCTTCAGGGAATGCTGGAAGGCGAAATGGACCAGAAGCTCGGGTACTCCAAATACGATTATCAGAACAAGGATACGGACGACAGCCGGAATGGCTATAGTAAGAAGACAGTCACATCATCTGTAGGAGACATTGACCTTGATATTCCACGTGACCGGAAAGGTGAGTTCGAGCCTCAGATCGTGAAAAAGAATCAGACAGACATTTCGAACATTGAAGATCAGGTATTGTCCATGTATGCAAAAGGGATGACTACAAGGGATATTTCTGCTCATCTGAAATCCGTTTATGGTGTAGATGCTTCCGCAGAAATGATCTCTCACATGACAGACCGGATCCTTCCAATCGCAAAGGAATGGCAGAACCGGCCGTTGGAAAAGAAATATGCCATTGTTTTCATGGATGCCGTACACTTCCATGTGAGACAGGACAGCCAGACGATAAAAAAAGCCGTATATGTTGCCATTGGAATTCGCCTGAATGGTCGTAAAGAAGTAATAGGCATGTGGGTAGGTGGCAATGAAAGTGCAAAATACTGGCTTGGTGTGCTGAATGAAATAAAGAACCGCGGTACGGAAGATATCATGATCGTATCGGTCGATGGTCTGACGGGATTTGGTGATGCAATCGGAGCTGTTTTTCCAAAAGCAGAGATCCAAAGGTGTATCGTACATCAGGTACGCTACTCTACCAGATTTGTGAATTATAAGGATCTGAAACCTTTTGTCAAAGATCTGAAAGAGGTGTATCAGGCATCGACCGAGGAACTGGCTGCATATTCCGGTCAATCTGCATGCCGATTCCGATAGCAACTGCATGGCACTTCCGACCGGTTCTGCACGCCTTTCCGCTTTAACTGCATAAATATTTTCAACGTGTTATAGTTCTTTCGTAGTCATAAAACAAACTACGAAAGGAGGCATGCAAATGCAAGACTACAACACTATTATTTGCGTGATTCAAATGCGCCAGAATAAGTGCTCAATCAGTGTGATCCAAGACCGATATCATATCGGCTCCGGAACGGTGCAGCTTATTCTAAAACGTTACAATGCTTCGGGTTTCGCCCTGGAGCAACTAAAATCCATGGAACCACCTGAGGTTGAGATGCTGTTTTATCCACCCGAGAACCTACAACGCAAAGACATCCAACTACCAGAATTCCAGCACTATTTCAATCGTATTCATTCCAAAGGAAGTAAGGTGAATGTATCTTACTGTTGGATGGAATACAAACAGGAACATCCTGATGGATACGAACAATCCCAGTTCTACGAACTTTATAACCGCTTCGTAGAACAAAACTTTGGAAAGCGTGATGTCAAGATGGCAGTGGAACGCGTTCCCGGAGAAAAAATGTACATCGATTGGGTCGGTGACCAACCAGAGCTATTAATGGATCCAGAAACCGGCGAAATACGGAAGGTACATTTATTCGTAACCACGATGGGACTTAGCAGCTATATCTATGCGGAAGCATTCTTAGATGAAAAGTTGCAAAGCTTCTCGACAGGAACGGTTCATGCACTTCAATTCTATGAAGGGATACCTAAGTATCTTGTTCCTGACAATTTAAAAGCTGCTGTTACAAAGCATACCAAGGATGAGCTGATTTTACAGTCTGCTTATTCTGATCTGGAAAATTTCTACGATACGATCGTACTCCCTCCACCGCCTCGAAAACCGAAAGGGAAACCTACCGTGGAGAATCACGTGCGCTATCTTGAAACCCATCTTGTAGAAAAACTCAAAGAGAACATTTATATCTCTTTGGAAGAGTTGAACGCTGACATACAAAAAATAGTAGCGACCCTCAACTCTAGGAAATTTCAAAACAAGAATTACTCAAGAGCCGACGCATTTGTAAAGTACGACAAACCGTGTATGAAACCACTGCCAGGCGGATGCTTCACGGTATGCGATTACAAAACAGTCACAAGAATTCCTGATAATTACCACATCGAGTATGACGATCACTACTATTCAGTAGTGTATACCCATTGTGGAAAACCTGCAATTATAATGTGAATGGCATAATAAAAATACCCACTTTTGGCGGAGAAAATTCCCCACCTTGTTATGCCTAACGTAAAGACCAAGTTATACTGAAAGCGTAACAAAGGACTCTCCCCATAAGGAGGAAAATTTTA
>JAEWPN010000261.1 GCA_023399455.1 Bacillota bacterium
TTACGAAATACTTTTCCTCTCTGCATTTATTCATTACGAATTCCGTAATGAGTGAAGCGCTGTGTATTCCTCTTTTCACCTTATTTTTGTTGGAATGCTTCAAAATATTAACGGATGGAGAAGAATCCGCGGATGAAATACAATCCGTGTGGCTTGCTCTTATACTGGCCTTATTGCTGTCTCTTACGAGAAGCCAGATGATGGTGACTCTTTTGCTTTGGGCGGTTTCCGTCTGTGTGAAGCTTTTTGTGGTCAGAGTAAAAAACGGAACTCTCACGCTGCGTCTTGTGGGAGCGGTGCTTCTTATCGTAGCAGTAGCTTTTTTTGGAAGATCGATGGCGGTAAAGAGCTACAACTTAGTTTTTAACGGCCGTTTTATTAACAATACCTATGGGACGGTAAATACCCTGACCAATATACTCTATGCTGCAGACAGAGAGGATGGGGAAAATATAAAGGATGAAGAGGCACGGGCCTTTTTCTATCAAATGTACGACCTTACCGAAGCGCGTCAGGCCAATTACAAGTATGCAGGCGATTCATGGCGGGAAAAGGTGGAGCATATAGAGCAGTGGCATGACACCGTAAAGTATGAAATGATAGAGGATGTTTTTTATCAGACATACGATAAAACGGTGACCAGCGATTATATTACGCAAAACCTGATGGCGGACAAGATGGCAGGAAAGATTATCGCGGGCGTGTTGCCTAAATGCTTCGGCATGTGGTTTGCCGATTATCTGATGATTGCAGGGTATGGACTTATCCGGAGCATTGCGGTAATACACCCTGTCATAAACTGGATAGCATTTCTTCTCTATCTGTCGGCAATTGCCATGACTATATGGCGGATACGAAGATCACTTCGCGATGAAGGAAGGATAAGTGGCAGTGCATGGCTGATGGCACTTTCCCTTCTGGCGATAGCGGCTAATGTATTTGCGGTATCACTTACGATTATGGCGCTGTCACGGTATATGATTTATGGATTTTCCGCATTCTATACGGCATATTTCATATTGCTGGTGGAATGGTTAAGAATTAAAGTTCGGAGAATATAAAGGAGCAAAAAACATGGGATATAAAGAGTTGAAATTTGAAAGAGACAGTGTTTTTCTCGTAACGGGAGGAGCCGGATTCATCGGTTCTAACATCTGCGAAGCGCTGATAGGAATGGGATATGCGGTAAGGTGTCTGGACAACTTATCCACCGGTAAATATGAGAATATAGAGCACCTTACGGCAAACGAAAGGTTCACTTTTATAAGGGGAGATATCAGAGAACTGGATACTTGCCTGGAAGCCACAAAGGGCGTGGATTACTGCATGAACCAGGCAGCCTGGGGAAGTGTGCCCAGAAGCATCGAGATGCCGCTTTTGTATGAAGAAATAAATATCCGTGGTACACTGAATATGATGGAAGCCTGCAGGCAAAACGGAGTGAAGAAATTCGTCTATGCTTCCAGTTCCTCTGTATATGGGGACCATCCGCAGCTTCCGAAGAAGGAAGGTGCAGAAGGCAAGGTGCTATCCCCTTATGCTTTGACCAAAAAGGTGGATGAGGAATACGGAAGGCTGTATAAGGAGCTGTATGGTCTGGATACCTACGGCCTGCGTTATTTCAATGTATTCGGAAGAAGGCAGGACCCGGATGGTGCATATGCCGCAGTGATTCCTAAGTTCATCCGTATGCTGTTAAACGGAGAAGTGCCTACTATCAACGGAGACGGAAAGCAATCCCGCGATTTCACTTATATCGACAATGTTATTGAGGCCAATTTAAGGGCCTGCCTTGCTTCCGGTGAAGCGGGAGGGAATGCCTTCAATATTGGCGCGGGAGGAAGAGAATATTTAATTGACGTATATTATAATTTATGTAAGGCTCTCGGAAAAGAAGTGGAACCGAATTTCGGGCCGGACAGGCTTGGGGACATCCGGGATTCCAATGCGGATATATCCAAAGCGAGGAAGCTTTTGGGCTATGATCCGGAGTACGATTTCGCGAAAGGAATCAGCTTGGCAATCGACTGGTATAAAGAAAATTTGCTGCTGTAAAGCTGCCAGGCCAGGCAGCGGCAAGGTAATAGGGAGCTGGGTATGAAATATAAAGTCGTGGTATTCGGCGTAAAGGATACGTCGGAAAACATTGTAGAATTCATTCATCATAATATCTGTCAGGTGGATTTGGTCATTACCATCCATAAAGACGTGCTGAATAAAAATCAGGTTTCGGGTTTTAAGGGGTTGTCCGTGCTGACGGAAAAATATCAAATTCCGGTATTTGAGGCGGAGAGCTATTTCCTCACAGATGAGAAGACCCGCAGCTTCATGGCGGAGAATGAATTCGAAATAGCGATATCCATGGGGTGGCAGCGCCTGATTCCGGCTTACGTGCTGGAAAAGTTTAAATATGGCGTATACGGCTTTCACGGCAATTGCGGCTATTTGCCCTTTGGGCGCGGGCGGTCTCCGTTAAATTGGTCTATTATCAACGGGGATACGAGATTTAATTTGAATCTTTTCCGCTATGATGAGAATGCGGACAGCCCTAACGTATTTGCTACGGAGATGTTTTCCATAACGCCTCACGATGATATTCGCACGGCTCAGTATAAAAATATGATTTGCTCCAAGAGCCTGATAAGCAAACTGCTAAAGGCTTATGCGGAGAAGAATATCGTTATAAGGACGGAGTCTAAGGACTTCGATTCATGGTATAATAAACGAACCGCAGCAGATGGCAAAATAGATTTTCATGACCGTACAAGAAATATTTATAACTTGATTCGCGGTGTGGCAGCTCCTTTTCCGGGGGCATTTGCGATGTGCAAGGAGCAGAAGGTTACGATATGGGAAGCTCATCCCTTCGATGAGATTATAGATTTTTCGGCCTATGCGCCGGGAGAAGTGGTGGATGTCTTTGACGGAAAGCCGGTAGTACGCACTGTGGATGGTTCGCTTTTGATTGAACGGTACGAATGCAAAAAAGAGCTTGTGACGGGAGATGTGCTGGAGTAATGAAGATTGCTGTTCGAATGGACGATATAACACCTCGCATGGATTGGGAGAACTTTGAGAGATTTCGGGGGCTTCTTAAAGAATACGGGGTAAAACCCTTAGTAGGGATCGTTCCGGATAACCGGGATGAGAATCTGAATAAAGATAAAGGTGCAGCCTTAAACGGAGGCTCGCCGGAGGAGCATTTCTGGGAACAGGTCAGCGTATGGAAAAGCGAAGGCTGGACGGTAGCCCTGCATGGATATCAGCACTTATATACACAAAAAAAGGGCGGTTGCTTTCCGTTAAACCGTTTTTCGGAATTTGCAGGATTAAGTCTGGAGCAGCAGAAAAGTATGCTGGAGGCAGGCAAGGGCATTTTCGTTTCGCATGGAATTGAAACGGATATTTTCATGGCCCCGGCACATTCTTATGACAGGAATACTCTTCGTGCACTTAAGGAACTGGGATTTACGAAGCTCACAGATGGTTTCGGCACTAAGCCGTATATGCGCGGAGGAATCATTTTCTATCCGATTTCCTTCAGGCTAAGCAGCAGCATGAAGAAGAAAGAGGGAGTTACAACCATGGTGGTCCATACGAATACCATGAAGGATTCGGATTTTGACAGATGCCGAAGTATATTCCAGTGTTCGGAAATGATCTCCTATGAAGAATATCTGAAGCTGCCAGCGGTGAGAAGAGGCTGTATCCAAAATGTTGCCGAATATGTAATGGCGTCGGCGAAGCGTCTGCTGGTGAAAATTTTGTGATTTAGCGTCTGATAAAGTGGATATGAGGTATAAATTATGGAACAGCCCATTCGTATACTGCATGTGTTCGGAGGAGTGAGTCTGGGAGGAGCGGAGAGCCGCATCATGGACTTGTACCGTTGCATGGACAGAGAAGAAATACAGTTCGATTTTCTTGTGCACGCCGAATGTGTGGAGGCAAGAAAAGCAGAATATTATGACGAAGAGATAAAGTCGCTTGGCGGAAGGATTTTCGTGTTGCCCAAGTTTAAGGTATATAATTATATTCAGTATAAAAGAGCGATCAAGGATTTTTTTAAGATGCATCACCAATTCGCGCTTGTGCAGGGACACATGACCAGCACCGCTTCCCTTTATCTGCCTGTCGCGAAAAAAGCGGGGATTCCCATAGGAGTTGCCCATGCGAGGAGCGCAGGGGTGGACAGGGGAGTGAAGGGTATCATTACCAAGTTGCTGCGGTTACCGCTGTTAAAGCAGGCGGATTATTGCTTTGCCTGCTCAAAAGAGGCAGGAGCAGCAGTTTTTGGAAGGAAATGGGGGACGAGTAAGAAAGCGGTGGTGCTGCCCAATGCCATCGCTTTGGAGAAATATATTTATAATGAAGAGATGAGGGATAAACTCAGGAAAGAACTGGGTATAGAAGATTGCTATGTAATCGGACATGTGGGGCGGTTCCATTATGCGAAGAACCATGAATATTTGCTGGAAGTATTTTCTTCTCTGCATGCCGGAATGAAGGAAAGGAATGTAAGGGCCGTACTTCTCCTGCTGGGAGACGGAGCAGGAATCGAGCCTATACGACAGCAGGTTAAGACGTTTGGGCTGGAAGAGGATGTCCTTTTTATGGGAAACAAAAAAGATGTGGAAAACTATTATCAGGCGATGGACTTTTTTGTATTTCCCTCCCGCTTTGAAGGACTCCCCGGAACTGTAGTGGAGGCTCAGGCAGCGGGGCTTAGGTGTATGATATCCGATAAGATTACGCCGGAAGTAGGGATTTGCCGGCTTGTTCATTACGAAAGCATAGACGAACCTGCAGATTTATGGGCGAAATATATCTTAGAAAATGCCTTATATGTAAGATGTGACATGTATGAGACGATAAAGGAAGCCGGATTCGATGTAAAGGAACAAGCGGCGAAGATGGAAGGCTTTTATAAGACAGGAAGAATGTAATAGTAAATCAGGTAGCCGCTTTATGAATTGCGAACGGAGGTAATCATGAAGAAAAAAATCATGCTGATAGTCCCAATGCTTCATCAGGGAGGGTTCGAAAGAGTATGCGTAGCGACGGCGCGGTTGTTGGAGCCGTTTTATGACGTATACATAGTGATGTTCGATTCCAAGGATATCGCTTATGATATCAAAGGGTTGAATGTAATCGACCTACATATGGGCGTGAAAAAGGATATGGCAGGCAAGCTCCTCAACGTTCTGAAACGCA
>JAEWPN010000263.1 GCA_023399455.1 Bacillota bacterium
GGCATTTTCCCAAAGTCCGGGAAGAACGTAGTATTTGCCGTCGGACTTCATTTTCTGCTTTAAGTCGTCTACCATGTTCCAATCCTGAACACATTTCTGGTAATTGGGCATATACTGTACCCAATCGCTGATAGCTACTACCTGACCGCCGTTAACATATGCATTTTCTTCATAAGTCTTTGGAATAATATACGGTGAATCGCCTGAATTAACTAATACGGATTTTTTATCCTCATAATCACTTCTCGCAATTAATGTGAGGTCAAAGCTTACGTTAGTGAGTTCCTGGATTCTCGTCATGATTCTCCAATCATCCTTATAAGGATAATTCTCATGGTCCGAAAACATCATGGAATAGGTTACCGGTTCTTCAGAATGGAAGGTAACTCCGGCACCATATTCATAGCCTTCCGCTTCATCCTCCACTACATCCGTGGTAACCATATCCTCTACGGTTGAAGGTTCTGTCGTTGTTTCCTCGGAAGTAGTTTCTTCCGTCGTCTGCGTTCCTGCGCTCCCGCAGGCAGCAAGCGAAAGTGCCATAGCTGATGCGAGCACAATGGCAAGCACTTTCTTCATTTTCATAACTCATTTCCTCCTTTTAAATGTTAATTGGTTGCTTATTCAATCCAGAATATATCCTCTCTGGTTTAAATACGTTGTTATGCCTCCTAACCCTTGACAGATCCCATCATCATACCCTGCACAAAGTATTTCTGGATGAAAGGGTACACACAAATAATCGGTGCCGCTGTCAATACCATACAGGCTGACTTAACCGTAGCTGCTATCTGGCTGGACTCATCCAGACCGGCTCCTACTTCCTGTGTTCCCATGGCTCCCATAATGAGCTGCCTCAGGTAAAGAGCAATCGGCCATTTATCCTTGCTGTCCAGATAAAGGAAGGGGCTCCACCAGTTGTTCCAGATGCCTACAATGTAGAACAGGAACATTGTTGCGATAATTGGCTTGGATAAAGGAACAATGATTTTTATAAAAATTCCATACGCATTCATTCCGTCTACGGCTGCCGCTTCCTCTAATTCATCCGGCAGCCCTGCAAAAAAAGATTTCATCAATAAAACGTTATAAGCGCTGATCGCTCCCGGAATGACGATTGCCCACATGGTGTCCCGCATATGAAGCGCTTGTGCGACTAATACATAGTTAGGAATCATGCCGCCGGCAAAAAACATGGTAAATACTACAAAGGGCGTGAAAAATCTATTTAACACCAGCCTCTTCTTGGATAAGGGATATGCCAAAACAGCGGTTCCCGCCAACGAAATCACAGTTCCCACTACAGAATAGAAAACTGTATTTCCGTAGTATACGAAGAAGTCCTGTTTTCCTAAAATGATACTGTAAGTTCTTGTGGTAAAATCTACGGGGAAAAATGATACTTTTCCTGCATAGATTGCCGCTTCCGAGCTAAAAGACTGCGCCAGCAGATAAAGGAAAGGGTATAAAGTAACAAATACGACAAACAGCATAATAAGAAGATTGAACACCTGAAATACGCGATATCCTTTCGATTCTTTTACTTTCATTTTCTTTCCTCCTTTCTACCACAAACTTGATTCTGTTAGTTTTTTCGATATTAGGTTGGCGCTGATTACCAGAACCAATCCTATGATTCCCTCAAACAAACCGACCGCCGTCGCATAGCTGAACTTTCCGCCCGTAATACCCATCCGGTATACGTAGGTTGCAATAACATCCGCCTTTTCGTAGGTGGAAGGCAAATACAGCAAGATAATCTTTTCGAAGTTGGAACCCATAATACCTCCAATATCCAGAATTAACAAGGTAGTGATCGTCGGAAGTATTCCGGGAATGGTAACATGAAGCGCCTGCTTAAAGCGTCCCGCTCCGTCGATTTTGGCTGCCTCATACAGCTCCGTATTGATGGCGGTCATTGCTGCCAGATAGAGGATAGTTCCCCAGCCGAGTCCCTGCCATACGCCGGAAATAATATAGATAGCCGGAAACCAGTCCGCTTCTTGAATGAAGGAAATCTTATCCAGTCCGAAGTTCGCCATTAAGGTATTGATCGGCCCGGTCAAGGACACGATTTCCTTGATCATGCCGGCAATAATGACCATAGAGATAAAGTGCGGAAGGTAAGATATCGTCTGTACGAATTTCTTCCATCTGATATTTCTTATTTCATTAAGAAGTAAAGCGAATATCAATGTAAGCGGGAATCGCACCACCAGATAGGAAACACTTAGCGTTAACGTATTCCTAAAGGCTCTCCAGAAGGAGGCGTCTCCCATAAACTGCAGGAAATATCTGAGGCCTACCCACTCCGTACCGAAGATATTAGTACCGCCCTTGTATTTACGAAAAGCGATAATATTGCCGAACATGGGCACATATTTGAAGATGATAAAATACAGAATCGGAATGAGCAGGAAGGTATATAACCTCCATTCCTTCTTCAAATGCTTTCTTAAGGAAATCTTTCCCAAATGTTGATTGTTTTCTTTTACTCTTGCCATTTCACTACCTCTTTCTTTGGGTGTTCTTCACCCATTCCAACCGATCGATCAGTAAATCTCTCTTCCCAGTTCATCCATAATACCTGATTTTCTGTAAAAATACGTATTAATCTGATCCCGCCACTCTTTGGAATGTTCCTCCTGATGCAGCAGCCTTTCATCGATTCTTTTGTATATCTTTTCCGGCAATCTGTCTTTTAAAGTTTCAAACTGTTTCCGCATTTGCGCTGCTTCGGCGGCTCCTTCGAAATGTGTGTCATAAATATGCTGAATCAAAGTCTTTCCGTTCTTTAAGCGATATGTATAAGGAACATGGTGGAAAAACAAGAGCAGCTCCTCCGGGCAAGTTTCCATATGGTTATATGCAGAAGCATTAGGCTCGTTGTAAAGCATTGCATATCCCGTTCCTTTATCGCTTCTGTCCACTCCCATACCTAAGTGATCCGCCCTATGGTAGGTTCCCCATCTGTCATATTCGTAGCCGTCTACACTGGGTCCGTAATGATGAGCCGGATTCACCATCCATCCGATTCCCAGAGGTGATGTATATTTCTCGTAAATACCGCGGGAATTTATTAGAATGAAAAGAAGGATTTGTTTTATCTCTTCGTCTTTCCCAAAGGTAAGATCGATCCATTCGGAGGCAATTTCCTCCGCCGTGAGCTCCGGCTCATAGGCGAGCCTTCCGAAACCATATAGGTTTGCTGCCGCTAAATCGTGCCCTGTCCAGTTTGCATCATTTCCCGTGTTAGCCACCGCTGCCATCCCGCAATTGGTATGGCCGAAAGTCCTGCCGGTTACAATATCGCAGACAGTATCCTTCTCCTTCGCCACATAAGTATGGAAATCCATTATTTCCTTAAACATGGGAATCAGATAGCAGACATGTCTCTGCTGTCCCGTATATTCCTGCGCGATCTGTACCTCCAGCATCTGGTTTGTTGCCTTTAAGCCGCCGAACAAGGGAAGCACAGGTTCTCTGACCTGAAAGTCCATGGGTCCGTTCTTTATCTGTAAGATGACATTATCCTTAAATTCTCCGTCGAGGGGCATAAAGTTGTCGTAACCCGATCTGGCTCTGTCCGTTTTCTTGTCCCGCCAGTCCTGCCTGCAGTTATATACAAAGCAGCGCCATATAATCAGTCCGCCGTAAGGCTCCGCCGCTTCCGCCAGCATATTGGCACCGTCCGCGTGGTTTCTCCCGTAGGTAAAGGGTCCGGGCCTTCCTTCCGAATCCGCCTTGATCAAAAACCCGCCCAGATTAGGAATTTTTGTAAATACCTCCGCCATCTTTTCCCTCCACCACTGCTTAATATCCTCCTGCAAGGGATCAGCACTGTCCAAACCGTCAAGCTCCATGGGGGCAGCATAATTCAGACTTAAGAAAAGCCTGATGCCATATCCGGCGAAACTTTCCGACAGTTCCTTTAATTTGTCGAAATATCTGTCGGTTATGAGACATGTGGCGTTGTCCTTCACGTTTACGTTATTGATTACCACAGCATTGATGGAGATGGATGCTAACAGCCTCGCATAGGTCTTGGTTCGTTCATTAACGATGATTTCGTTGTTTTCAAAGAAAAAGGAATTCCCCGAATAACCCCTTTCGATGCTTCCGTCCATATTATCCCAGTGATTCAGCATTCTTAACGGAGCCGCGGGCTCTTTGAAAACATTCAGCCCCTTTAAGGATTTCTCTCTCTGCATCTGCCTGATAAGGGCGAAGGCCCCGTATAAAATGCCCTTTCCATCGGAGGCTTCTATCATAATCCAGTTTTCGTTTTCATAAATATGATAACTCTCCGCCTTCATGCCGGGAACAATACACAGCTTAATTCTGTCTATTATTTCCGCTGACTCCGCATTTTTCTCTTCGGCATCATCGCCCATGGGAGTCTTATGTAGAACCGGTTTCGAACCGGTCATGACCTCCAGGGCCAGGAGCAGTTCTTCCGCTCCATGGGTGGCGGTTGGATTATCACAGTCTGCATATATATGGCGGATTCCGCAAATTTCCTTATTGTTTTCTTTTTTTACATATGTCAGCCATAATTGTTCAAAATTCATATTAATATCCATCCCTTTTTCTTATTCCGCTTTTACCTTCAATACTGCTATCTTCTTGCCGGTAAGAGCTTCACTTCGTTTCTCCGGCTGGGTTCCTCCAATAGATACGAGATATTCGCCCTTCTCCACTCCGGACACGCCGTTTTCATCATAGAGGGCAAACGCTCCTATCGGAAGACTTACGGTGATTTCCTTGCTTTCCCCTGGCTGCAGCGTTATCTTCCTGACTCCTTTTAGTTGAGCGCACGGCGTCCCTTCTCTCAGGGCCTTCACATAGACTTCTACCGTTTCCGTTCCTTCCCTGCTCCCGGTATTGGTAACCGTAGCCTTCACGCTGACTCCGTGCCTGTCAAGCACGCTTTTAGATACCCTTTCATTGCTGTATGTAAATTCCGTATAAGATAACCCGAATCCGAAGGGATACAGCGCTTCATTTACCATATAACGGTAGGTTCTTCCCTTCATTGCATAATCCAGGAAATCAGGAAGTTCCTCTGTCGTTCTGTAGAAGGTTATGGGAAGTTTTCCCTCCGGGTTTCTATCGCCGAACAATATCTGAGCAATGGCCTTCCCTCCCTGAGCTCCGGGGTACCAGCCCTGGAGAATGGCAGGAATGTGTTCATCCGCCCATCCTACCGCCAGCGCACTCCCCGATAAGAGTACAAGGACTACCGGCTTTCCGCTGGCATAAGCGGTTTGCAGAACCTCCTGCTGCATTCCGGGAAGATCCAGATTCGGTTTATCACCGCTGGCATATTGATTTCCCTCATCGCCTTCTTCTCCCTCTAAGCCTGCATCCAAACCAAGACAAACAATTACGATATCGCTGGCGTCACAGACGCCCTTTACTTCTGAAATGCGGTCATTGTTTATTCCCAGTCCACTTATTTTGTCTTTATATAAATGGCAGCCTTCAGAGTACATTACCCTTACTTCTTCGCCTACATAGTCCTGAATTCCTTCCAAGACAGTATAATACCTGGAGGCCGTTCCTTCGTAATTTCCTACCAGTGCTCTTCTGTTATTGGCATTAGGTCCTATCACTCCGATAGTATTTATTTTGGACTTATCTAAGGGGAGCAGATTTTTCTCATTCTTCAGAAGCACTACACATTTTGCAGCAGTCTCCAGATTCAATTGCTGCATTTCCCTGGAATCCACCACGCTGTAAGGAATCTCAT
Source organism: Bacillota bacterium (assembly GCA_023399455.1). Taxonomy (GTDB): domain Bacteria; phylum Bacillota; class Clostridia; order Lachnospirales; family Lachnospiraceae; genus Kineothrix; species Kineothrix sedimenti. The sequence continues at coordinate 5,753 of JAEWPN010000263.1, forward strand.
CGAAAGGATTCTTTCCCCTATCATCAAATACACCCAGTTTCATTCTTGCAGTAAAAAGGTTAACTACCGCTTCGTCGATTCTTTCCTCCTGCACCATCCCTTTGTTCACGGCATCCACTAAATAAATAAAAAGATTGCCGCAATTTAAGTCACAGCCATTATTCATCGCCATTGCCACCGACTCTACCGGTCCCGATGTCACTCCGTGTCCCTGATGGAAATCCTTGATCGCCCAGCAATCCGAAACCACATGTCCTTCGAAATTCCATTCGCTTCTCAAAATATCCGTCAAAAGCTCTTTGCTTCCGCAGCACGGTGCTCCGTTTGTTCTATTATAGGCTCCCATGACCGCTTCCACTTTTCCCTCTTGTACACATGCTTTAAAGGCGGGTAGGTAAGTTTCATATAGATCCTGTTTAGATACTACGGCGTTGAAGCTGTGCCTGATATCCTCCGGTCCGCTGTGTACTGCAAAATGCTTAGCGCAGGCTGCAGATTTCATATAGTTCTCATCGTGTCCCTGAAGCCCTTGCGTGAACCGCACCCCTAACCTGGATGTCAGATACGGGTCTTCTCCAAAGGTTTCATGACCTCTCCCCCATCTGGGATCTCTGAATATATTAACATTGGGGGACCAGAATGTAAGCCCTTTATAAATATCTGTATCTCCGTATTTTTGCTGCATATTGAATTTGGCACGTCCCTCTGTGGAAATGGCATCCGCCACTTTTTCCAAATGGTCTTCATCAAAGGTTGCTGCCATGGAAATCGCCTGAGGAAACACTGTCGCCACACCGGCTCTCGCCACGCCGTGCAAGGCTTCGTTCCACCAGTTATATGCCGGTATTTCCAAACGTTCGATTGCAGGAGCGCCGTTCAAAGTCTGAAACACCTTTTCCTCTAATGTCATCTCTGCCACCAGCTTACGGGCACGTTTTCTGAACTCATCTATTTTCGCTTCGTCTCTTATCAGCTCCACGCTATGTTCCTCCTGATATAATGTATCATTTATTTTTTCACTTACAACAGTTGTATAATTTGTATACTTACCGTTTGTTTACAAAGGAAGTATATGTCAATCTGACAATCATTTCTCTTTATATTTTGCACTATTATAATCAAATATTGCTATATTTTATTTTTTGATAATTTTAACTTATCGAATTATGCTATATTTTTTGATTATTTATTTATATTTGTATTTAAATATTATAAAAATTCTAGGTTTATTAATATTTTTTTGCATTTTTGAAATTATTACTAAAAATATTATTTAATTTTTTGTGCATATTGTACACTAATAATTTTAGCAATATTTGAATTGACACTTCTCAAATTATGTGATTTAAATAAAATATATGATAAACAAAGACAATACGGCAGTATAGACTGCCGTAGGAGGGGGAGAATGGCTTATGATAGAAATATTAAATGGAATTCATGAAACTGTAGCATATGACGCCGTGAATGGATTAAAGCTATACCATAATGTACAGGTAGAGGATTACCCCCTGCACTGGCATACAGCTCTGGAGATCATAATGCCTGTCAAAAATAAATATACCGTAATGGTGGACGGAAAGACTCATGAAATCGCAGAAGGCGATATATGGATCACTCCTCCCGGAACGCTTCACGCGCTGTTGGCCCCTCCGGACGGAGAGCGCATGATTATGCTTTTCGATTACAGTCTGATCTGCAATTTGAAGGGAATGGATTCTCTTCTTCACATGCTCCATCCCTATACGTTAATTACAGAAAACGAACAACCTGACCTGCGCAGAAGACTCCAGTTTTATCTGGGAGAGATCAGCCGGGAGTACGATACGAAATCTCCTTTTGCGGAGGCTTGTGTTTATTCCTTTATGATACGCTTTTTTGTCACGCTGGGACGTGTCAGTCTGAACGCTAATACCCGGTTCCCAGGCATTACTAACAGCAAACAGCATGAATATGTAGAGAAGTTCATGATGGTCTGCAACTATATTACCGATCATTGCACGGAAAATATCAGCGTGGATGACCTCGCCGATCTGGCGGGGTTTTCCAAGTTTCATTTCGCCAGATTATTTAAGCAGTTTTCCAATATGTCCTGTTATGATTATTTAACGCAAAAGAGAATCGCACATGCAGAAAGACTTCTGATTAAGCCGGATATCTCCATTACCGAGGTTGC
>JAEWPN010000036.1 GCA_023399455.1 Bacillota bacterium
AAATATCAGAGTACAGATACAGGAGGAACCTGAAATGAGTTACAAGGAAGAGTTTGAGTTTTGGTTAAATGATTCATACTTCGACGAGGACACGAAGAAGGAGCTTTTAGCAATTAGAAATGATGAAAAGGAAATGGAAGACCGTTTCTATAAAGAACTGGAATTTGGCACCGGCGGCTTGCGCGGTGTAATCGGTGCGGGAACAAACCGCATGAATATCTATACGGTAAGAAAGGCAACACAGGGACTTGCCAATTATATTATCAAGCAGGGCGGCAAAGAAAAAGGAGTGGCCATCGCTTATGACTCCAGAAGAAAGTCTCCCGAATTTGCCGATGAGGCGGCTTTGTGTCTTGCGGCTAATGGAATTAAAGCATATGTTTTCGAGGATTTGCGCCCTACGCCGGAGCTGTCCTTTGCACTTAGAAAATTAGGCTGTATTTCCGGTATCGTAATTACGGCCAGCCATAACCCGCCCGAATACAACGGTTACAAGGCGTACTGGGAGGACGGTGCGCAGGTAACGGCGCCTAAGGATGAAGAAATCATTACGGAAGTGAAGAATGTAACGAATTATCACGAAGTAAAGACGATGGATAAGCAAGAAGCGATTGAGGCCGGCTTGTATCAGGTGATAGGAAAAGAAATTGACGATGCTTATATGGAAGAGCTGAAAAAGCAGATTATCCATCCGGAAATCATCAAAGAAGTATCTGATGACATTAAAATCGTTTACTCTCCTTTCCACGGTACGGGCAACATTCCGGTAAGACGCATTTTATCGGAGCTGGGCTTTAAGCATGTGTACGTTGTTCCCGAGCAGGAACTGCCGGACCCCGATTTCACTACGCTGGAATATCCTAATCCGGAGGATCCCAAGGCTTTTGTCCTTGCTCTGAAGCTGGCGAAGGAGAAGAATGCGGATATTGTGCTGGCAACCGACCCTGATGCGGACAGACTAGGTATCTATGCTTTGGATACAAAGAGCGGCGAATACATTCCTTTTACCGGAAATATGTCGGGTATGCTCATCGCGGAATATATTTTAAGGGAAAGAAGTGCTACGAATACGATGCCTGAGAATCCGGCACTCGTTACGACGATAGTTACAACGAATATGGCAAAGGCCATTTCCGACGACTATAAGGTGAAATGCATCGAAGTTTTAACCGGTTTCAAATATATCGGAGAGCAGATCAAATGGTTCGAGGAGAGCGGCTCCAATAACTATGTATTCGGTCTTGAGGAAAGCTATGGCTGTCTTGCGGGAACCCATGCGAGAGATAAGGATGCGGTAGTTGCCGTTATGTGTCTATGCGAAATGGCGGCATGGTGTAAAAAGCATGGAAAGACCGTATGGGATCAGATGCTGGATATATATGATAAATACGGATACTTCAAAGAGACTCAGTATGCCATCACGTTAAAAGGTATCGAGGGTTCTAAACAAATTGCTCAGATCATGGATAAACTTAGAAGCAATCCGCCGAAGAACTTCGGAGATCTGAAAGCAGTCGAGGTAAGAGACTATGCTTCCGGTAAAATCGTGAATATGGAAAACGGAGAGGAAAGCGAAACAGGGCTTCCGAAATCGAACGTGCTTTATTTCGATTTGACATGTGACTCATGGTGCTGTGCCCGTCCGTCAGGAACTGAGCCGAAGCTCAAGTTTTATATGGGAGTAAAGGGAACGAGCCTCGAAGACGCACAGGCTAAGGTAGAAATGCTGACAGAAGACTTAAAAGCATTCATTTAATGTAATAGGAGAGTGCACGCAGCACACTTTTGTTCCATATTAACGTGTAATTATAAGGACTGTCGTATAGACGGTTTTCGCCCATGGCGTAAGCTTATATGCGGCAGTCCCTATACTATGAGCGTATTCGGAAGGTTAATGAAGATGGGGAACTCTATTTTGAAAAAGAGCAATTGGAAGAAGGCTTTTTATTATCTGAAGAAAAATGGACCTAGAAGCGCATATTATGCGGTTACGGAAAGGCTGGCAAGGGAAAAAGCGGCGAACTACAGCTACCGGGAACCTTCGGAGGAGGAAAAGAAACAGCAGAGAAAGGAGGCGGAGAGGTATCCGTATACCTTCAGCATCCTTGTGCCCGCCTATGAAACGAATCCGGAATATCTTCGGGAAATGGTGGACAGCGTCCTGAATCAGACTTATTCCAGGCTGGAGTTGATCGTAGCGGACGCAAGCGCCTCGGGGCGGGTAAAAGAAGTAATAGAGACATATGATGACAAAAGGCTTCGTTACGTTAGGATAGCAGAAAACAAAGGGATTTCTGCGAATACAAACGCAGCGCTGGCAAAGTCGGAGGGAGAATATGTAGGACTGCTGGATCATGATGATGTCCTGACGCCCGATGCATTATACGAGATGGCGAAAGCCATAGCTGAAAATGAAAAGAACGGGAATACTGCATGGATGCTGTATTCCGATGAAGATAAAGGAAACGGGGACTGTACGGAATTCTACGAACCCCATTTCAAGCCGGACTTGAACGTTGATTTGCTATTGTCCAATAATTATGTCTGCCATTTTCTAGTCATGAAGAGCAGCCTTATCAAAACCCTTGGTTTCCGGCCGGAATATGACGGAGCACAAGATTTCGATTTAGTACTGCGTGCGACAGGAAGGCTTCTCTACGAGACGAAGGATCAGAGAAGGGATCTTATGCGGGAATGTGAGAATGCCGGGAGAACCGCAGTAGTTCATGTTCCCAAGGTGCTGTATCACTGGCGATGCCATACCCAGTCTACAGCGGAGAACCCTGAAAGTAAGAGGTATGCGTATGATGCCGGAAGGCGTGCCGTACAGGATTTCATAAACAGCTGCAGATGGAAAGCATCAGTATCGGATAGCAGACATCTGGGTTTCTACCGGATAACATATGAAGGCGGTATTTTCTCACAAAGACCGGAGGTAGGAGTTATCGGAGGAAAAATACTTAAGACCGGAGGAAAGATAGCAGGGGGCATATACGATGAAAACGGTGTCTCAATATATGAAGGACTTCATAAGGAATACAGCGGCTATATGCATAGAGCCACCCTTCTCCAGGAAGCGTATGCCGTAGATGTGCGCTGCATGAAGGTGAAGAAAGAGCTTTGGAGCTTGTTCGAGGAGACCTTTGGCATACCATATGCAGAAAATGAGCGTACCGGATATTGCATGTGGTCCGGTATCGGCGCTGAAAATACAGTACTCAGGGAATTGAGCATGGATTTTTGCAAACGAGTGAGGAAAATGGGTTATACTGTTGTTTTTATGCCGGAAGCATCGGTAAAGATAACAGCGCAGTAAAATGACAATAGACGTAAAAAGGATTGTGGCGAAATATATGGAGTCGACAGTAGTAATACCCAATTATAACGGGATGAAATATATGGAAGACTGTCTGGAAGCACTTTATAAGGGGACAAAGATTCCTGAGGTAATAGTGGTGGATAACGGTTCCTCCGATGAAAGTATTAAGCTTGTGAAGGAGAACTATCCTCAGGCAAAGATAATATGTTTTGATAGGAACGAAGGCTTCAGCGCTGCCGTGAATGCGGGAATAAAAGCGGCGGTGACGGAGTTTGTCATTCTGCTCAACAACGATACGAAGGTGGAGCCGCATTTTGTAGAAGCGCTGGAAAAGGCCATAAGAAAAAATGGAGATGCTTTTTCTGTGAGTGCAAAGATGCTGTCCATGAAGGAGCCGGACCTTATCGATAGTGCAGGAGACCTATACTGCGCTCTTGGCTGGGCTTTTTCTCTTGGAAAGGGAAAAGAAAAGAGCCGTTATGGCAAAGCGGCGGAGATATTCTCTTCCTGTGCGGGCGCTGCCATTTATAAACGGGAAGCTTTTGAAAAAATCGGTTATTTCGACGAAAACCACTTCGCTTATTTAGAGGATATAGATATAGGATATCGGGCGAAACTCTCTGGACTTCGTAATTATTTTGCGCCTGAAGCCGTGGTTTATCACGCGGGCAGCGGATCCAGCGGATCCAGATATAATGAATTCAAGGTGAAGCTTTCATCCAGAAACAGCATTTACCTGATATATAAAAATATGCCATTATTGCAGGTGCTTCTTAACCTGCCGCTTCTTGCGCCGGGCTTTTTAGTGAAGTTTATGTTCTTTATTAAAAAGGGTATGGGGAAATCGTATCTTTTGGGATTGGCAGAGGGGTTTAAACTGTCTTTTTCCAAAACGGGACGACGTAACAAGGTACGGTTTGAAACGAAAAATTGGCAAAGTTATGTGAAAATCCAGTTAGAGCTTTGGATAAACATATTTCGAAGAGCAATGGGATAGTCTATTTATAGAAAATTAAGTTGTACTTTTTGTAATAATATTGTAAAATGTTTAGCAGTATAGGAAATTTGGTGAAGATATGATAAAGGATAACCAAAGGTATTTCAATAGATTACACCTGCTGGTGGATGCGGTTGTCGTAGCACTTTCCTATTCACTTGCATGGCTCATTAAATTTAAAACGCCATTTGCGAATACAGAGCCGGGCGTCACTGCGTTGTCCGTAGCGACATACTTCAGTGCGCTTTATTTTATTGTGCCCGGATACGTTTTACTATACTACTTTTTTAATATGTATACACCTAAGCGGGCAACGAGAAGGAAGTATGAAATATCCAGTATCTTTAAGGCGAATACTGTAGGCGTATTTCTTTTCATGGTAATGTTGTTTGCTGTTAAACAGGAGCATTTTTCGCGTTCCCTGATTTTTATTTTTTATGTAATCAATATTATTTTGACCACCTTGTCCCGGTCAATGATTCGAAATGGTCTGCAATATTTCCGCAAAAAAGGGTATAATCTAAAGTATGTTCTGTTAGTAGGATATTCCCGTGCAGCGGAGGAATATATTACGCGAATTAACGCGAATCCCCAATGGGGATATGTGGTAAGAGGAATATTGGATGACAGAGTTCCCGGAGGAACCTTGTATAAGGGTGTAAAGGTTTTAGGAAGAATCGACAACTTGCTTTATATACTGCCCGAAAACAAATTGGATGAAATCGCGGTCACGCTTGCTTTGGAGGATTACGACAGATTGGAGCGGATCGTGGATTTATGTGAAAAATCCGGCGTGCATACGAAATTTATTCCCGACTATAACAGTCTTGTGCCCAGTCGGCCTTATACGGAGGATTTGATGGGGCTTCCCGTTATTAATATCCGTTACGTGCCGCTGACGAATACTTTGAACTGGTTGGCGAAGCGTGCAGTGGATGTAGTCGGCTCTCTCTGCGGAATTATCATATCTTCTCCGATCATGCTGGTAACCGTTCTTCTCATAAAGTGTACCAGCCGCGGGCCGGTGATTTTCAAACAGGAAAGAGTCGGACTTCACAATAAACCGTTTAAGATGTATAAGTTCCGTACTATGGAGCTACAGAAGCCTTCCCAGGAACAGAAGGCATGGACGGTAAAGGACGACCCCCGTGTGACAAAGGTGGGCAAGCTTCTCAGAAGGACGAGCCTTGATGAGCTGCCGCAGCTTTTTAACATTTTGGCAGGAGAAATGAGTCTGGTGGGACCCAGGCCCGAAAGGCCGCTGTTCGTTGAAAAGTTCAAGGAAGAGATTCCGCGTTATATGATCAAACATCAGGTGCGTCCCGGGCTTACCGGATGGGCACAGATCAACGGCTATAGAGGTGATACTTCTATAAGAAAGCGTATCGAATACGATATATTTTATATAGAAAACTGGACAATGGGTCTGGATATAAAGATTATGTTTTTAACTGTATTTAAAGGGTTTATTAATAAAAATGCTTATTAGATTTCTATTAAAAAGTTTACTGAAAGTGCGTAATATGAACATCACTAAGAGGTTCTTATTAAATTATAAAGTTTATTTATGTATAGGCTGTAAATTTGCAAGAAGATAAGGGAGAATGGAAATGGCTACAAATTCAAAGAAGAGCAGAAACAGTGAAAGCGTTAAGTCTTCAGGAAATAGCAAGGGAAAGAAGATGTCCGCAAAAGAAAGAGAGAAGAAAAAGAGGAAAAAGATAATTCTTTTTATCGTGGAGATATTCGTATTACTCGTTATGGTCGTAGTATTGTACGGTGTACTTAAGGGAGAAAAAGTCGGCAAGGTGGAACTGAATGCGGACGAATTAGTTATCAATGAAGAGGTCAAGGAACGTGAAGAAACAACCAATATGAAGGGCTACCGGAACATAGCTCTGTTCGGTGTGGATTCCACGACGGGAGCGTTGACGAAGAATACGCGAAGCGATACGATCATGATAGCTTCAATCAATCAGGATACGGGAGACTGCAAACTGGTTTCCGTGTATCGCGATACCTATTTGAATCTGAGCAACGATACTTATAATAAATGTAATTCCGCTTATGCGAAGGGTGGCCCGGAGATGGCCATCAACATGTTGAACATGAATCTGGATATGAACATTACCGACTTCGTAACGGTAGGCTTTGCCGGACTGACGGATACCATCGATGCACTGGGCGGTATTATGATTGATGTGGACAGTTCGGAGATTCACCACTTGAACAGCTATCAGTTTACAATGGCAGAGGACTTGAAGCGTACTTATAATGAAGTGACGGAGACGGGCTATCAGCTCCTCAACGGTCTTCAGGCTACGGCATATTGCCGAATCCGTTATACTGCGGGTGATGACTTCAAGAGAGCCGAGCGCCAGAGAGAGGTATTGATGGCGGTTGCGGAGAAAGCGAAGACTGCTTCGCCGGCAACACTGAATGAAATCGCTAATGATGTATTCAGCGAGGTTTATACCTCACTGGACTTGACGGAAATCGTAGAGCTGCTGGGCGGTATAAGTAAATACAACATTGTTGGCCAGGCGGGATTCCCCGACGAGCAGTACAGAACCACGGGAACCATCGGTTCCAAGGGAAGCTGCGTTATCCCTCTGGATTTGAAGGAAAATGTGGAATGGCTGCATCAGTTCCTGTTCGATGAAACTTACACCGTATCCTCGGACGTACAGACATACAGCGATAAGATAAAGAGCGATACGAGATCATATATTAAGTAATTATACGTTACTGTGAACAGTAACACTAATAAATGTAAAAGGGCCTGAGAAAGAGCAGGTCCTTTTTATTAAAATCGGGAAATGATCAAATGGCGAGAGGGAGACGGAGACGAATGAATGAAATCGATGTAATTATTCCTGTATATAAGCCGGATAAAACATTTTTTACGTTAATAGATAAGCTGGAGAAGCAGACGGTTCCGGTAGGAAAGATAATTATAATGAATACGGAGCAAAAATATTTTGACAGATTGGTATATGGAACTCCTTTTGTTGAAAAGTACGGAAATGTACATGTGACTCACTTGTCCAAAAAAGAATTTAATCATGGAGATACGAGAAACCGCGGTGTGAAAAAATCGCAAGCCCCCATCTTCGTTATGATGACGCAGGATGCGCTCCCGGAGGATGAGCACCTGCTGGAGAATCTCATCCGGCCTCTGGAAAAAGAGGGGACGGCGGTCTCTTATGCAAGGCAGCTACCGGCAAAGGACTGTAATGAAATGGAACGCTTTACCAGAGCTTTCAATTATCCGGAGACAAGTGTGGAAAAGTCCTCAGCGGATGTAGAGAGACTGGGGATAAAAGCCTATTTCTGCTCTAACGCGTGCGCGGCATATAAGAGGGACATCTTCGATTCTTTGGGAGGATTTGTCAGATATACAATTTTTAACGAGGATATGCTATATGCGGCCAAAGCGATAAAGGCGGGATACCGTGTGGCATATGCCGCCCAGGCAAGGGTGATTCACTCCCATAACTATACAGGCAGACAGCAGTTCCACCGGAATTTTGACTTGGGTGTATCTCAGGCTCAGCACCCGGAGGTGTTCGAAGGGATAACTTCCGAAAAGGAGGGGATCGCTCTGGTAAAAAAAATGACCGGACATTTATGGCAGGAGGGTTATAGAAGCCAGATCCCGACTTTTTATTTTAACAGTGCATGCCGTTACGCCGGTTTTGCTCTTGGTAAGAATTACCGGAAGCTTCCGGTGAAGCTTATTTTAAGGTTTACGATGAACAAGGAATATTGGGAACAGGAGAAGCGGATAATATCAGGCAAAAATTTTGAATGATGAAAAAAACGTTAACAAAAAACGCATATTTTCATCACAAAAAGAACACAATTCCCGAATATACTGAGTTCAAAGATTAAGGAAAGGAAAGAGGGAATTGTTATGTATGAGAATAATTATCCGAATGATTACGAAA
>JAEWPN010000126.1 GCA_023399455.1 Bacillota bacterium
TGTTTGGATGGAATTTTTTTCAGGATTCTCTTGAGTTTGCCCGGGATGTAAAGATAGATGAGTCCGGCTATTTTATATCGGGAAAATGGTGGGAAAACAACGATACGATAGCTATAATTTCTATTGGTGAGACAATAAAGCAGCCAATCTCAACTAAAGAAATTATTGAAAATGCAATAAGAGTAATGACCGGGCGACTGGATAAAAAATCAGGTAAGATCTTTGCGAAAGGTATCTTTGCTTACGATGCATGGAGGGAAGGGATACTGAACGAAGCCGACTTTCCAAGGGATGCGGTCTTACCGCTTTTGGCAGAGCGCCTCATGTGCCATGGAGATGCGATGGACTGTCTTGCGGACGGGCGGAGCAATGCGGCCGTTTATATGAAAAAGCTGTCGGAGGAAGAGGAAGAGCACAGCGATAGCTGCAGGAGGATAGAGCAGCATTTTTCCAAGGTGGCAGCGAATATATGGAGCATGGCGGAGATTCTGGGAGGATACGAGAGAAACGAGAAGCAATTGAAGAATTTTGCCAGGCCTGAAATAAGGAAGCAGCTGGCAGTGCTGATTGAGGAATGCAAACAAGAGGACAGCAAGGCGCTTGAGGAACTGATTCTGCTTTCCAAAGTTTTGTGATGCTGTACATCGTTTGACAAAGTCTTACATGCCCTGAACCATGGAGTTTTCCTGATTTTTCGTGCATTATCTTTTAACTCAACTCCATCCCCCGATATGTTCCTATGGAACATGTCGGGGGTATATTTTTGTATAGAGTTTACTATTTGATAGATTTGAAAAAAGAATAGATTATAAAATTTTCATTTGGATGATTATATGCTATAATTTAGTAAAATTAGTATAAGAAATGGATGCATTAATTAAAAATATATTTAAAATGTACAAATGGAGGGGACGTGTTTTGATTACGATTGATGGAACAAGCTTTCGATTAGATACGGATTGTACCACCTATCTTATTGGCAAGACTAAGTACGGGCATTTGGAGCATATTTATTATGGAAACCTGTTAAGTAAAGAGGATGGAGCCGATGTTCTGGCTCAAAAACGGTCCATCATGGTCGGCAGCAGCGTTTTTTACAGCAGGGAAGATGATGTATATAGTCTGGATGGTATGTGCTTAGAATGGTCGGACAATGGAAGGGGTGATTATCGCCATAGTCCAACGGAATTTAAAATGCCTGATGGCAGCTTTGTTACCGATTTTATATATGAAGGCCATGAAGTGCAAGAGGGCACTGCCTCGATGGAAGCATTGCCTACAGCCTGTGGAGGCGATCAAACTCTGAAAATAACATTAAAGGATAAGGCATATCCGATTTTTATTGACCTATATTATACAGTATTTGAGCGAACGAATGTGATCAGCAGAAGAGTGGTTGTAAGGAATGAAGGACATGATCCGGTCACTATCCGCCGTATCATGAGCATTTCTATGGATCTGCCGGATGAGCGCTTTCAAATGTACACCCTGGATGGAGGCTGGATTAAAGAAGCCAACTTACATAAGCGACCGGTTTCCTATGGAATCACAATAAATTCTTCCACAACGGGAGCAAGCAGTAATCGTCATAATCCTGCGTTTTTATTAGCAGAAGCCGATGCCAATGAAGACTATGGAAGCGTATATGCCTTCAATATGATCTATAGCGGTAATCATTATAGTATAGTAGAAAAGAATGAGCGGGATTACGTTCGGATATGCATGGGGATCAATCCTCATATGTTTGAATGGATATTATCTCCGGAAGAGAAGTTTGAAACACCGGAATGCGTGATGAGTTATAGCAGTCAGGGATTCAACGGTACAAGCCATAATATGCACGATTTTATTAATGAACATATCGTGAGAGGCGGCTATAAGAAGAAGGAGAGACCGATACTGCTTAATAACTGGGAGGCGCACTTTTTTGATTTTAATGAAGGAAAGCTATTGCGGCTTGCCAGGGATGCGAAAAAACTGGGGATAGAACTATTTGTACTGGATGACGGCTGGTTTGGCGGCCGCGATCATGATAAAGCGGGGCTTGGAGATTATAGGGTAAACCCTAAGAAATTACCGGACGGAATGAAGGTTTTCGCAGATAAAATAAGAAACATGGGGTTAGATTTTGGCCTTTGGTTTGAACCCGAGATGGTGAATGAGGACAGCGAGCTGTATAGAAGCCACCCGGAATATGCCATTAAACTGCCAAACCGCCATTCGGTCTTGGGAAGAAATCAGTTAGTGCTGGATCTTGGCAAAAAAGAAGTTCGGGATTATATCGTGGAACAGGTTAGCAGCATTCTGGATGAGGCAAAAGTTTCCTATGTGAAATGGGATATGAACCGGCATATCGCGGAAGCATTTTCTGCAGTGTTGCAAAATCAGGGTGAGTTCTATCACCGTTACATCCTGGGTCTCTATGAGGTGTTGACCAGGATATTCGAGCCCAGACCCCATATTTTGCTGGAGAGCTGTTCCAGCGGAGGCAATAGGTTCGACTTGGGAATGCTTTGCTATAGCCCGCAGATTTGGGTTTCCGATGATACCGATCCCATTGAGCGGTTAAAGATTCAGACAGGTTTATCATATTTTTATCCGCAGTCCACCATGGGGGCTCATGTTTCGCAGGCGCCCCATCAGCAAACCTTACGTGAGACGCCGCTTGCAACCCGTTTCCATGCAGCTTGCTTTGGATGCCTGGGGTATGAGTTGGACTTAAAGTATCTGACGCCGGAGCAAAGAAAAGATATTACAGAGCAAATTGCATTCTATAAGCAGTATCGAGAGATTTTTCAATATGGAAGATTTTACAGGATTAAATCCTATAAATCTAACAAAGTGATATGGGAAACGGTAAGAGAGGACAAGGAGACTGCGCTTACAGGATTTTTTCAAACTTTAGCCACTGCGGCAGAAAGTAGCGACAAGCTAAAGGTGATCGGACTGAAAAAAGGAAGGTTTACCATTCGGACAAGACCGCAAAAGCTTTATATCCAGCGTTTCGGAGGATTGATAAAACACGTCGTACCTGTGGAGTTGAATCCCGATGGTATAATTATGCGGGCAGCCAACCGCCATTATAGTCTGAAGGATTGCGAGGAAACCTACACCTGCTCTTCAGAGGCTCTTGCGGCAGGAATACCATTATGCGAGCAGTTTATCGGGACAGGGTATCGTGAAAGTGTACGAATGCTTGGTGATTTCGGGTCGAATATGTATATTACAGAGAAGGAAAGTGAACAGCAAAGGTAGCATTTATATTCAATCGTGTGCGACCTTGTCAATTGGTGTTACATAGAAATGGGGATAAATATGGCAGTAAAAACAGAAAGAAATCATAATCGTTATATGTTTGGACTTGGAACTATTGGCAGAGATATGCTTTATACGATTGTAAGCATGTATCTTCTGTTCTTCCTGACGGATATTTTGGATTTGCCGGATTCCACTATGTGGTGGATGACGGGAGCGATGACCATACTACGTATATTTGATGCTGTAAATGATCCGATCATGGGATTTTTAGTAGATAATACTCGCTCACGATTTGGGAAATTTAAACCATGGATTGTGATAGGAGCTATTCTTGGCGGTATTCTTACGGCGCTATTGTTTCACGATTTCGGACTAAATGGAGCAGGATATGTAATAACGTTTGTAGTGATCTATCTTCTCTGGGACTTAACCTATGGAGCCAATGATATCGCTTATTGGTCAATGCTTCCGTCCCTGACACTTGACCAAAAGGAACGTGAGAAAACAGGTTCTTTTGCCAGAATATGTGCAAATATCGGATTATTTACAACCGTAGTTGCTATATTGCCTGTTACCGGGGCCTTGGGCGGAGATAAAAAAGCCTGGCAGATTACAGCGATAGCAATCGTATTGATTACATGGACATTTCTTATGTTTACGGTATTTGGAGTGAAAGAGGATAAGAATATTAATGTCAAGCAAGAGTCCACTTCGTTAAAGGAAATGTTCAGAATTTTATTCCGGAATGATCAACTATTATTTACGGCTATATCAATGGCATTATTTATGATCGGATATTGCACTACCACCGGGTTTGGAGTCTATTTCTTCAAATATGCTTTCAAAAATGAAGGGATGTATTCGGTGTTTGCTGCGATTCTCGGAGTCTCACAGCTGGCAGCCTTATCTGTATTTCCTCTGTTTTCAAAGAAATACAGCAGAAAAACGTTATATGCCTTCGCAACTATATTGGTAGTAGTTGGGTATATAATATTCTTCCTTTCGCCGATGAATATGTTGTTTATCGGTGCGGCCGGAATCTTTCTTTTTACCGGTCAGGCTTTCATACAGCTGCTGATGCTCATGTTTTTGACCGATACGGTAGAGTACGGACAGTGGAAGCTGGGACGCCGCAATGAAAGCATCACCTTTTCTGTACAGCCGTTTATAAATAAGATCGGGGGAGCAATTGCTAATGGGATCGTTGGTGTGACCTTGATCGTTTCCGGTATTAATGCTGCTAAGACACCGGAGGATGTTACTGATTCAGGACTGCTTACTATGGAGTTTGCAATGTTAATTTTACCGCTTATCTTTATTGTGGCCGGTTACCTGATCTATTATAAGAAGTTCAGGATTGATAAGCAGATGTATGATCACATAATATCGGAATTGGCTGCCCGTGGTGAAATAAACAAAGAACAGGAGTGATGTTTCTATGCTGACAAAAAACAGTAGTATCAAAGATGTGTATGCCAATCCGATTGGACAGGATATTATCGATCGGGTGCTCTTACAAATGAATATAAGCAAAAAGGCAGTTAC
>JAEWPN010000209.1 GCA_023399455.1 Bacillota bacterium
CTGATGGCCAGAAGAGCAGAAAAGCTTACGGATGTGCAGAAGGAAATCGAGCAGTTAGGCGTTCGCTGTCTCTCCGTTCCATGTGATGTCACAAAGATGGACGAGCTTAAACGATCTGTCGCACAAATTGAAAATTTCTTCGGCAAGGTGGATATTCTTGTAAACAATGCCGGTACCGGAGGCTCTGTAGCCGCCGAAGAGCAGACGGACGACGAATGGAAACGAGTCATCGACCTGAATCTCAACAGCGTTTATTATGTGAGCAGGGAATTCGGAAGAGGGATGGTTGCACGTAAATATGGTAAAATCATCAATCTCGGCTCTATCCACAGTACAGTAGCTATGCCGGGCCTTAAGATCAGTTCCTATTGCGCTTCCAAGGGCGCAGTAGCCATGCTTACAAAGGAATTGGCGAATGAATGGGCACCATATAATATTACGGTCAATGCTATCGGGCCTGCTTATTTTCCTTCCGAGCTTACCGATAGCTTTGTAGAAAGCGAGGATTTCAAGCAGGTAATCAAGGCTTACTGCCCTATGGGAAGAGCCGGAAGAGCCGGAGAACTGGACGGAGCTATCGTTTATTTCGCTTCCGATGCTTCCAGCTATACGACAGGACAGCTTTTGACGATAGACGGCGGATGGACATCCATTTAGAATCTTTACTTATATACAGATATTATGGATAGGGAGCGGTGCATCACGGCTGAATTCAGTTGTGGCGCGCCGCTTCTTCATTAAAAATCGCAAAATCTGCATTGCATACTTTTTCAAATTTATAAATACAATTCAAATAGTAAATAATTAGAATTTCGCATTTTTTGTCAAAATATATTTATTTATTGACAAATTAAACTCATTTAGGTAAATTTATATTAACAGTAATGACTCTTAATATTAATAATGAGGAGGATACTTATGCATTGGTCTGGCATTATTATCGGTATTATAGCCTTTTTAATCATTGGCTTGTTTCACCCTATAGTTATTAAATGTGAATATTATTTCACATGGCGTATATGGCCCGTATTTCTCATTCTCGGGTTAATATGCTGCATATCCTCTTTATTCCTTTCGCAAATCATTTTATCCGGATCTCTTGCAGTATTGGGATGCGCCATGCTTTGGTCGGTAATCGAACTTAAAGAGCAGGCCGAGAGAGTTCGCAAAGGATGGTTTCCTGCAAACCCTAAGCATATAAAAAAAGAACACGATAAAAAGGAGTAGCTGCCCATGCGCATCCGCATCATTCTGTTGACTGCATTAGGTTTTCTTTTTCTGGCATTGGGGCTAATCGGAGTTTTTCTGCCGATCTTGCCTACCACACCTTTTGTTTTGTTAGGAGCAGCCTGTTTAACCGGTACTCCGAAACTTAGGGAGAGGATTCTTCGGATTCCCTTTTTCCGGGAATATATCGAAAACTATCAAAAAGGGAACGGCCTGCCTCGCAGGACTGTGATCAAGAGCCTCGTTTTCCTCTGGGGAATGTTGCTCGTGTCCATGTTCCTCATCGGACGGCTTTGGCTCACCCTTCTTCTCATTGTCGTGGGAAGCTGTGTAACGATACACATTCTCTGGATTGCCAAGCCAAAAGGAGATAGAAAATAATGCAAAAGAAAAAACGAGTGTTCGGACGAATAGAGGCTCCCTTCGATATTTTTTATTTGTTATCCGCTTTTACTATTGGTATTTACCTTCTGCGTACCGGCAATTCATCGGTCCGTATTCTTGCAGGAAGTATGGCTCTTGTGCTGGCAATCGGGGACAGCTTTCATCTCCTGCCCCGCATCTGCGCTATCCTTACCGGTAAAGAAGAGCGCCTCACAAAGGCGCTGGGAATCGGCAAACTCATCACTTCAATCACGATGACTGTATTTTATCTTTTTCTATGGCAAATCGGTCTCTTGCTGTTTCTGCCGGATGCGTCGTTTCTTCTGTCGCTCCCTGTTTACATACTCGCCATCCTTCGGATACTGCTTTGTCTGCTTCCGCAGAATCGTTGGACGGACCGCTACCCTCCGGTACGCTTTGGCATTTACCGGAATATTCCCTTTTTTCTTCTGGGTATAGCCGTCGCCATGCTCTTTACCATTCATGTGGGTGTTGTTCCTGCGGCAAACAGTATGTGGATTGCTATTGCCTTAAGCTTCGGCTTCTATCTCCCTGTAGTGCTGTGGTCCAATGAGAACTCAAAGCTCGGCATGCTGATGCTGCCAAAAACCTGCTGCTATCTATGGATACTACTCATGTGCTTGAAGTTCTAAGCCATATGCCTCCCCATGAAATCAAACGCATGAACCTATGCGGCTGATCATACAAAAATCAATATCGAAAGGAGCGAAACTATGGAGCAGTATAAGAAATTAACAAACGAGGTCGGCGCACCGATTGCCGATAACGAAAACGCCATCACCGTCGGCCCTCGCGGTCCCGTGGTAATGCAGGATGTATGGCTATTGGAAAAAATGGCTCATTTTAACCGTGAGGTCATTCCCGAACGCCGCATGCATGCAAAGGGGTGGGGCGCTTACGGCGACTTTACGGTTACGGGCGACATCTCCGAATTTACCAAAGCCAAGGTATTGCAGCCCGGACATAAAACCGACGTTTTCGTCCGTTTCTCTACCGTTGCCGGAGAACGGGGCGCTGCCGACTGCGAAAGAGACATCAGAGGCTTTGCCTGCAAATTCTATACCGAAGAAGGAAATTGGGACTTGGTCGGAAATAATACTCCTACTTTCTTCATCCGCGATGTACATAACTTTTCCGATTTGAACCGCGCCGTGAAAAGAGATCCTCGTACCGGCAGGCGCAGCGCGCAGAACAACTGGGATTTTTGGACGCTTCTACCGGAAACCTTCCACCAGCGCACCATCGTCATGTCCGATCGCGGAATTCCTGCTTCCTTCCGCCATATGCACGTTTTCGGCGAACATACCTTCAGCTTCTATAACGCAGAAAACAAAAGGGTATGGTGCAAATTCCATCTGCATACCAAACAGGGAATCAAGTGTCTTACCAATGAGGAGGCCGAAAAAATCAACGGCATGGACCGGGAATACCATGGAAAGGACCTTTTCGAATCCATTGAAAAAGGCGATTATCCTCGCTGGACGATGTATGTACAGATCATGACGGAAGAACAGGCCCAAAATCACTACGAGAATCCCTTCGACATTACAAAAATCTGGCCGCATAAGGAATTTCCTTTGATCGAGGTCGGCATACTGGAGCTTAACAGGAATCCTGAAAATTATTACGCAGAGGTGGAGCAGGCTGCATTTACCCCCGCCCATGTAGTACCCGGCATCGGATTTTCTCCCGACCGCTTCCTGCAGGGCCGTCTGTTCGCTTACGGCGATGCACAGCGTTACCGCCTTGGCGTGAACCACAATCATATTCCGGTTAACCGTGCCCGGGTTGAGGTCAACGAGTATCACCGGGACGGTGCGATGCGCACAGACGGTAATTATGGCGGTGCTCCCGCTTACTCTCCCAACAGCTACGGCTACTGGACGGCTCAGCCTGAAGTGTCGGAGCCGCCTTTGGATATCGAAGGAGCTATGTGGCGTTACGATCCCAAAGATGACCCTACAGACGATAACTTCCGTGCCGGAGGCAATCTGTGGAGGATTCTTACAGAAGATAAAAAGCAGCTTCTCATCGAAAATACTGCTGCCGACATTGCCCCCGTTACCAATAATATTAAATACCGCCATGCCGTACACTGCTATCTGGCAGATACCGAGTATGGTGAACGAATAACAGAAGCGATGGGACTCGACATCGAAAAAGTAAAGGAGCTGTCCAAACTGGACAACAACGGCCTGATCAATGCTACGATCTCTCCCGAAATGTAAATTTCTATAGCTTTCATTAAAACACGCTGAATAAAGACAGGAGGGTGTCCCCGAAGTCATAAAATGACTTAAGGGGCATCCTCCTTTTCCCACACTTATGATTCAAACAAATATCCCGTCATGGATAGGCTTCCCAAAACGCAGGCCTTATTGAATACGGTTATCTCATCCTCGTCCTTTGCTGCTCCGAGCACATACAGAAGCGGTGCGAAGTGATCCAGCATAGGAAATGCCAACTGTGCGCTGCTTCCCGCCTTCTCATAATCAAGCACAGCCTCGTCCCTTCGCGCCAGAATATTCTCCATAATATAATCGTCGAACTCTTCCGCCCATGAATAGCCGCCCTCCATCTCCCAATTGACTCTCGACAGATTATGGACTACGTTCCCGCTTCCGAATATCAATACCCCCTGCTCTCTGAGTCCGGACAGCTCCTGTCCGATCTTATAATGCTGCTCTACAGTCGCATTTCTATCCACGCTAAGCTGAAATACAGGGATATCCGCCTCCGGATACATTCTGTGAAGAACAGACCATGTTCCGTGGTCATAACCCCAGGAATTATCTTCTACAACATCCGCGCTGATCATGGATTTCGCCAGCCGGGCGAAATGCGGAGCTCCCTTTGCATTGTAGACAATTTCATAAAGCTCCTTGGGAAATCCATACATATCGTAAATTGTCCTGGCCGTTTCTTCTGTCATAATCCGGGTATCCTTAGTATACCAATGTGCCGAAACCGCTAAAATCGCTTTCGGCTCGGGAATCCGGCTTCCAATATGCTTCCATTCCTCCACAAATTGATTCTCCTCGATCGCATTCATAGGAGAACCATGTCCTACAAACAATGTTGGCATTCGACTCATATTTGTCACCCCTTCTTTCTTTTCTTGCATTGAGTATAGCATATCTATCATTTTATATCCAGAATCATCTTTCACTTGAAATAGTGATAAAAAATTATCGCGTAAAAGCATTCATTTATTTGCAATATGCATTATTTATATTATAATAAGACAAACAAAACACACTATATTAAAAGGAGGAAACATATGAAATGTAGGTTTACCGTATTATTAAGCTGTATCTTGTTTACTTTTTTCTTCACCGGCTGTCAAAACCAATCCGCGTCACAGACTGATAGTGCAGCCGCGGAGGAAGTCTCTGCACTTCCAGCTACCGAAGAAGCCACTGCATCCGAGCCGATCGACGAACCAATCGCTGAAAGTTCCACCGTCGAGGAGGCCGAACCTGAATTACCGCCGGTAAAACTTCCGGCAGCCGAGTATCGTTTAACCATTAAGTATTCTTCTGAGCTGCTTAAAAATGCAGTTGACGGAAGCAATCCTGACAAAACACTGAACATATATCTTCCTGCCAGTTATTATGACAGCGAAAAGCGTTATCCCGTGGTTTACTTTTTTCACGGGTTAGGCTTAACTCCACATACCTTTTACAGGGATTGGGAGGCTTTTGCTCAATATATGCAGGCAGACCCGGATAAGGAATTAATCGTTGTTGAGGTGGACGGTCGGACAGTCAGAGACAATTTCTCTTTCTATGTGAATTCAGAGGTCACCGGCCTCTGGGAGGATTACGTAACTACGGAGATTGTTCCTTTTGTGGATGAAAACTACCGTACGATTGCAGATGCCTCCTCCAGAGGAGCTGCTGGATTTTCCAGCGGAGGATTTTCATGTATTAATTTAACACTTCGGCATCCCGATATTTTTTCCTGCGTTCAGGCTATCAGTCCAGGCTTATTAAAAGATGAAGATTTGCCGGAAGCCTTGAATGGGTGGAATGCTACTCCAGACTTTTTAACAGCTTACGGTCGGGCTTTTGCTCCTGACCCAAAAGCAGAATCCCTTTATAATGTACCCGTTTTAGACGGCTCTCCAGAGGATAATGCCTTATGCGAAAAATGGCTGGACGGTTTTGGTCATCTAGACCAAAAAATGAGTGATTATTTGACATTAAATAAACCTCTTAATAACATACAGATTATATATGGCGCTCAGGACCCGTATCCTTTGATGCTGGATGGTGCTAAATACTTCTGTGAATTATTAGAAGAAAACGGATTCGATGAACCACTGATAGAACTTCAGATGGGACATACTATTCCGGAGGACTATATCGGGACATACTTCGTTCCTTTCTTTTCCAGCTCTTTGAATTTTAACGAATAATAAAAACTGCTCCGGATAAAAGTATTTACTTTTTTCGGAGCAGCTTTTTTTAATTGCTGTCCACCAAAACACACCAAATTTATCAATGAGATTCAGACCGCTTCTTAACTTCCTTTCAAGTGGTCAGAATCACAATTTATAATAATGGGGAACGATGTCCTGATAGCTTCCGTCCTTCATAAGAAATCCCTCAGGAATTACGCCGAGCTTGACAAAACCCAGCCTTTCATACAAGTGAATGGCACGAGTATTGGTAATTACCACAGCATTGAACTGTAATATCCGGAATCCGATTTCCCTCGCCTTCCCAATACAGTGGGATACGAGTATCTCTCCGATTTTCTTCCCACGCTGTCCGCCTTTTACCGCATAACTGGCATTGGAAATGTGCCCGCACCTGCCGATATTGTTGGGATGCAGGATATAAAGACCGACCACACTATCCGTCTCCTCCTCTACCGCTATCCCCGTAAAGGACTGCGCTTCAAAAAATTCCATACCTGTCCGCTCATCGAGAAGCTCCATCTGGGGAAAAGCCACTCCTTCCTCCACCACTTCGTTCCAGATTCCAAGCATAGCCGGAATATCCTCTTTCGTAAATTCTCTAACCGCAATACCCATTCTTTTGTCTCCAATCCGATTTTTCCATATGTTATTCAGGAGCCTTCCGGCTCGTTGTAAGAATACCAATCCGATTCCGGCATTCCAAGCTGTCGTAATATACCGTTGAGATAACCGATATTATACATAATATGCCTTATTTGTCCCGTAATGACATCTGCATAAGTATATTGCGGATTTTCACCGTAAACCGGACAGCCTAATTTCTCATCGTCCAGGCTGTCAAATATATGCGATGTTTTTGCTTGGATCGCTTCCAGATATTCCAGCATTTCTTCCCGCGAAATATACAGTCCTTCAAAGCTGCCCTCATACAGGTCCGTAGTATAAGCATCATCGAAAATCTTCGTACGCCACTCACTTTCATCATATCGTTCCCTCATCCAAAAATCGACAAAATAAACATAGTGGAAGACCTGCTGCCAAAAAGGTACTTCATGATAGGACGATGACCATATCTCATCAGGACAAACTTTCATTAGTACATTCGCCATATGAAGGGTGGAATCAAACTGATTCCTCATCGCTTCCGCAACCAATCTTTTCATTCAAAATCTCCTCTTTCAATTATTAGCTGTAATCGCCTTAATCATAGTCAATATCGCAAACCATAACCGACCGGAAAAAGAACCTCCTCAGTTCCGATCGCCCCGGTTTCTGAATAGTATGGCATCGGTAAGGTTCCCTGAAAACTTTTCTTGCCGCTTAGAACATTCGCAATCCCGTCCCCTTCACTTCCCGGCAGGTAGCATATAACTGCCGCATCCCAATGGTCTAAATATTCCCCGATCATTACATTTCTTCCCGCAACAAGCAGGGTAATTGTCGGAAGTCCAAGACTATCCGCAAGTTCAATCGCTTTCTTGTTTCCCGCAAGCGCAAGCTTACCTGTAATACTGATATCCTCACTATCACCTTCCCATTCCGCATAGGGCTTTTCTCCCAGACATAGAAGTGTTACATCTGCCTGCGATGCCTGACTTTCATCCGTTATCACGGTAAATTCATATTCCTCAGCAAGAGCTTTGAGACCGTCTAAAATTGATTTTCCTTCAGGAATCCATTTCTTGTTTTTATCCGCGTCAGTTCCTCCCTGCCAGCTTACCGTCCAGCCGCCGCACTGGACACCTGTATCATCCGCTGCCGGGCCTGTAACAAAAATCCGTGTTCCCTTTTTTAAAGGCAGTAATTCCTCTTCATTTTTTAACAGAACAAGGCTTTCCTCCACCAATGTTCTGGCCAGTTCCCGATACTCCTCCGTACCCGTTCGGTCCTTACGGGTATTTTGATTCTCCATCATAGGATCATCAAAAATACCAAGTTCCATTTTCACGGATATAATTCTTCTTACCGCATCTTCAAATCTTTCCCTGGGGATATTTCCGTTCTCGACCCCCTCCACAATATACTTGCGGCATTCCTCATACGAGGTATCCTCCATCAGCATGTCGATTCCGGCATTGACTGAAGCGATTGTCTGCTCTTTCAGATTTCCCCCTGAAATATTATGTATAGAATTCCAATCACTTACGATAAATCCGTCAAATCCCATTTCTTCCTTCAGCATCATGATATATTTCTCATTTTCATGCATTTTTATACCGTTTAAGCTGCTGTGACTGATCATTATCGTTTTTACACCACTGTCGATCATCGCTTGGTAGATATCCAGTTGTTCCTGTATCTCCGCCTCAGACATCTGTGCATTTCCCCTGTCAATCAGGCGGTAAGTCCCGTCCGAATTCTCACCGCTGCCATAAGTCGTATTGCCGTCTCCCAGAAAATGTTTTGCGCAGGGAAGTGCACCTCCGTCAATCAAGCCCTTGGAAAAAGAACTTGCCATTTTTTTAATAAGCTCCGATTCGGTAGAATAGCTTTCATAAGTTCTGCCCCACCTTGGATCTTCGGCAGCCGCAACACAAGGCGAAAATGTCCAAAGTACTCCCGCAAGCCTTGTTTCGTCCGCCACCGCCAGCCCCATCTGATAAGTCAGCGCTTCATCGTTAGCTGCTCCTATACCGATATTATGAGGAAATACAACCGTTCCCGCGCAGGTATTTACTCCGTGCACGGCGTCATTGCCGTAAATATAAGGAATTCCTGCTTCAGATTCCAATGCGTTCTTCTGGAGGCCGAGAATAATTTCGCGCCATTCCTGTGCCTCCATCGGTACACCAAAGGTAGAAAGCACACTACCGTAATCGTATTTCCTCATATCCTCTTCTGTAATGCTATAAACAGCTCCCTGAACCATCTGTGCTGCTTTTTGCTCGGTGGTGAGCCGCATCATAATTTCGTCCAACGACTCCTTAGAAATACTTGCACTTTCCTCTTCCCTGGGAACAGGAACGCTTTCAATATCTTTTTGCACATTTGCCGCCGATTCTGTTTCTGTGCCGCATCCGGCCAAAGCAGTCAGAAGGGCACATAGTAATATTACTTTTATTGCTCCTCTCTTTCGCTTCATATAAAATTCCCCCTTTGTTTTTCTACATTTATTATTTGTTCATGCACTTCTCCCTTCTTGTCCCTCTTTCTTCCGCTAGTATTTATTAATTCATTTTATTAAACACATGAAAGGAGTGAATGCTGTTACGACTATTTTACATAAATTATTCTATTACGGCAATCTTTTAATTAACACTATTTTGCCAAACTCTATATGAGATCAAAGGTGTGCTTGACGCGCGCCAAGCTGCGCATCCTGCACGAGTGCTTTTTGTTTCATTCATAGGAAACCGAAGCTTTACTACCGTAACATAACAAGGTCTTTCCTATGAATGAAAATAAAAGCAAGCATATCGTTCAGATTGAACGTTATGCTTGCTTTCTTATACATCTCACCTGGCGGTGTCCATAAACATATTGTCGTTATGCTATCTTATAGAAAACTGCCTGATAAGTGGTCTTTCTATAATGATTCTTTATGCCGGACGAACATTAACTGCCTGTAATCCACGAGCACCTTTTGTAACATCAAATACTACGGATTGACCTTCATCCAATGTCTTATATCCATCCATCGTAAGTCCTGAGTAATGTACAAATACATCGCCTCCCTGCTCGTCAGTGATGAAACCAAATCCTTTTTGTCCGTTGAACCATTTTACTGTACCTTTATTCATAAAAGATACCTCCTTATTTTTTATATACTTTATAAAATTAAAAAAATCACATATTTTTTGTGAATCATCAATACAATAATGACTTACAAAAAATATGTGAAATCAAAACTTTATTAAAAATACAATTACAAGATATCACAGAAAAAAATAAAAGTCAAGTGAAAAAAAGCATTTCGGTTAAATATGTTGAAACGACAAAATTGCCCTGCCGTGAGGCAAAACTATAATAACAAAAAACAACGGTAATCAACAGAATGGCGCAGCTTTTTTTGCTGCGCCACATTTTGTCAGATATTTTTACTAATTGAAAATTTGAATTATAAAACAGAATATCAATCTCACTCTCAACAATTTTCAATAAAATTCACTAAAACCTCATTGAATTTATCTTTCTCGTCATAGAAAGTCGCATGGCCTGATAATTCAAATGGTACCAGCTTGGAATTGGGTATCATTTTATTTTGTACCTCACCTAATTCAAACGGAACGATCTTATCATGTGTTCCATGAATAATCAAAGTAGGCACACGAATGGATTCTAAATCAGTGAATAATACTTCTTTAATCCAAGTTTCTTCAACAGAAGCGGTTGCCCAGCCTGCGGCCCGAAGCCCCATTTGAAAAAACCAGTCTGAAAAAGCTTCCGTAATATGTTGAAAGAAAAAATTATTTCCAAAATTCTGCAGCATTTGCGGACGGTCGTTATAGGTATCTTTGATCATTTGCGTGATAGCTTCTTTATCCACTCCATAAGGAAAATCGGGGAGTTTTATTAAGCTTGGCGCGGCTGCAGCAAAAAGTGCCAATTTAGACACTCCGTAACCTTTATGCCGCCCCATATACTTTACTGAAATTGATCCTCCAGTAGAATGTCCCGCCAAAGTAAAGTCATGCAGGCGCAAAGCCTCCACAATATATCTCACATCATCTGACAAAGTGGCATAATCGTAACCTTGAAACGGTCTATCAGACTCACCAAACCCCCTTATGTCTATTCCAATACATCTGTAACCCAGTTTCGGAATTTGATTAAACTGGTACTCAAACAAATTGTGATCTCCAGGCCATCCATGTATAAATAAAATAGTCTTTTTACATCCCGGATTAAGATCCTCTACATATATTCTTACATTATCTCCCGTAGTAACATAAAAACCCATAATTATGCTCCTTGATGGTACATTTAATTAATTATATTCATATGCTACTAATCTAATGAAGAGTTTGTTGTTATCAGAAACTATTTTAACTGTCAGGAATGTGTTTATCCCAACTCAATTTTCTTCCTTAATACTAAACAGATGTTTAGCATCTTCGACCGACAATTTAGCGGTTCCATTTTCCCCTTTGATAGCAAAACTGTTTGAAAACTGTTTGTATGTATACTCCCTTCCTTTAATAAATATCACATCAACACCATTTTTCATCACTATAGAAAATGTACTTTTGGGTATTGCTCTAACCATAATATATCATCCCTTTCCCCTAATCCATGATTCTCATATTGAATCAATATGGTTTTTATTTTATCATGAAATGTAATTTTCTTCTATATTTGTACAAAAAGAAATCCAGACCGCCGTTCCAAAATGAAAGGTGATCTGGATCAATTGAAAGACTCATTTATTAATATGCTGTCATGCCACCATCAACTACAAGAGTTGTCCCATTGACAAAACTCGATTCATCTGATGCAAGGAATACTGCAGCTGCGGCAAGCTCCTCAGGGTCACCATTACGCGGATTAGTTCCAATTCCTGCCATTGCACGTTCCAAGCCAAAGGGATCCGGATTGCGGATACCCGCCTCACTAATCTCTGTGGAAACGCCGCCAGGACAAATTGCATTGCATCGAATTCCTTTTTGTGCATACATAAATCCAATATTTTTTGTTAACCCGACCAAAGCAAATTTTGATGAAGTATATGCCGCGCCTGCACGCGAACCCTGAAGTCCGCCGACAGAAGCAATATTAATAATATTGCCATAGCCCTGTTTGAGCATCTGTTTTACTGCTTTACGGCAAAGGACAAAAGGACCTGTCAAATTCACATCAATTATATGATGCCACATTTCATCTGTCAGCTCACCAACAGAAGTCATTTCATCCATAATACCTGCATTGTTAATCAAGACATCAATACGACCATACTCTGCTACAACATCATCCATCATCTGTTCCATCTGCTGTTGGTTCGACACGTCTCCTACCTTGGCAACTATTATGTTACCATTGCACTCAGCTTCTTGAGCAATAGCTTCCAAGCGCTCTTTGCGTCTTGCTACAGCAATAACAGTTGCACCTTCTGCGGCAAAGCGTAAAGCCATTGCCCTTCCCATTCCTGCACTGGCTCCTGTAATGACAGCCACCTTATTCTTTAACCTCATGACAATCCTCCTATTTATGTGTATAGTGAAATGCATGATTATTATATCACTTTGTTAAAAAATAATCAATATGATCATGTGACTGGTAAATACTCAAGTATTCCTGATTGAGAGTTTCTCCATCGTTTTGTTTGCTCTGTCAGCATCTTCTACCATTCTATTCAATTTAAACTCTTCCA
This sequence comes from Bacillota bacterium, assembly GCA_023399455.1. Taxonomy (GTDB): domain Bacteria; phylum Bacillota; class Clostridia; order Lachnospirales; family Lachnospiraceae; genus Kineothrix; species Kineothrix sedimenti. The sequence continues at coordinate 12,366 of JAEWPN010000209.1, forward strand.
AATTATTTAAGTCATCGTTCACCTTCACAGCACCATCAATGAAATTAGATTCCTCTCAAATATAGATATTGCCCATGGTCATATTTGCTCGCTGCATAAAAAACTACTAACTAAATATTTCGTAGTTAGTAGTGAAATGAATACCCCTTTTTACACAGTATCATGATGTCAAATACCGTTCAAATTTTATAATACTATCTTTTGTACCCACAACGGCGACCCAATCATTTGTTGTCAATTGAAGGTCAGGTGTAATCTCAATAATGGTTTCATTCCCTCTGACAATCGCAATAATATTAAGGCCGAACTTTTTACGAAAGTTCAGTTCAAAAATGGTTTTTCCATGCAGCTTTTCGGTCAACCTGATCTCTGAAATCGAATATTGATTTGAGAGGTCAATATAGTCTAATACCCTTGGCGTTGTCAGTGAATTCGCAAGACGAATAGCGCGTTCCCTCTCCGGATAAACCACCTCCGCTCCTATCTTTTGCAATACCCTTCCGTGCTCTGCACTGATTGCCTTTGCAATGACACGAGGAACACCCAGTTCAATCACATTGAGCGTTGTCAGGATACTGGCTTCAATATGTTCTCCAATACACACAATGACCGTGCCACAATTCTGTATTCCGGCCTCCTCCAACGTTGGTTTATCCAGTTGGTCAATCACAAAGGCTTGCTGTACTTTGTCTTGAATTTGTTTGACTTTGCTCTCGTTGTTATCAAGCACTAATACTTCTTTCCCATTGTCGGAAAGTGTCTTCGCAAGGGCATATCCGAAACGGCCCAGTCCTATAACTCCGAAAGCGATACTCGATTTATAACCCGGCATAATTATTCTCCTATCCTATAGTTACTCTTTCTTCCACGTAAGAAAGGTTGGATGAGGGCTGGTACACCCATATACACGCCATGGTGAGCGGCCCGAGCCGACCGATAAACATGGTCAGGCATAAAAGGATTTTGCTGATGTCTGCCAAATCTGGTGTAATGCCAGTTGACAAACCGACTGTGCCAAATCCCGACACGACTTCAAAGAAAACCTGCATGAAGGTGAACTGCGGCTCAATAATGCAAATCAGAAAAGTCATGACGCATACAACGATCATCGCCAGAATCGTAACGGTAAAAGCCTTCATGATGCTTTCATTTGGGATTTTTCTCCGGAAAGCCGTACAATCCCGCTTGGCGGCAAACGCAAAGAGGCTTTTCAGCAGAGTAAATGCGGTTGTTGTTTTTATACCGCCACCCGTTGAACCCGGCGATGCGCCGATAAACATTAAGATAATCAAAACAAATTGTCCCGCAGAGGTAAATTCTCCAGGTGCGTATGTGCTGAAGCCTGCTGTTCTTGCGGAAGTACTTTGAAAAAAGGCGCCTAACCATGTTACATCGTCCGTAAGTTTCAATAGGACCGTACCAATAGCCAGCAATGATACCGTCATCGTCAGAACGATTTTTGTATTCATGCTCAGGTCTCGCAGAGAACGCTTATATAGTATCTCCCGAATGACATAAAACCCTAAACCACCGAAGATGACCAGTCCGCAGGTCGTCAGGTTCAGCAACACATTGTCTCGATAGGGAATCAGATTCTGATATCCGCCAAGGATATCAAACCCGGAGTTGTTGAAAGCCGCTATGGAATGAAAGGCACTGATTCCTAATGCCGACAAGGGGGGATAGTCCTGTAAAAACACAATATAACTAAGAGCCATTCCAACAACTTCAAAGCATAACGTCACAAGCATAACGGACTTTACCAACTGTACTATGCCTTTAAGAGTATCCAGGTTTAAAGCTTCCTTCACAAGAACGCGCTCTCTGAGCCCAATCTTTTTCCCTGCTACTAAAATGAATGTAACACCGATAGAAGTAATGCCCAGTCCTCCGGTTTGAATCAATAGTGCAACTATAGTTCGTCCAAACACACTGAAGTTATCTGCCGTGTCGACGACAACGAGTCCTGTCACACAAACAGCGCTTGTGGAAGTGAACAGCGCGTCTATAGGGTGGATCGTAACGCCAGGGTTCGCAGAAATAGGCAAAAGCAGCAATATCGTTCCAAGCAGGATTACAGAAGCAAATCCCAAAACTAAAAACCTGCCCGGATTTAACCATCTTGTTATCAATAGCATCACACTCCCTCTTCTGTATTATGAATAAAGCTTCTCTTTTCCATCTTATATGGAGCGTTATTAATATACCATTTATGGTATAAGCATTGGCTTAAGGTTTCGACGATGGCATTAATACTGCATTAAGACGTTGGCCATGAAATTGCAAAGGCAGCCGGATACGGCTGCAAAAGCAAGAAAGATTGCAAAAAAATAAACCGCATAAAGCGGTTTTCATTGAAAGAGGATATTACCTTTCTGTCAGTATTTCAAATGGAATAGGCGGGAGTCGAACCCGCGTCCAAAGACCCATTCCCTGTCCTTCTACTATCATAGTCAATTATTTCGGGTTACCCCACATTCCCTCCTACATCAGGAAATTGACACCCCGGTGTATTCAGTAGCTTCATAATACGCCCGCGGGCTCAAAGCTTTGCCCGTGTCGTTTCCTACATAGTCGATGCCCGGTTCTTAATGTATAGGTGCACTAAGTCGGACAGCTGCCATTAGGCAGCGTATGCTAAATTGTCTTCAGCGTTTATATTTATTTTTGCGATTTGACGCATCGCCTGCGGATAGCTTCTCCAGCTGCAAGACCCCTGTCGAAACCTTTACTATCCCTTATTCAGTTATTTGCCGGTGTAACATCATAAGATGTTTCGGTTCTTTAATATTATTATAAAGCAATTTTAAGTAACATTCAATCCAAACAAATTTATTTTATTGTTTTTATTTTTATTTAATCCTATTTCCTTTTAATACTATTTTATTCCAATTTATTCATTAAACTTATTTTAGACAAACTTTTTATCCAGATTATCCCCGCAGCTTTATTTTCATTTCTTTTTCCACTTCTCTTCTTTGGTCCTTTTGGGCGATATCCTGTCTCTTGTCATAGAGCTTCTTACCTTTTGCAAGTCCGATTTCCACCTTCGCCAAGCCATCCTTGAAGTATACCTGAAGGGGAATGAGAGTATAACCCTTTTCGGCAATTTGACCGGTGAGCCTACTGATCTCCTGCTTATGGAGCAACAGCTTCTTCACCCGAAGCGGATCCTTATTGAAAATATTTCCCTTTTCATAGGGACTCACGTGCATTCCATAGGCGAACATCTCCCCGTTCTCAATGCGGATAAAGGCCTCCTTAATGCTGCACTTTCCCATACGCATGGACTTTACTTCCGTGCCATGAAGAACGACCCCCGCCTCGTACTTTTCTTCTATAAAATAATCGTGATATGCTTTTTTATTATTCGCGACCAGCTTCATCGCTTCTTTCGCCATAATCATCATCCTCTACAAAATCCACGGTTCTCGCAAAACGGTCGGTGCCCTCCACGATTATCGCGATCCTCTCTCCCAATTTATACTTCTTGCCAAAGTCTCTTCCTACCATCTCATAATTCACCTCATCGTAATAGAAATAATCTCCCCTCAGCGATGAAACGTGTATAAGCCCCTCTACGGTATTGGGAAGCTCCACATAAATACCCCAGCTTGTGATACCGGAAATCACTCCCTCGAAGCGTTCTCCGATATGCTTTTCCATATATTCCGTCTTCTTTAATTTGTCAGTCTCTCTTTCTGCCTCATCCGCACGTCTCTCCATCTTGGAGGAACGATCTGCCACTGCGGGAAGTATCTCGTTATAATGCAGAATACGGTTCTCCTTCAAACGCCCTCTGAGTTGCTCCTTAATAATTCTATGGATCTGCAAGTCCGGATATCTTCGGATAGGAGACGTAAAGTGACAATAATACTGACAGGCCAACCCGAAATGTCCGGTACATTCCACAGAATATTTCGCCTGCTTCATGCTCCGTAAGGTGAGTCTGCTAATCAATGCCTCCTCCGGCGTTCCCTCTATCTTCCCAAGAAGCTTTTGAATTTCTTTAGGATGCACTTCCTCCTTAGAGGTCTTGATTCCATAACCGAAGTTGCTGATGAACACGCTTAACTGCATGATTTTTTCCGGATCCGGATTATCATGTATCCTATATACGAAGGGAAGCTCCAGCCAGTAAAAATGCTGCGCCACCGTTTCGTTGGCCAGAAGCATAAAATCCTCAATGATTTTCGTCGCAGTATTCCGCTCGTAAGGCTTAATCTCCAAGGGATGCCCCTCTTTATCCAGTATGATCTTCGTCTCCGGGAAATCGAAATCTATGGAACCTCGTTTTTTTCTCTTCGCCCTCAGTATTCCCGCCAACTCCTCCATAAGTTCGAACATGGGAACGAATGCCTCATACTCCCTGCGCTCTGCTTCGTCCTTATCCTCCAGTATCTTTTTTACACTGGTATAGGTCATTCGCCGATCTACACATATTACGGACTCCACAATGCGGTAATCAATTACTTCTCCTTTGGGGCTTACCGTCATCAGGCAGCTCAGCGCCAGTCTGTCTACGCCCTGATTCAATGAGCATATACCGTTGGACAGAACATGAGGCAGCATGGGAATAACGCGATCTACCAAATAAACGCTTGTTCCGCGCTTTAGCGCTTCTCTGTCGAGAGCCGAATTCTCCTGCACATAGTTCGTCACATCTGCGATATGAACGCCTAACAAATAATTCTCTCCCATTCTAGACACGCTGACAGCATCGTCCAAGTCCTTCGCATCTTCTCCGTCTATCGTTACCATCTGCACATTTCTTAAATCTTCTCTGCCCTCTCTGTCGGTATCCAACACCTCTGGAGATACCCTTTGAGCTTGATTTAAAACCTTCTCCTCAAAACCTATGGGCAATTCGAAGTTCTTTACAATAGATAATATATCCACGCCGGGATCGTTGATATGCCCCAGTATTTCTACGACTTTTCCTTCCGGTTTCTTATTCTTCTGCTCGTTGCCGTAATCGGTGATCTCCGCCACCACTTTATGACCATCTACTGCTCCCTTGGAGCGCTCCAACGGAATGAAGATATCCGACGCAAGTTTTATATTGTCCGGTATTACGAAACCGAAATTCTTAGATTTCTGGAAAGTACCGACAATCTGCGTCGTTCCATGACCGAGCACCTTGATGACCTCAGCCTCCTGCCGTTTTCCTCTCTGTCCCGGAAGAAGCCTTGCCTGAACGGTATCCTTGTGAAAAGCATCACCGGTCCTTGTCTCGGGAATGAACAAATCCTCCGTTCTTCCTTCCACCTCCACAAAGCCGAAGCCCTTAGCATTGCTGATAAAGGTTCCCGTCACAATGTTTTCATCAGGTTTTGTATATTTTCCTTTAGAAGTAATGCCTATCTTGCCTTCCGCCAGGAGTTCATCAAGAACTTTGTGAAATTCTGCTCTGTCCTCTTTCGCAACTTGCATGAACGCTGCCATTTCCTTTTCTTTCATGGGAACATACATCTCATCCTGAATCAACTCACATATCAAATTTTTTCTTTTATTATATAATTCCTTTTCCACGATGTTCCTCTCCGATTTCGTCTATGGAAGCCCGCGCATCCGTTTCCTGTAACAGGAGTACTTTACTATTACAAAAAAGCGCCCTTGTATTATGCAAGAGCGCTTTGGTAATCCTTCTTAAAATACATTAAGATTCAAGATTGCTGCCAATAGGATAAAACCGACTGCCAGGTACTTGGTAACTTTGACGAGAGTTCCTTCCATAGAACGTCCCTTATTCTTACCCCAGTACGTCTCCGCCGCACCGCTGATAGCTCCTAAACCTGCTGATTTACCTTCCTGCATCAATACTAATATAACCAAAGCCAAGCATATTATAATAAAAATTATTAACAAAATTGTTCTCAAAATTTCCATTTTTACACCTCCTAGTACACGCAGATTTCAGTTTATCATACACAGGTAATATTTTCAAGCACTTTTAAAATTTTTTGTAATACTCAGCCATCAATACCGGGAAGCTTTAGGCTTTAAGCGACTTCCACCTGACACATCTTCATTGTAGTTAACGCCGCTTCATGGCTTTCCACTGTCACACCCGCACAACAGGAGGCATCCACACTGACTTTTGTCTCCGGCAGCCTGGTTTTTAAAAGCAGGGCATTTGTCACCACGCAGATGTCCGTGCACAGCCCTACTAATTCTATCTCTATTTCTTCCTTCCCAGACTCTTCATACAACCTTTCGCAAAGCTCTGAAGAACCGAAAGACGGCTTGTCTATCACGATGGCCTTGGGCATTGCTTCCGCCACTTCCTTGCGTATTTCCCAGCCCTTCGTTCCTGCGATACAATGTTTTACCGGAAGATATCTGCCCTCAGAGGTCTCCAGGTAGTTTTCTTCATGAGTATCTCTCGTCGCATAAATACAGTCTGCCGGATAATCATGAATCTTAGCGATCACATTCTCTATAATCGCCTGAGCCTCCCTTGTCCCCAGCGTTCCGTCTATAAAATCATTCTGCATATCGATTACCACTAATATTTTTTTCATCTTCCCTCGTCCGCTCCTATATCCCCATTTAATATCCGGCTTGTATCCGATTTGCATTATAACATTTATTGCCGGCAAATTCCATAATAATTTCATATAAACCGCCAACTCCTAAGCTCATCTTATTATATGGAGAAACAAAAGCATCAAATTTTATTAAAGGGTTCTTTATATGCAGCTACGTTTCCTAACTCCTCTTCGATGCGAAGAAGCTGATTGTACTTCGCCACTCTGTCTGAACGGCAGGGTGCTCCGGTCTTGATCTGCCCTGCATTCACCGCTACCGCAAGATCCGCGATAAAGGTGTCTTCCGTCTCGCCGGAGCGATGGGATATCACTGCGCGGTAGGCATTTTTATGGGCCATCTCGATAGCCTCCAAAGCCTCCGATACTGTACCGATCTGGTTTACTTTTACCAAAATGGCATTAGCCACTTCCAGTTTAATTCCGGCATCCAGTCTCTTCGTATTCGTTACGAACAGGTCGTCTCCTACCAACTGAATATTATCTCCCAGGCGCTTTGTCAGCTCCTTCCATCCATCCCAGTCATCCTCCGCAAGTCCGTCCTCGATGGATATAATCGGAAATTTTTCTATCAGCTCTTCATAATAAGAAATCATCTCGGAAGTATCTCTTACTACCTCGCTGCCAAGCAGCTTGCTTTCACCCGGAAAATGATACATTCCCGTCTTCTCGTTATAGAGTTCACTGCTGGCTACGTCCAGCGCTATTTTAATATCTTGCCCGGGAACATATTTGCTCACTTCAATCGCTTCCACAATCAGTTCAAGAACTGCCTTTGCATCCGGAATATCCGGCGCGAAGCCTCCTTCATCTCCCACTCCGGTGGAAAGCCCTTTGTGTTCCAGTATCTTTTTTAAGTTATGATAGATTTCCGCACAGATGCGAAGTCCGTCCGCAAAGTTCTCCGCCTGAACAGGCATAATCATAAACTCCTGGAAGTCCACCGTATTTGCCGCATGTTTGCCGCCGTTTAAAATGTTCATCATAGGCACCGGAAGAAGTCTCGTATGCCCGCCTCCGAGGTAACGATATAAAGGCATTTCCAGAGCCTCCGCCGCAGCCCGCGCGCAGGCCATGGATACGCCCAATGTGGCGTTAGCGCCCAGATTCTCTTTGTTGTCCGTCCCATCTGTTTCTATTAATATACGGTCAATAAGGCCCTGATCCATGACATTTTGTCCTATCAGAGCCTCTTTTAGCTTTGTATTGATGTTCTTTACCGCCTTGCGCACACCCAGTCCGAAATATCTGGTCTCTCCGTCTCTTAACTCCACCGCCTCGAAACGTCCGGTGCTGGCTCCCGAGGGAACAGCGGCGCGACCTACTATGCTTCCTTCTACGGTCACTTCCGCCTCCACTGTGGGATTTCCTCTGGAATCCAAAATTTCTCTTCCATGTACATCGGTAATTCTTAAATATAAATTCATGATAGCAGACTCTCCTTTTTATAAGCAATTTTGATAACCATGTCTTTATATTTATTTCCCAATGTTAGAAAATCATTCCTATGAGTATTTTTTATTCATTATATATTTTATGCTTTATCATGCCGCATCCGTTAAAGTACACGAATGTGCCGTCTGCCCTTCACTCATAGGAGGTGTCCTTCTTCAACCATTCAGGAACCTTTTCTGCGTTGAAATAAAAGCCGTTGTCCCCGCGGTAATAACCGGAGCTCGTCGCTCCGCTTTTGAGCTGTACAATCACATAATAATCATTGGATATTCTGCTATTAAAGCTATAGTCAAAGCTTGCCGGATGAAGCGCCGGTGCCAGCTCGTCAATCTGCTCCTGCTCGGAATACGTCTTGGTAACCGACCAATCCTCTCCTCCATTATTCGAACTTTTATCATACATTTCGTTATGGTAATTCGTAACCGTAAGGCTGGCGATATCCTCCGGCTTTAAAGTCATTTTTTCATACAATCCCTTCTCACTCAGATAACCGATGATATTCGTATAAGACGGATAGATATCATATAAGAAATAAGAAATACCGTAACTATTCGTTTTAACACTAAATGTCAACTGGCCGCAGGCAAACTCATTTTTCAGTGTGGAGTAATTGGAATTATTCAGGTCCTTTATATAGAGCTGCCTGATAGTATCCGTTTCCTCAGGTGAAAGGTTCTCCACGTTAATTCCTGTATTATAAGTAATCTGGAAAGAGTCCTTCTCTTTTATTTTATCGAAAATAGAATCGTCATAAATCTGAAAAGCCGCTTTTTTGAACTGAGAATTACCGATTACCCTATTTAAAACATCCTCTTCCTTGGCACTTACCGCGAACTCCCTCCATACAGTCTTTCCGCCCTTCATCTGGTAGGCCACCTCAAGCCAAATATAGGAGCCTTCGTCCTTCATATCTTCTCTATGCAGCTTCTTCTCTGACAGCTCACTGATAGTAGCAATATCCGTCAGGCCCTGCTCATTTAAATAATGCTCCATACTGGAAATACCTTCAAGATTATTATTCAAATAAGACTGCCTGTATGCTATAGACGAAATCATAATGTCTGCCTCTTCCAGCTTATTCGGGTCTGGTACCCATGCATCAAAGCCGATAAGATCGAACTGGAAGATGCAATAAATCGCCGCAGTACACACACCTGTGATTAATATCTGATATTTTTTCCTTAAAGCTGCACGGATATCAAATTCATAAACAACTTCGATTGCACAGCAGCTTATAATCGCCGCTGCCGTCATAACGAACAGTAGAAGTACCGTACAGTTTTGCCCTTCGTATCCCGTACCTACCGTTTCCAATACGATCAGGCCCGCAAACAGCGTAACGGGGACCGTAAGGAAAATCTTCACAATACCCTTCGACATAGGAAATGCCATAGTCTTTCCGGCCGCCTCAGAAGGACGCTTTCTATAACAAAAGTAAGCGATGAGTCCAAAAAATACAGCCGCCAGCAGGCATTGCATTATAGGAAACACCGTCGAGGCAAAGGACAGCCCTGCACCGCCGATATACGTATATATCGCATCCACCGCATTTTGATGATACCCAAGCGGTGAAGTAAATGCCTTAATGGTACCAATATAACTATAGGAATTGTAAGAAAAGTATTCAAAAAATTCACTTTGGTATTCAGACACCAATAGCCTTACCGCCACTTCATAAAGAAGAAAAATTGCTGTACCAAACAAGGTCATAATAATGCTGCCCGTCATCATAACCGCTATAATAGTAAGCCCATACGTACCCAAAAATAATATAAGATTCATAAATAGGGAAATCACCGCCGCCCTTGCATTCGCAAAGTTCATGCCGCCGTTCGCTCCCGCCACCGCCACCGCAAGCAGAAGATTCAAAAGATAAGGGATAAAAAATATCAGCACTCCGTTGATGTATATGATTGCAAATCTGCGTCCCTTGGATACCGGCACACTATGATATAAATCCACTTTTTTTCTGCTGTATAGGTAAGAAAATCCCTGAATAGCGCATATCACTGCGAATATGCTCACGAATAAAACGACCACGCCATCCGCCCTAAGCCAATCGCCTGCCGCCTCTGCCAGTCTGTTTCTGGCAGCTGTTCCCGTCAGTTTATCTATAATGTTGTGCCCTTTTTTCCGGCTCATAATCATCTGCATAGCAACCGGATAGTAAAAGAACCAAAACAACATGGATGTAACCCATACCCACGCGCGCCTTTTATTGTTTTCCACCATACTAGCTAAGAATGAGTTTTTTGATATCATAACCTACCACCTCCGTCTCGCTGATAAATATCTCCTCTAAGGAAAGAGGAAGCGCCTCAAAAAATATCGTATCCACAGTAGAAAAGTGAGAAATAATTTCCTCTCTGTTTCCTCTTACCGTAAGCGTATACAAAGAGCCTCGCTTTTCTTCCTTCATAATCTGAAGGCCTTCCAGCCCTTTCCGCTCCGCTCCTTCATCCTTAAATACACATTGGACCTTCTGGATGTTGCATTTCATGTCCTCCAAATCCTTGGATAAAAGCACACCGCCCTTATGCAAAAGTCCCACGTGGTCGCAAATGTCCTCAAGCTCCCTTAAATTGTGGGAAGCAATGACGGGAGTAAGTCCTCTGCTCTCCATCTCCTTCGCGAAAATACTCTTTATTCCCTGCCGCATTACCGGGTCCAGGCCGTCGAAGGTCTCGTCACATAACAGGTATTTCGACCGGGAACAGATACCGCATAGCAGAGCGAGCTGCTTTTTCATTCCCTTAGAAAAAGTGTTTATCTTCCTTTTCTTGTCAAGTCCGAAGTTCTCCATATATGTATAAAAATCACTTCCATTAAATTCTTTATATATAGTAGAAAAATATTTTTCCATATCCATCGCATTGGAATTAGCAAAGAAATATGGTTCGTCCGCGATAAAAAATACTCTTTCCTTGGCTCCTATATTATCGTATACCGACATACCGTCCACCGAAATCGTTCCCTTATCCGCTTTCAAAACTCCTGCAATCATTCGCAGTACCGTACTTTTTCCCGCCCCATTGGTTCCTATCAGGCCGAATACAGTATCTTCCTTCATCGTCACGCTGACATCATCCACTGCCAGAATGTCTTCGAAGGCTTTGCTGACACTATTTATTTCAATCATCTTCTCCTCCTGTCTGCCCGTCAGGCTCTCACTCTTTTATTTCACGAAGGCAGTCTATAAAGTCGGCTTTCGTCATGCCGAGCTCCTTGCCCTCCTTGTATAAAATAAACATCCTCATTTTCAGTTCTTCTCTTCTCTCGTCGAGAAGATTCTCATTCTCCGCTACAAAGTTACCTCTGCCCTTTATCGTGTAAATATATCCCTGCCGCTCTAGCTCCATATAGGCTTTTTGTATCGTATTGGGATTGATTGCGAGTTCCACTGCAAGGCTTCTGACAGAGGGCATCTGCTCATCCTTCTGCAGGATTCCTTTTAAAATCAACAGCTTGAACTTCTCCACTATCTGTTCATATATAGGTCTGGCATCCTTGTAATCCAGGATTATCATATATCCACCTTCCTTCTGCTGCATCCACTGTTTCTTTGCTTCTCAGTGTTTCAACTGTACTATCACTACTAATACACATGATATACAATTATTTACATGTTGTCAAGAGAACTATGCATTTCACAAGAACAAAGCTGTGTTTTGGGCATATTGACTCTAGTATTTTTAAAAAGGGCCCTTTGACACCCTAATCCTATTACATAAAAAGCCCCGGGAGGCTCATTTTTCGAACTTCCCAGGGCTTTCACATACTTCGTTATTTAGAAACTGATCTTTAATAATATTTTATATAAATCTGCAAAGAATAATCGGAATGAAGATCGCGGGCACATAGTTCATCACTCTCAGCTTCGTGATCCCAATAATATTCAGACCCAGTCCGATCATAACTACGGAACCCACGCAGGTCATCTCAGCAATTACCATATCCGTCAGATAAGGAGATATCCACTGGGCGAGCAGGGTAATGGACCCCTGATAAAGAAAGACCAGCCCGGCGGAAAAGGCAACGCCTATTCCCAACGTAGAGGAAAATACTACTGCTACGATAAAATCGAGAATGGATTTTCCAAAAAGCATCTCGTGATGACCCATGAGTCCGCTCTGCAAAGAGCCGACAATCGCCATCGCTCCCACACAGAAAAGCAAGCTGGCTGTCACAAAGCCTTCCGCAATCGATACCTTTCCATCCTGACTCTTCTTTACTCTTCCTTCCACCCATAAGCCAAGCCGGCCAACCTTATCCTCCAAGTCGATTCCTTCCCCGATTAAAGTTCCAATTACCATGGACAGAATAAGAATCAAGGAATTCTCTCCTTGCAGAGAGCCGCTGATGCCGAGAAACATAGTACACAGCCCGACCCCCTTCATTAAGGTATCCGCCATTCTCTCAGGCAGTCCCTTCTTTAACGCTATACCGATTATTGCGCCGGCTACGATGGCCGCAGCATTTACTATCGTTCCTAACATCTTGCCGCTCTTTTCCGGTTGTATTATCCTTTTTTAATTTCCATTCGTTGTCAATGACCTTATTTTTTTAACAGCAAGGACTTCCCGGTCATTTCCTGAGGCTGCTTCATTCCCATCATCTCGATCATCGTCGGGATGATGTCAGCAAGACATCCGCCCTCTCTCAATGTATAAGCCTCGTCATAGTTTACGAGAATGAAAGGTACCGGATTAATGGTGTGTGCGGTAAACGGCTCTCCTGTCACATAGTCCACAAGCTGTTCCGCATTGCCGTGGTCAGCACAGATAAACATGGCTCCGCCCACTTCCTTTATCGCGTCTACTGCCTTGCCTACGCATTCATCCACTGCCTCTATGGCCTTTATAGCCGCAGACTCCACGCCCGTATGTCCTACCATATCAGGGTTGGCAAAATTGATAACAATCACATCGTATTTGTCAGATTTGATCGCACCTACCAGTTTATCGCATACCTCATACGCACTCATCTGAGGCTTCAAATCGTAGGTGGCTACATCTTTAGGAGAATTTACAAGAATTCTGTCCTCTCCTTCGTTGGGTGTCTCCACACCGCCGTTAAAGAAAAAGGTAACGTGAGCATATTTCTCTGTCTCCGCAATTCTCGCCTGCGTCATATGGTTTGCCGCAAGCCACTCTCCGAAGGTGTTCGTTACTGCAATTTTATGGAAAGCTACTTCTTTATTAGGTATCGTCGGGTCATAATCGGAAAAGCATACAAAGGTGGTATCCACCCTCGCGCCTCTGTCAAATGCCGTAAATTCGTCATCGCAGAAGCATCTCGTAATCTCTCTGGCACGGTCCGGTCTGAAGTTGAAGAATATCACTGAATCCTTATCCTTAATGACAGCTACCGGAGCACCGTTCTTTACAACAACCGTAGGTTTTACGAACTCATCCGTCTCTCTTCTGTCATAGGATTCCTGAATAGCCGCAGGACCACCTGCTGACGTTAAACCTTCACCCTTTGTAAGCACATCGTATGCCAGCTTCACTCTGTCGTAGTTATTATCTCTGTCCATTGCATAGTAACGCCCCGATACGGAAGCGACCTCGCCTACGCCAATTTCTTTCATCTTCTCTTCTAACTGCTCTACAAAATTCTTACCGCTTTCCGGAGGCGTATCTCTTCCGTCCAGGAAGCAATGTACGTATACCTTGGACAGCCCGTTTCTCTTGGCAAGCTCAAGGATTCCGTAAATATGTGTATTATGGCTGTGCACTCCGCCGTCGGAAACGAGACCGAACATGTGAAGAGCAGAATCATTGTCCTTACAATTCTTTATCGCTTTCAAAAGGGCAGGATTCTCAAAGAAAATTCCTTCCTGGATTTCTTTCGTGATTCTGGTAAGTTCCTGATATACGATACGTCCTGCTCCCATATTGAGGTGCCCTACCTCGGAGTTACCCATCTGTCCCTCCGGAAGTCCTACTGCCATACCGCTGGCATAGCCCTTTACAAAGGGATATTCCTTCATCAGCTTATCCATAACTGGTGTATTCGCTTCCGCTACGGCGTTTCCATCTGTTCTCTCATTCAATCCGTAGCCGTCTAAAATCATCAAAACTGTTGGTTTTTTACTCATTTTTCATTCTCCTTTTCTTAAATTGCGAAAGCAATTTTATAATATTATAAATTACCCGTGTATAAATCGTTACTTTCGCAATTCATTATCTTTGTATTCTGTTCCTCTTGCAGTTTATAACATTTATGGCTTTTTGCCTTTATAGATTGTAATTGTAAAGCTAATAGAATTGCCTTAAAATCTATCATAATTTTTTATACATAGCATATATATTATGAATGCATCTATTTATGTTCAATCCGTCTGCAATTATACATGTTTTTCCCGCGATTGTAAATAAGGAATGGGCTAATTCACGAAGTGCATACACTGATATCGCCACAAAGTATTTGTCATTTATAGGAAAAAGAGATAAAATAAATACTATTAGTCCATCATTTTTCAGGAGAAGGTTTATGGTATCATTACTTGCAAAAATATTCATTAAGGATAGAGAGAATACTTCGTCTCCCCGGGTTCGTCAGGCATACGGCATCCTGTGCGGCACGGTAGGAATCGTTCTTAATATACTGCTTTTTATGGGCAAATTCCTCGCAGGAATCATCAGTAATTCCATTGCGGTAACGGCGGATGCCTTCAACAATTTATCCGATGCAGGGTCTTCTTTGATTACCCTCATTGGTTTTAAAATGGCGGGACAAAAGCCGGACCCTAACCACCCGTTCGGTCATGGACGCATTGAATATTTGTCCGGACTTCTCGTTTCCATTGCCATTTTGATCATGGCCTTTGAACTTGCCCGTTCCTCTATTGATAAAATTTTTCATCCGCAGGCGGTGGAATTCAGCCTGATTACTGTAATCATTCTGATCGTCTCCATCGGCGTGAAGCTCTATATGTCTTTTTATAACAAAAGTATAAGCAAGAAAATAGACAGTACAGCCATGAGCGCTACCGCCATGGACAGCTTAAGCGATACCATGGCTACCACAGTGGTTCTTATCGCTGCCCTGGTTGGCAAATTTACCGGTCTTAAAATCGACGGATACTGCGGCGTCATAGTCGCCCTTTTCATCCTCTATGCGGGCTATTGTGCGGCGAAGGAGACCGTCAGTCCTCTGCTCGGTCAGCCCCCGCACCCGGATTTCGTAAAAAACGTGGAAACAATCGTCATGAGCTATGAACATATTCTCGGTATTCATGATATGATCGTGCATGATTACGGTCCCGGCCGAGTCATGCTCTCTCTGCATGCGGAGGTCCCTGCAGACGGTGATATCCTTATGCTCCACGATACGATCGATAATATCGAGCATAGGCTGCACGACGAGCTGCACTGTGAAGCAGTCATACATATGGACCCTGTCGTCACGGAAGATGAACAGACCAACGCCTTGAAAAGCCGGATTTCAGAAATAATTGCTGCGGCCTATCCGGAAGTTTGTTTTCATGATTTTCGGGTAGTAAAAGGCCCGACCCACACGAATATTATTTTCGATATCGTAGTTCCCTTTCATTATAAGAGGAGCGATGAAGAAATTACCAATTATATCAGCGAGCAAATCCGCCTCATCGACGAAACATATATTGCAGTGATGCAGGTCGATAAAGCTTACAGCTCAAATGCCCTATAGCGGAATTAGAAACAACGGACAGCGCGCTTCACTAATTGTTCTTATAATAAATTAAATGAGGATGTTCTCAAGCTATGAATCTCAAACTCATAACAAGAGGCATCCTCATTCTCTTTTATCTGTTACAAATAAATGTACCGTGAACTGACAAGGTCTTACCCGATTGTGTGTACTCTTGTCAATCGTTGGCTGCCTTCATAAACTTCCTCGATCTTGCACTCCTTAATTTCCATCCCGCTCTGTCCGAAATAGAATTTCAAAAAGTATGTGCTGCAAAAAGCAGGTTCCAAATCGAGCACTTCCGTTCTCCATTCACTATCCTTACCGGTCAGTGTAATCGTCTTTAATAACTGTTTATCCCGAAAAATAGAAAGAGGTATCTGGGAGAGTTCTCCTGCCGATGGAACTCTGCAAGAGAAAGAAAGCCTGGACGCGTCCCCTTCCGCCAGAACCACCTGCAGCAATGTGCTCTTTCCCTTTTGGGTATCAATCCACTCCGACGGAATTTCAGCTTCCTTCTCCACCGTAAGAATCCTCATGTCGAGCTGTTCCTTTTCATCCTCTTCTATGCATTCCTTCAGCTGCTTATCCAATTCCGTCTCTATTCCCCTGCTTCGCAAAAAAGCAGGCATATGCATGAGCGCACCGCATATATTTATAGCACTTCTCTGGAACTCCGCTCTCGTCGTTTTTCCATTTAAGATACCTTCCATAGAATTATCCTGCAGTGCATTTTTCTCTGAATTCGTCGTTACCATGAACAAATCGTTCTGGCAGCGTACCATTGCCGAAGTATTTTTCGCGTCTGCCGGCCCGCCGGGTTCATTTCCTTTCGCCCACCAGTCAGTCATGACGATTCCCTGAAATCTCCATTCTCCGCGCAGAATAGTCGTCAAAAGGTCGTAATTGGTGGCCGTCCAGAAGCCGTTTACCGGGCCATAGGTACTCATGATACTGTAGGCACCGCCTTCCTTTACCGCAATTTCGAAGCCCTTTAGATATATCTCTCTTAAAGCTCTTTCCGAAACTATCGCTTCTGCTTCATTCCGGCTATGCTCCTGATTATTGCATGCAAAATGCTTTATCGTTCCCGTTACTCCGTATTTGTCCATGCCCTTTAGCTGAGCAGCTGCCATTTTCCCTGTTACCAGAGGGTCCTCCGAAAAATATTCGAAGTTTCGCCCGTTCAAAGGGTTCCTATGGATGTTCATTCCCGGGCCGAGTAAAGTGTCGATATTATTCTTGCGAAGCTCCAAGCCCTCAAACTCATATAGTTCCTTCAGCAGTTCTTCGTTAAAGGAGCATGCGAGACAAGTACCGTTTGGCATAGCGAAAGCATATATTCCGCTATCCAGGCGTATTCCGCTGGGGCCGTCCGCACAACATCCCAACGGGATGCCGAAAGCTGCCAGGCGTTCTGTGACACCGCCAAAAGCTCCCGCTGTACCCGATGTTACCTTAGGGGAACACATTCCCTCTCCCCTCACAATACAGCACAAATCTTCATCCGAAAGCTGTGCGATAAAATCCTCCATCGAAGCCCTTCCTTCGGAAACATCTTCCAATTTTAATCCTTTATCACCTGTATAAGCGATTTCCCCCGGGAGGTTTCCGCCTCTTCTTTTCATAGGATCCATAGTACCTGTAGGCGCCTTTTCATACGTCACAGAAAGCTGTCCGTTTTCTTCTGCTGCGGGCTTCATTCTCCGGTATGAAACAGAAGGCGCCATCGCCTCCTTCAGGGCTTCTATCACGATGAGCTCCGCTACATCGATACTTCCTGCGTATTCCGCCTGTCTTACATCTCCGCCTATATAAATACTATAACTTCCTGCCTCCAATACATAGCTGTATCTATGTCCCGTGGCTCCACTGTCATCATAGGAGGAAAACAAATATTTAGGACAGGAAATTTTGACTACAACGCTTTCCTCCGGGCTTAGACTCTGAGTTTTGGTAAATCCGCACAATACCCTGGACGGCTTTCCAAGTCTGCCCTGGGGCGCCTCACAATACACTTGAACAACTTCTTTTCCCGTATACTTTCCGGTATTCGTAACCTCCACCAGAACATCGACCCGATCCTTCGTCTCCTCCAGTTTCTTAAGCTTTCTTTCAAAGGAGGTATAGGACATACCGAACCCGAAGGGATAAAGCACCTTTTCTTTCTCGAAGGTTTCGAAGTACCGGTATCCTACATAAATGTCCTCCGCATAAAAATTGAGCTTATCATCTCCATAATTGACGGTAGACGGATAATCCTCGATATTTCTTGCAATCGTGTCCGTAAGCCTGCCGGAAGGCGTTACCTTACCGCTAAGAACGTCTGCGATTCCGCTTCCCCCCTCTTGTCCTCCCTGCCATACATACAGCACCGATGAAGGATTACTTTCCTCTACCCATTTCATATCGATGATATTTCCTACGTTCAATAAGACAATAGTGTGTTTGAATACTCTACACACGTCGCTTATCATATTTAATTCCGTCTTTGTAAGAAGATAGCTTCCTTCCTCTGCCTTGTTATCCTGATCTTCTCCCGCCGTGCGCCCGATTACGACGATAGCTGCGTCCGAATCCTCACTGGCTGCTTCCACGAAACCGGGCTTAAAAGGCATCTCTTCCTGAAACCATGGTTCCTTCGCCCAACCATCGCCCACCTCAAAGGGATGCTCCTCAATCCAGCTCTCATAAACCTCTTTTACCCTCGGATTTACCACAAAGCATTTTTCTGCCTCCAGCGCCTCCAATATTCCGGTGACATATCTCGTATTTACCATTCCTCCTGAGCCCGTTCCGCTTTTGTAATAGTGAAACTGTGACCTTCCGAAGATTGCAACTTTCATCCCCTTTGAAAGCGGGAGCAGATGGTCGTCATTTTTAAGCATTACGATTCCTTCGGCCGCTGCTTCTCTGGCCTTCGCTGCATATTCATTCAAGTCAAATATCTTGCCGTTCATTTTATTACCTCTTTCTTTATGCTATCAAATAGTCTTGGGCAAAGCGTTATACCATCTCCGCTTCGCTAAAATACATCGACTTCATTTTTCTATCTCATAGTACCATAGCCTCATTCGATGTACTATCTTCTATTATGACTTATTTTTAGGCCGATATTGACTTTTATAACATTATTATTCAAGGTAATAACTATATTTATAGGTCATTATTTACCAATTTCTAAAGATGCATCCTTCAGCCGGCAGTAAAGGTTCTCGTCTCCCTCCTCCGTATAGGTCTCAAAAATTCCGGTTACCGTCACGTCAGCCTCATCCTCCGGGTATTCCTCAGGGTAAGCATGACTTCCATCCTCCCAGATAAATTCTAATCCCTGCGCACAGCACGCAGTCGCATCCTGTATGATTACATAATGGTAGTACTTAGCGGTAGGCTCATAGTATGTAGCATAATATGTCCCCTCCATCTTTATTGTTTTGCCTACATATTCTTCAGGATTTATCATCAGCTGGTATACGGTGGCATATACCATATCGCTTCCCATGGCGGTCAGATCATAGTCAATGTTCTCTTGATCATTTGCTGGTTCCTGCGCCAGTTCTTCCGTATCGTTTTCCTGACTGCTCTCCTGCTGTTCCGTGTCCTTTGTTACATCTTTTGCCACATCCGCTGCCTCTTCCGTTTGCCTGCTCTGTTCCGCCTCCGGAACATCATCCACAGCACTTACCTGCTCCTCAAGCACTTTATCGACATTATTTTTTCCGCCTGATAATTTATCTGTATTCCCCGAGCATCCACTCAAACAAATCAGTGCGCCCATTACTAAAATCAAATATTTTCTGAATCTCATTTTTATAACCATGCTCCCTTCAACTCTACTATCTCCTCAATATTTTTCCTATGACACAGCTCCCGAAGAACACTGCAATATCCGCAACTACTATCGTAGATCCAACCGGAGTCGAAAACAGTATCGATATAAGCATCCCAACTACGGCACAGCCAACAGAGATGACCGCGGAACAGATAACCACACCTTTAAAATTCCGAATCATCCGCATCGCCGACAACGCCGGAAATATAACCAGCGCCGATATGAGCAGAGAGCCTACCAGATTCATCGCCAGAACAATGATAATCGCAGTCACCACCGCAATGAGAAGATTATAGCCATCGGCATTTGTCCCTGTCGCTTTTGCAAAGCTTTCATCGAAAGTAACCGTAAATATTTTATTATAGAAGAAACAGAATAAAGCCACCACCAGTATGGACATTATCACACATATCCAGACTTCCCCTTTGGTCAATGTCAATATGGACGTCGACCCGAACAAGGTGCTGCATACATCCCCCGATATATTGGCGGATGTGGAAAAAAGATTCATGATTAAATATCCGATAGCAAGCGAACCGACAGATAACATCGCTATCGCCGCATCTCCTTTGATTTTCGTATTCTGTCCTGTTCTTAAAAGTAAAACGGCGGTAGCAATTGTAACCGGCATAACAAATATCGTATCGTTTGACAACTTGAAAATCGTCGCGACTGCCATTGCTCCGAACGCCACATGGGATAATCCGTCTCCTATAAAAGAAAATCTTTTCAGGACAAGAGTTACCCCGAGCAGCGAGGAGCATAAAGCGATCAGTGTCCCTACGATCAGCGCATAACGCACAAACGGATAATCCATATAATACTGCAGCTTCAAAATAATATCATTCATCCTCATACCCCCTGTCCGCTTTGGCGGACGTGGAATCAATAGCTGAAAGCGCTTTTCTTTCAACCTCCCCTCCCGCATACTGGAATCCCTTCCATTCATCACTCTTTAAATATTCCTCTTTACTTCCAAAGAACGACCCCTCTCTTTCTACATGCAGGATATGGCTGGCATAACGGATTGCCGCCTGAATATCATGAGATACCATAATAACGGCAATGCCGTCTGAATTCAATTGCTGTATGATGCGGTAAAATTCTGCCGCCATCTTCGGATCCAGTCCGGTAACCGGCTCATCCAACAGCAGCACCTTCGTCGTAGCACATAGCGCACGCGCCAGCAATACACGCTGCTGCTGTCCGCCGGACAAATTACGATAGCATTGCTTTCGAAGTTCCCATACAGCCATACTTTTCATGTGTTCTTCCGCAAGCTGTTTCTGCGCTTTTCCATAAAACGGCCTTATCCCGCATTTGGGCAGAGTACCCGACAAAACAATTTCCCATACAGATGCCGGAAAATCTTTCTGCACCGCTGTCTGCTGCGGGAGATAGCCGATTTCATAGGGCTTTAATCCGTCTCCTATGATGAATTTTCCGCCTAACGGCTCCATTAAATGCAGAAGAGTTTTTATCAGCGTACTTTTTCCGGCTCCGTTTTCTCCCACAATACATAAATAATCTTCTTTATTTACTTCAAATCGAATATTCTTAGCTATTACATTCCCGTCATAGCCGAGCATCAAATCCTCACAGGCGATATAAGCCATAGTATCCTCCTAATTCAAAGCTTGCTTCAATATTTCCAAGTTATCCTTCATCGCAGAAACATACGAAAAACCAGCTTCTATATCTGAATTTGTAACTGACTGCAGGGAATTCATCACCAATATCTTCTGGTCCTTACCTGCCGTGTTGCTCTTAATCGCTTCTGATATTTTTTCATCGGAATTTTCAATCACGAGGATTGCAGGCAATTTCAATTCGTCTACCTTACCCGCCAGAAAAGCGATCGTTTCAAAGCTGGCTTCTGTCTCCGCACTGCATCCGACAAATGCTGCATAATAATCCAGCCCATAATCATCTACCAGATATCGGAAAGGAAAACGGTCGCCGAACAGCACCGTATTCGTTTTTGCCGAGAGGACAGCTGCTTCGTATTCATCATCCAAAGCTTTCAGTTCTGTTATATAATTGTTACTATTGTTCTTATAAATTTCTGCATTACCGCTGTCAATTTCGGAGAGTGTACCCTCAATTACTTCAACCAGGGCTTGTGTATTTTTAAGCGAAAGCCATACATGTTCATCATATTCAACCTCTTCGGCCTCTTCATGGTCATGTGCATCCTCGCCTTCATCGTCATGTTCGTCCTCGCCTTCGTGCTCATGCTCTTCCTCTTCCATTCCTTCAACAAGTTCCTCTTCTTTTACCTCACTTCCAAGTGCGTCCATCAGGTCGATTACCCGCATATCCTTATTCGTTGCCTCTTTTAAGGCATCCTCTACCCACTCATCCGATTCGCCTCCTACATAAATGAATAAATCACACTCAGCTATCTTAGCGATATCCTCTGCCGTAGGCTGATAGCTGTGCAAGTCCACCCCGTTATCCAGCAAAAGTGTCAGATCAAAATCTTCCGTTTTTTCTCCCATAATCTCCTTTGCCCAGTCATAGGAAGGAAAGGTAGTACATACCACGCTAAGCTTACTTTTTGCTGTTGCCTGGCTCTCGACCGCTTTGTTACCACAGCCTGAAATAAGCCCCATGCTTAGTATAATAGCCAAACTAACCATCAATATTTTATTGTTTTTCATAATAATTACCATGCCTTTCTCAAAGCCTGCAAACTTTGGTCCATATGTGCTCGCACATATTAGGTACAATATTTGCAAGTATAATAAATTATGGTGTGAAAAATCCATTTTTCACACTAACTCCTATCTGTGTGCTTTGGCACACGCTAAAAAATCGATACACAAATAGCACCAAGCTATCTTGGTGAGGTTTCTCTTCCTTATGGAGTCAATTCAGTAATTCTACCTTCAGTAAAACAAGGGTGTTTTTTACGCAGACGGACCTTTCTGCAACTGCGTAAATTCGCGTGAATACGCAAAGAACTATCGCAATAAACGATAGGATCGGAAGAATCTTTATGCTTGAAATAAAGTGCACAGCCGCCTCTAACTGTATACATACAGTACAGTCCTTACCGGAACAATTGTGCTGTGTGTTGGAAACAATATATTCATAAGAAAAAATCAGGCAAATCAATAAAGCCAGAGTACAAATTATAGAAAATACTCTATTTCTTGTCTTCATCATTCTGCCTCCATTCCTAAATCAATCGATGGTACATTCGTTACATGATCCTATTAATACTGAACCCGCACATTCCAATTTAAATCCATGATGTTCCAGTAAATGCTCCGTAATCTCACTCATAAAATCACATTCCAAGTGGAGAATCTTACCGCAGCCTCTGCACTGCATATGAATATGTGAAAGACAGTTTGCACGCGGTTCTGCATATTGATACAAGCTGCTCTCATTCTCAGCCGTTTTATATTTCAGCACCATTCCCCTATCGGTCAGCTTATCCAGGTTTCTGTATATAGTAGCCAGATTTACCAATATATCATTCTTCTTCATATAAGAATATATATCAGCAGCACAAAAGCCATGTTCCTTATTATCCTGTAGATACTCCATAATTGCAGTTTTACATTTCGTATTATAATTTTTTTGCATGGCTCTTTACCTCAAAATGCAAATCTTTCGCATTTTAAAATTATATGTTTATTATCTTATTTTGTCAAGCGCTCGCGTAAATGGTTTGCATATTCTGCTGCCGTAAAGCCATAAGCTGAGTATATCAATTTGTGCGCATATTTGTTGAAGAGGCAAAGCTGCGAGCCTCTAAATATCGGACTCCCAGCTCACTCTAAATATCAGTATGGTAGTAATGAGAGCCGCTATATAATTAGAAAAAAGATTTCCCCAGAATACGGAATAATAGCTTAAATACGATTCTGTGGCAAGTATGAAGATATAGCGCAGCAGCCATATTCTCAAAATGCTCATTACAAGAGTGATCTTGGTCTTGCCCAGACCGATGAAGGCTCCCTGCTCCACCATACAGACCCCAAAGCCTATGACGGAATATGTATAGATGTGAAGCGCTTTGTTCGCCACCTCAAGCACCTGTGTTTCTCTGGTAAACAATATCGTCAAATACGAAGACAACGGTACGACTACGGCAATAAGCGCAGCCGCAGTTATGGCGCTGACAATACAGCCGATCAGACAGGAATACTTCGCTCTCTTTACCTGCCTTGCTCCTACATTCATGCTTACCATAGTTGTGACCGCCGAGGCGAAGGAAGACGGAAGAATAAAGCAGACTGCGGTAATGTTATTCGCAATCCCCTGCCCGTTCAGCACAATGGAACCGTATTTCTCTACCTCGTTGTTAATCAGAAAGAATCCAAAGTTAAGCATCAGGCTCGAAAGCATGGAAGGAAAGCCAATATAAAGCAGCTTCTTGATGATTCTGTGGTTGAAATGAAATCCCCTCATTTCCAATCTGTCGCCGTTTTTCTTAAGAAACAGTTCATAAAACATCCAGAAGGTGATCAAAACATTGGAAACCAAAGATGCGATCACTGAGCCCACAAGCCCCCAATGCAATACGTAGATAAAGAAAGTGTTGAACACGATCTTGAGAATCAGCATAATAATCATACGTATAAAGGAATCTTCCGGCCTGCCATTGGCATTTTTAATGGCGTTATAGATTGCTTCCAAAAAAGAAAAGGGGATAACGAGCGCATTTAAGGATATGTATACGAATACATCATGTGCAATTTCCTGATTTACATGACCGGACAACCCAAAAGCAACTACTACCAGCAGCGGCGCCAGCACAACTCCCAGTATAAAAGCGAAAATAATCAACTGTATCGTAGTGTTCCTGCTCTCTTTAAAATCGCCTCTGCCGTTGGACTGACCGATAATAGCCATCCCTGCAACGCTGAGTCCCTGCGAAAGAGCCGTAGTCATATTTACCACCGGGGTACAATAGGTTACGGCGCTGGCTGCTGTGGTACCTACCAGATTATTTAAAAACAGCCCGTCAATAACCGGTATCAGCGACTGTACTAAGCCCATCATAAGCGAGGGAAGAGATAACATTAAAATCGTAGAAACTACATTTCCCCTCAATATCAGGTCTCTTCTCTGCTCCAAATTTTGACTTGAAAATTTAAACTTCATTGCTTATCACCTGCCAACTCCATAGAAAAAAGCATACCTCTCATCTGAGAAATATGCCTGTTCCTGGATTTCTTAATCCAAGCTCCCGAGGGGATTCGAACCCCTGACCTACGCATTACGAATGCGTCGCTCTACCAGCTGAGCCACGGAAGCAATCCGGTACCTGCGATACCGACAAATGCTATTATAAAGGCTATTTACATTTTTGGCAAGATAAAATTATCCTTTTTTGATTATTTTTGTTTTTGCGGCTTTTTTCTATTGTTTTTTTATATCATTCTTAGAGGTGATTTCCTCTCTTAAATACACGTCCATCTGAGAAGAAGGTATACTGATGCCTGCTTCGTCCAGCGCATATTTGACCTTTTCCGTTATCCGCCACTTTCCAGGCCAGAAATCGTCCATTGAAAACCAGCATCTTATTCCTACATTTACGCTGGAGTCTCCCAGCTCATCAATATAGACAAAATGCTCTTCCGCTTTTAAGACCGCCTCATCTTCATCCAAAACCTTCTGCAATACCTCTTTCGCCTTTCTAATGTCCGCATCATAGGATATTTTTACAATAATATCCATTCTGCGGTTATCGCATGCAGTTACATTCGTCAGACTGGAATTAGCAAGCGTCCCGTTCGGAAGTACGATCACTTTGTTATCCACAGTGGTGAGTTTCGTATAGAACAATTCTATTTCCTTTACGACGCCCTCATTTCCCTTGGAGTCTTCTTTGATATAGTCTCCCACCTTAAAAGGCTTCAGCAATAAAATAAGCACGCCTCCCACAAAATTGGACAGGCTTCCCTGAATGGCGAGACCGATAGCCACGCCGGCCGAACCTAACAGTGCCAGTATACTCGCTGCATCAAGCCCGAAGCCCGATGCTATGGTTATGACCAGCACAGCGTACAGGGACACCTTTAAGAAGGAATCGATAAACTGGACTACGCCGATATCCACACTCCCCCTCCGCAGCGACTTCTTTATGAGCTTGCGAATCAGCTTAATAAGCTGTATTCCCACAAGCAGAAATACAATGGAGAGAAGCACTCTGGTGCCCAAGTGTAATGCCTTTTCCGGCAGTTCCTGAAGGTATTTCTCAATCAGACCTATGTTGATGGTCTCCTCTGTCGTAAAAGATGTCAAGATCTTCAAATAATCCATATACATATGCATTTCCTACCTATTTCTCTTTCCTGATGTCGTCTCCTCGGAAGCGGCCTGCCCTTTGCCCTCACTAAGAACTCTTTCCGCTTCCAGACGCACTTCTTCCGCCGCTTTCAACATCCTCTTAGCACGCGCCTTGGCTTCCTTGGCCTCCTCTAAGGCCCTTTCGGCCTCCGCCTGCTTTTCCTGACGTTCTTTTTCCAGAGCGGCTATCCTCTCCTGACGCTCCCTTTTAAGGGCCGCCGCTTTTCCTTACGGATTTTCTCTTCTTTTCTCCTCGTCGCGTCCTTCTTCTCTTCCGGCGTATAAGAAATATAGCTGAACACACTTAATGACAGCGGCGCACTTATTACTTGGATGGAATAGGGCTTGCCGTCGAATTCCTCCTGCTCCGAACAGATTAATCCCTCATTGACCATACCCTCTCCGCCGAAGATCAAATCGTCTGTATTCAATATCTCTTTATATTTCCCTTCAAGGGAAACACCGATAGTAAATTCCTTATGCACATTGGCGAAATTAGCCACCACTACCAAGGTGTCCTCAGGCATATCCGTCTTACGCATGAAGACGAGCATGCAGTCACTCGAGGAAATGCAGTTAATCCATTCGAAACCATCCCATGAAGTATCATACTTGTAGAATGCAGGATAATTTCTATACAGCTCATTTAAGGCCTTTACTAAATTTTGAATACCTTTATGATTATCATACTGCAGCAGCCCCCATTCTACCTCTCGCTTCTCGTTCCATTCATCGAATTCAGCAATATCCTGCCCCATGAACAAAAGCTTTTTACCGGGATGAGCCATCATATAGGCATAGGTAAGCCTCAGATTGGCAAACTTATCCTTAAGCTCCCCGGGCATTTTTCCTATTATCGTTGCCTTCCCATGTACAACTTCATCATGAGAGAATACAAGCATAAACTTTTCGCTGTAAGCATAAATCATACTGAAGGTGAGTTCATTGTGGTGGTGAGCCCTAAAATATGGATCGTAAGCGATATAACCCAGATAGTCGTTCATCCATCCCATATTCCATTTTATGTCGAAGCCAAGTCCATTATCCTCCACCTCACCCGTTACCTTAGGCCACGCGGTGGATTCCTCCGCAATCATCAGCACTCCATCGTTTCTTTTTTTTACGATGGAATTCAAATGCTTTAAAAATTCTATTGCTTCCAGATTCTCGTGTCCTCCGTAAATATTGGGAATCCACTCCCCGTCATTCTTTCCGTAATCCAGATATAGCATGGAAGCAACCGCATCCATCCGGATGCCGTCCGCATGATATCGTTCTATCCAAAACAGGGCATTAGCGATCAGATAATTGGACACCTGCGGTCTGCCATAATTATAGATGAGCGTTCCCCAATGGGGATGGGCGCCTCTTCTTGGGTCCTGATGCTCATAGAGACAGGTACCGTCAAAATTGGAAAGCCCGTGAATATCTCTCGGGAAATGCGCCGGAACCCAATCTAGAATTACGCCGATGCCAGCCTTGTGCATTTCGTTCATAAAATACATAAAGTCCTCATTGTTCCCGTATCTGGCGGTGGGTGCATAATATCCGATCACCTGATACCCCCACGAACCGTCGAGGGGATGTTCCATTACCGGCATGAGCTCGATATGAGTATACCCCATCTGCTTCACGTAATCGATGATAAGAGGCGCCAGCTCCTTATAATTCAGATAGCCCCCTTCCTCTCCTACCCTAAAGGAACCAAGATACAGCTCATAAATGCTGATGGGCTTATCCTGCCCTTGCCTTTCCTTCCTCTCCTCAAGCCAACGGTCGTCCTCCCATTGGAACGTTCCCTTTTCAGAGCCCATGCCCTCCCGGATCACGGACGCCGTATCGGGACGAAGCTGCTGCCCGAAGGCGTAAGGGTCCGCCTTTAAATAAGTCAGTCCACCCTTTATTTTTAATTCATATTTGTAATTCTGCCCTTCTTTCGCGTCGGGAACAAATATTTCAAAAATACCGGAATCTCCAAGCCTTCGCATCTGATGGACTCTTCCGTCCCAATCATTGAAATCTCCCACCGCACTCACTCGCACCGCTCCCGGTGCCCATACGGCAAAATAAACACCATTTATTCCATCTAATCTCTTCGGATGTGCTCCCAGCTTTTCATAAATGGTATAATGAATACCCGCCGCGAATTTATCCATATCCCTTTTTTCTATCTGAGGAGCAAAGTTATAAGCGTCCTTCACCCTCTTTAAATTTCCAGTTTTATCCTCTACGATATATTCATACTGCATGGGTATCTTTCCCGGTATCAGCGCCGCAAAAAAGCCCTCGTCATCGGGCATCTCCATTTCATAGCTCTTCTTATCCTTTTTGTCTTCAAGAAGAACACTCTTTGCCCCGGGAAAAAATGCCTGAACAAGCGTATGATTCCCTACAGCATGTGCTCCCAGAATCTCGTGGGGATTATCCGACTCCGAATAAATTACAGCTTCTATCTTCGGCCAGTTCATTAGCTTATACAGTTTATTGTTCATAGATACCATGCCTCGCTTTCACGTTAATCTTTCTTCCGTCAAATTTTATGAATAAACAGGCCGCTCCTGAGCTTGGGCTCAAACCATGTGGACTTGGGAGGCATCAGCATCCCCGCATCGGATACCGCAAACAATTCTCCGATAGAAGTGGGGTACATGGAAAATGCCACCTTCGCATCGGTATGTACTCTTCGCTCTAGTTCCTCCATCCCACGGATCCCCCCTACGAAATCGATTCTTTTATCTGTCTTCGCATCGCCTATTCCCAGCACGGGACACAACAGGCTGTTCTGAATGACAGTAACATCCAAAGCCGCTACCGGGTCTTCACCACTATATGGTTCCTTTGCCTTAAGCTTATACCATACATCTTCCAGATACATGCCGAAAGTCCCCTTTTCTTCAGGCTTATAGGGAGCCTCCCCGCGCTTCTCAATGTGAAAATACTGTCCTGTTTTTTCCAAATATTCTTCGACACTAAGCCCATTTAAATCCATAACTACGCGGTTATAGTCCATAATCATAAGCTGATCATCGGAAAATAAGACCGAAAGAAAATAATTAAATTCCTCCTCGCCCGAATAATCCGGATTCTCTGCCCTTCTTTTAAGAGAAACCTTTACCGCAGAAGCACAGCGATGATGTCCGTCAGCGATATAAATGCTTTCTACATCTTCGAATGCTCCCCTAATTCTGCCTACTGCTTCCTCATCCTCTATTTTCCACGCCTTATGCGCGATACCATCAACCGCAGTAAAGCTGTAAAGGGGAGCACTCTCCCTCGCTCTTTTTATTTCCTCCCGAATAACGGGATGGGAACGATAAGCCAGGAAGATAGGGCCCGTCTGTGCCTTACACGTATCCACATGGCGGATGCGGTCTATCTCCTTATCCTCTCTCGTATTCTCATGCTTCTTTATCTTATGGGAAAGGTAGTCGTCCACCGACGCGCAAGCCACAATTCCTATCTGCGATCGTCCTTCCATTACCAGCTCATACACATAGTAACAGTCCTTCTCCTCTTCCACAAGCTCGCCATCCTCTACCATCTTCCACAACAAATCATGTGCCTTCTCATAAACACAATCAGCATAAGTATCCACCTCACTGCCAAATTGAGTCTCCGCACGATCCACTCTCAAAAAAGAAAGTGGCTCCCTCTCCACTTCCCGCTTCGCCTCTTCTCTGTTATATACGTCATAGGGAAGAGCCGCTATATGCTCCTCCAGCCCACTTTTCGGCCTTATCGCTTTAAAGGGTTTTATCTCTGCCATTCTTTTATCCTCACAAGTATTGTTTTATATACAATTATTCTAACAAATTAACCTATGCAGCACAAGCATCAAGTGATAAAATAAAAGTCAGTAAAGAGTAAATGGAGGAAATAAAATGACTGTTGAACACATTGACATATGGGAAAGAATCAGCAAATATGCCGAAGAGGTTTTGGGAGATATCGATCCACAGAAGACAAAAATCTCCACTCAGCTAGAGGCTTTAAAGCCGATAATGGAACAAATTGCAAAGGAAAAAAGCATGGCCCTTGAGGACGTATTTATCCTGTATATGGACCTCGCCAGCCAAGCAGGCGTTCAGGCAGAAGCCAATCTTAAATCAGAGCTTGAAGAAGACGGTATGAGTGGTTTTTCCAACGTTGCAAACTCTCTCAAATAACCAGGGCGTTCAGAACGGTGCAATGAGTTTTCAGACATGCCCTAGCTGCAACAAAAAGGATATTTCCGACCCGCTCCCCGTTCAGAGGGCCGCAGGCCAGAAATATCCTTTTCTTTTTATCTTCTAGGAAAGTACGTCCTATAAGATAAAAGCCCTTCGGGCAGGATGCGCAGCTGCGCGCGCCAAGCAAAAGCTGTGCTGCCGGAGTGTATCCGAAAGATGAATAGTAACGTTTATTTAACTACACGCACACGGAATACTCCATCAATTGCCTTCAGTTTATCTACCATCTCCCCGGTCGCAGCATTTTCCAAATCGATCATCGTATACGCAACTTCTCCCTTGGACTTGTTCATCATATCGGTAATATTGATGCCCTCATCCCCAAAACAGGCAGTAAATCTCGTAATCATATTTGCCTTATTCTTATGGAAAATCGCCACACGGCCAGCCTGAGTACATATGCCCATATCACAGTCGGGATAGTTCACGCTGTTTATGACATTACCATTTTCTAAGTAATCCATCATTTCCTTAACCGCCATCTTCGCGCAGTTATCCTCGGATTCCTCCGTAGACGCACCCAGATGAGGAACAACGATACATCCTTCTTGTCCGGCCGTAATCGTATTCGGGAAATCTGTTACGTACCTGCGCACCTTGCCGGACTTTATTCCTTGGATGACATCTGCTTCATTAGCAAGCAGATCTCTCGCAAAATTGAGCAGGACAACTCCGTCCTTCATCTTCGAAATCGCATCCTTATTGAGCATTCCTCTCGTACTCTCCACTAGCGGCACATGTATGGAAATAAAATCGCAGTTTTCATAAATCTCATCCACGTTCAGAACGTGTTTTACATCCCGGCTCAAATTCCATGCCGCATCTACGGATAAATAAGGATCATAGCCGTACACCTCCATGCCCAAATGCCTTGCCACGTTGGCAACCTTGATGCCGATAGCGCCCAGACCGATCAGTCCCAGCCTTTTATCCTGAATTTCAGTACCGGCAAAATTCTTTTTTACTTTTTCCGCCGTTTTTGCGATGTTCTTGTCATCTTTATTGGCTTCCACCCAGTTGATGCCTGCTACGATATCGCGGGAAGCCAAAAGCATGCCTGCTATTACCAACTCTTTTACACCGTTGGCATTGGCACCCGGCGTATTAAATACGACAATACCCTTTTCCGCACATTTATCTAATGGAATATTGTTCACTCCCGCACCTGCTCTCGCCACCGCCAACAGCTTATCGGGCAGTTCCATATCATGCATGGCGGCACTGCGGACCAAGATTCCGTCGGCCTCGTTTACATTTTCCGTTTTTTCATAATTCCCCGTAAATTTGTTCAATCCGATATCTGCAATCGGATTCAGGCAATGATATTTAAACATCTCTACATCCTTCCTCTCATCCTCGTTTTATCGATACGTCGCTACACTTCCGGCGTTATCGAGCATTTTTTTCTTCGAAGGCTTTCATAAACTCCACAAGCTTTTCCACGCCTTCGATAGGCATAGCATTGTAAATGCTGGCGCGCATACCGCCCACACTTCTATGTCCCTTTAAGTTCTCGAATCCGGCTTCCTTAGATTCTTTTATAAATTTAGCGTCAAGCTCCTCGTTCCCGGTCACAAAAGGAACATTCATCAGTGAACGGTCTTCCTTTCTCACGGTTCCTTTGAACAATTTGCTTTCATCGAGGAAATCGTAAAGAACCTTCGCCTTCTTTTCGTTATATTCCTTCATCGCACTCAAGCCGCCCTGCTTTTTCAGCCACTTAAACACTTTTCCGCAAATATAGATGCCATATGCCGGAGGAGTATTGTAAAGGGAGCCTTCGTCCGCATGAATCTTGTATTTTAACATGGTAGGCGTACCGGGTAAGCAGTCCTCCGTAATCAAATCTTCTCTGATGATCACGATGACAACTCCCGCAGGTCCTACATTCTTCTGTACTCCGCCGTAAATCACACCATATTTTGTCACATCCACGGGCTCGGACAAAAAGCAAGAGGATACGTCGGCCACTAGCGTATGCCCTTTTGTATTGGGAAGAGTCTTGAATTTCGTTCCGTAGATAGTGTTATTCTCGCATATGTATACATAATCTACATCCTCGGGTATGTCCAGATCGGAACAATCGGGAATATAGGAAAACATCTTGTCTGCGGAAGAAGCTACTTCTATCGCTTCTCCGTATATCTTGCCTTCCTGATAAGCCTTCTTCGCCCACTGTCCCGTAAGAATATATGCCGCTTTCCTATTCTTCATCAGGTTCATGGGAATCATGGCAAACTGCTGGCTCGCACCGCCCTGCAAAAATAATACCTTATAATTATCCGGTATATTCATAAGCTCGCGCAGATCTGCCTCCGCCTCCTTGATAATCGTATCATAGGGCTTGGAACGGTGACTCATCTCCATCACGGACATTCCTGTTCCTCTGTAATCTAACATTTCATCTGCAGCCTCTTTTAATACTTCTTCAGGTAGCACTGCCGGACCTGCTGAAAAATTATAAACTCTGGACACTTCTCCATCCTCCTATTTTATACATAAAAATCATTATAACTGCTCAGTGCCTTCACATCCACCGCTTCGCGATGCACACAAAATGTGTGTAAATCCACATTCTGGCGCTGAATAACTTAAGGCTGAACAGTCACAAATCATTTTACATTTATTGCCTATATTCGTCAACCGCAAGTTAGATCATATTTGCATATTTATGCAAGTTTATATAAGCGACGATTCTTGTAAAATTAATAGAACATGACTACGGGCGTTCCTACCTCCGCCGTTTCATACAGCTCACTCATTTTGTCATATGGGGTATTGATGCAGCCATGGGAACCGTTCGTTTGATAGATTTCCCCGCCGTATTCGCTTCTCCACGACGCATCGTGTATTCCGATGTTCCCCTTTACGGGCATCCAGAAGTTCACATGAGCTGCATATCCCGGTCCCCGTAAGGTGCGGTTTTCCTGTTTCGCATATACGTAGTTCACTCCTGATGGCGTTCCCATCCTTCTTCCCGTATTGCCGGTGACCACTGCCGTCTCTATTTCCAGTCTGCCCTCTTTATAATAATACATCATCTGCTTCGTCATATCTATCTCAATATAGGTCGTGCCAATGTCGTCTTTCCCCTGCTGCCATGCCTTCTGCACATACTGAGGTGTATGTATCTCACTCGATTTATCCCGGAAAGCCTTTTTTAGATATTCCTTCTCCGCCCTCCGGTCTAATTTATTGCCATAGATGCCGCCCTCCACCGTTACGGTCTCTCCTCTGGTCGCTTTGAAGTGCCTGATTCCTCCTACCGTATCATATTCATCCGCAAGGCGCTCAACAAATTCCTCTATCCTGGCATCGTCAGCTTCCAAATTGCCCTCATCGTTCAGAAAAAAGCTTCCGTCCTCTTTTGCCGCAATCCAGTCGCAGACTACAGATGCATCTATCGGTACCTGCTCATCTCCGAACTTATATATGATGAGACAGGACTGAAACTCCTTTATCTTCTCCCATAAAGAGAGGTTCTCGCTCATCTGCTGCGTAAGAGGTAAGTCCTCATAACAACCCTGCTCTTCCAGATATACTTCCTGTGAAAAGCTGTTAAGAGCTGTTTCTATGACCTCCTTGGCCTTTTGCTTATTCAGCACTCCGGCCCGTTCATCGACCAGTTCATAACCCTGATAGGTCTTAATGATATAAACATCCCTATTCACCTTCTCCGTTTCGTCAGCGAAAATAGAGATACGAAGAAGCGTCTTTTCCAACTGTTCCGGATTATAAGAAATGACGGGGATCAGCGTACGCTCCTTGGATACCAGGAGGTTATCGATCCAAAGGTAAGGGTTTTGCTTGTTCAGGTAAGTCCGCAGTGCCTCCTCGAAGTCAAAGGCAAAGCCGATGTCCTTCGCAGAAATTTCATAGGAATACCCCTCCTTGTCAAAAATATGCAAACCCTCATAGGAACAGCTTTTTAACAGTTCCTCGTTCACTTCTTCCACCGTTTTTCCGGTACAGTAGATACCGTTAATCCACGTACCGTAGCTGAAGCCGCCTTTATAATATTCCGCCAGGCCCACATAAGAAGCCAGAAGCAGAAAAATAACGGTCAGCAGTGCGGCTGTGATTCCCCTTGCCGCCTTCTTATTCGCACCAGATTTCCTCATTTCGATTTTGCCAAGTCCTTCTCATCAAACACTTCGTCGATAGCAGAGCCTGCCGGAACCATGGGGAATACCTTATCATCCTCTTGGATGATACACTCGATGAGTACCGGCTTCTTAAGGGAAATCGCCTTTTCGATTGCCGGTCCAACTTCCTCCTTGCTGGTTACACGAATCGCTTCGCAGCCCAGTCCTCTCGCTACCATACAGAAGTCCACCTTATCTTTCAGAACGGTTTGGGAATAACGTCCCTCGTAAAACAAAGTCTGCCACTGACGAACCATACCCAGAACATGATTGTTGATCACGATCTGAATGATAGGAATGTCGTATCGGCTGGCCGTAGCCAGTTCATTCATGTTCATGCGAAAGCATCCGTCTCCTGCAATGTTCACACAAATCTTATCCGGCATTCCCACCTTCGCACCGATACATGCTCCGAGGCCGTAGCCCATCGTTCCCAATCCTCCAGAGCTTATGAAAGTACGCGGCCTGGTGTACTTATAATACTGAGATGCCCACATCTGATGCTGTCCTACATCCGTACTGATAATCGCATCTCCTTTTGTAATACGGTCCAGCTCCTCCATGACGAAGGGGCAGGACAAACCTTCCTTATTATAATTCAATGGATATTTTTCTTTTAGATCCTTTATATAAGCAACCCACTCCATGTGTTCCATCTGAGGCATCTGCTTATTAACAATGGAAAGCACTTCTTTTAAATCACCTACGATGGAGGCCTCCGTCTTGATATTCTTATTGATTTCCGCCGCATCGATATCTATCTGCACAATCTTTGCATTGCTTGCGAACTTCTTCGGATCACCTACCACCCGGTCTGAAAATCTCGCACCCAGAGCTACCAGTAAATCGCAGCTGCTGACTCCCAGATTCGAGGTCTTCGTTCCATGCATTCCTATCATTCCGGTATAAAGAGGGTCATTTCCATCAAAAGCCCCCTTACCCATAAGGGTGTCGCAAACCGGCGCATCCAGCTTCTTCGCAAATTCCATTACCTCCGGAAAAGCATCTGAAATAATCGTTCCGCCACCTACATATATATATGGCTTTTTCGCTTCCTTTATGAGCTGTAATACCCTCTCAATATCCTCCTGCGTGTAGCTTTGGGGAAGCTGTTCAGGTTCCGGTACTGCCGGCTCATATTCCCCGAGCATCGCGGTCACATCTTTCGTAATGTCTACCAATACCGGTCCCGGCCTGCCGCTTTTCGCAATGCGGAACGCCTTGCGCAGCGTATCCGCCAATATAGTTATATCCTTCACAATATAGCCGTGCTTCGTAATCGGCATCGTCACGCCCGCGATATCCACTTCCTGAAAGGAATCCTTTCCAAGACAGGGAAGCGTCACGTTACATGTAATAGCCACCATAGGCACGGAATCCATCTGTGCCGTCGCAATTCCCGTTACCAGATTGGTAGCGCCCGGACCGCTGGTAGCCAGACATACGCCTGTCTTTCCGGTGGCTCTTGCATAGCCGTCCGCCGCATGTGCCGCCCCCTGCTCGTGAGAGGTCAAAATATGTCTGATTTCATTACTATGCTTGTATAACGCGTCATATACATTCAAAATAGTCCCGCCCGGATAACCGAAAACGGTATCTACTCCTTGTTCCTTCAAACATTCTACTACGATTTCCGCACCTGTAAGCTGCATTTGTCTCTCCTCCATATGACCGGATTCTATTTTCTTGGGATCTCCAAAATTGCGCCTCTATTGCCGCTGGTCACCATTTCCCTGTAACGCGCCAGATATCCCGTTGTTATCTTAGGTTCTCTCGGCTGCCAAAGGGCTTTTCTTCCCGCAAGCTCCTCGTCGGAAACTTTCATATCTATCGTATTAGCCGGTATATTGATACTGATGATATCACCTTCCCTGACAAGCGCAATAGGTCCTCCTACCGCTGCCTCCGGAGATACATGGCCAATGGAAGCGCCTCTGGATGCTCCTGAAAAACGGCCGTCCGTGATGAGTGCCACGCTGGAGCCCAGTCCCATACCTGCGATTGCAGAGGTGGGATTTAACATCTCGCGCATCCCCGGTCCTCCCTTAGGGCCTTCATAGCGGATAACTACAACATCGCCTGCGACGATTTTGCCTCCTTTGATCGCATCAATAGCGTCTTCTTCGCAGTCGAATACTCTGGCAGGGCCTTCGTGCACCATCATTTCCGCCACTACTGCCGAACGCTTCACCACACAGGAATCCGGCGCCAGATTTCCTTTGAGCACAGCGATGCCGCCGGTCTTGCTGTAAGGGTTATCGATGGGGCGAATAACCTTAGGATCCTTATTGATACATCCTGTGATATTTTCACCTACGGTCTTTCCGGTAGCCGTGATCAAATCCGTATATAAAAGGTTCTTCTTATTCAGTTCGTTCATCACCGCATAAACGCCGCCTGCCTCGTTCAAGTCCTCCATGTAGGTAGGGCCTGCCGGAGCAAGATGACAAAGATTCGGCGTCTCTTCCGAAAGCTTATTGGCGATATCCACATTCAGATCTACTCCAGCTTCATGCGCGATTGCGGGTAAATGCAGCATAGAGTTGGTGGAACAGCCAAGTGCCATGTCCATGCGAAGCGCATTGGTAAAAGCTTTCTCCGTCATGATGTCGCGGGGCTTGATATCCCTTTCTACAAGCTCCATGATCTTCATGCCGGCATGCTTCGCCAGACGGATCCTCTCGGAATAAACGGCCGGAATCGTACCGTTGCCTTTCAGTCCCATGCCCAGCACTTCGGTCAGACAATTCATGGAATTGGCCGTATACATGCCGGAGCAGGAGCCGCAGGTAGGGCAAACCTTCTCCTCGAATTCGCAAAGTTCTTCCATCGACATCGTTCCTGCCGCAACGCTTCCTACTGCTTCGAACATAGCGGAAAGGCTCTTTTTTTCTCCCTTTACCCGTCCTGCCAGCATCGGTCCGCCGGAAACGAATACTGTAGGGATATTGATTCTTGCCGCCGCCATCAAAAGGCCGGGAACATTCTTGTCACAGTTGGGTACCATAACCAGCCCGTCAAAGCCGTGAGCCATCGCTACGGCCTCGGTGCTGTCCGCTATCAGGTCTCTCGTAACAAGGGAATATTTCATGCCGATGTGCCCCATAGCAATGCCGTCGCAAACTGCGATTGCCGGAAATACCACCGGCATTCCTCCCGCCATCGCCACTCCCATCTTAACAGCCTCCACTATTTTATCCAGATTCATATGTCCCGGAACGATTTCATTATAAGAGCTTACAATACCGATCATCGGACGTCTTCTTTCCTCCTCGGTATAGCCGAGTGCATTGAACAAACTTCTGTGCGGTGCCTGCTGGGTACCCGCCTTAACGGAATCACTTCTCATATTCGTCTCTCCTGTCTTAATTTCTATTATTTCAATATTATTATAATCATCGTCTATATATCTTTAGCCAATTCTTTCCACCAGCAGATTACCCATCTGCGTGCACGATACTTTTTTACAGCCCTCCGACATAATATCTGCCGTGCGGTATCCTTCTTTCAACACATGCTTCACCGCCGCTTCTACGGCATCTGCTTCTTTATCCAGGTCGAAGGTAAATCGGAGCATCATTGCCGCCGACAAGACGGTAGCGATAGGATTCGCGATGTCTTTTCCCGCAATATCCGGGGCAGAACCATGACTGGGCTCATAGAGACCGAATTTCGTATCATTCAGGGACGCCGACGCCAGCATGCCGATAGAGCCGGTTACCATGCTTGCCTCGTCCGAAAGAATATCACCGAACATGTTCTCCGTAAGTATTACATCGAATTGTGCCGGATCCTTTACAAGCTGCATC
Organism: Bacillota bacterium; assembly: GCA_023399455.1. Taxonomy (GTDB): domain Bacteria; phylum Bacillota; class Clostridia; order Lachnospirales; family Lachnospiraceae; genus Kineothrix; species Kineothrix sedimenti. The sequence continues at coordinate 50,367 of JAEWPN010000209.1, forward strand.
GCACAGTTGTCCACCAGCATATGCTCCAAGGTCACGTCCGGATAGTTCTTAGCAACCTCCTCCACCACACTTCTCCAAAGTCTGGAGGAATCCAGCACGTTAGCCTTATCCACGCTGGTTACCTTTTTACTCCTTTTCTTCGCGATATCGAAGCCCTTAATCGCAATGCGGCGTATTTCATTCTCATCATAGACAAGAGTATCTGTCGCTTTTCGAATCCCGTTTTCTTCTATAGTCTTTCTATCTCCGAAGTAAAGGCCTCCGGTAAGTTCTCTCATAATCAACATATCAAAGCCCTGTGCACTGATTTCTTCCCTAAGGGGACATGCCTTCGCGAGCTCTTCATATAAAATGGCCGGTCTTAAATTGGCAAAAAGATTAAGTGCCTTCCGAATGGCAAGAAGTCCGGCTTCCGGCCGCAGATTAGGCGGCAGTTTATACCAGGGGGATGTCGTCGTATCGCCGCCTATGGAACCCATAAGCACCGCATCGGCAGCCTTCGCTGTTTCCACAGCTTCCTCCGTAAGCGGAATACCGTGCACATCTATGGAAGCCCCTCCCATCAATATATCCGTATATTGTATTCGATGCCCGTAACTCTTCGCGACGCTGTCGAGCACTTTCCTTGCTTCTCTTACGATTTCCGGTCCAATACCATCGCCGGGAATACATGTAATCTTCAATTCCATACCAATTTCACTCCCTTGATTTCATTCTTTGCCGTAGTACAGTACAAAAGCCTACACACTTCATAATATATTAAAATATAGCAAATTTCAACCCCGTTATAAAATATAGGAAAATCCGCCGGTACATTTTAGAAAAAAACGAAGAGATTATTATGATCTCTTCGTTTTTTATTAAAATATATCATCCATCCTTTACTTAAAAACAGGTGCTTTTACGCCTCCGGTTTTTCCACCGCGGAAATCGCAGATTTCTGCATCGGTATACGGCAATTTTTGTTATTTCCGAATTCTACGATAACCGTATCTTCCGTAATGTCAATCACTATACCATAAAAACCGCTGTTGGTCAGTATGCTATCGCCTATCTCAAGAGAAGACAGCATCGCGGACATTTTCTTCTGCTCCTTCTTCTGGGGACGAAGCATGAAAAAATAAATGAAACCAACAATCAATACGATATAAACAACCATAATCATACCGGCTCCCGTACCGCCTGCCGCATCTGTTAACAAAATACCCATTCGTAATTCCTCCTAATATCTCTTCTTTCATCGTTTACTACAAAGTATCATACACAAATTCAATATATAAAACAAGTAGTTTTATATATTTTTTATTTCATAAGAAAGAGCTTGTTACGTTGCAGTAGTAAAGTTTCGGTTTCCTATGAAATAAAAGCACTCAGTGCAGGATGCGCAGCTTCACAGTGACGCAGACATTCCTTCCAGTTTCCTTTTCTTATATGCCGCAAAATTGCCTTCATCGAGAGCGTTCCTGATTTCTTCCATCATCGTATTATAGAAATAGAGGTTATGAAGCACACAAAGCCGCATTCCCAGCATTTCCTTCGCCTTTAACAGATGTCTGATATAGCCTCTGGAATATCTGCGGCAGGCCGGACAGCCGCAGCCCTCTTCGATCGGACGCTCATCCAGCTCATATTTCGCATTGAATAAATTAATTTTACCCTGGTTCGTATATAAATGTCCGTGCCGTCCGTTTCTACTCGGATATACACAGTCAAAAAAGTCCACTCCCCGCTCCACGCTTTCGAGAATATTGGCAGGTGTACCTACTCCCATTAAGTAAGTAGGCTTATCCGCCGGAAGGTACGGAACCGTTTCTTCCAATATATAATACATTTCATCATGACTCTCACCCACGGCAAGTCCGCCCACGGCAAATCCGTCCAGCTCCATCTGGGAAAGAATCTTGGCATGCTCTATCCGAATATCCGGAAAAATGGCTCCCTGATTGATCCCAAACAGCATTTGCTTCTTATTAATGGTCCCTTCTGCCGCATTCAGACGACTCAGCTCTCTCAGGCAGCGTTCCAGCCATCTGGTTGTTCTCTCCACCGAAGCCTGCACATATTTGCGTTCTGCCTTGCTGGAGGGGCATTCGTCGAAGGCCATCGCTATGGTGGACGCCAAATTAGACTGTATTCTCATGCTTTCCTCCGGCCCCATAAATATCTTCCGACCGTCGATGTGGGACTGAAAATAAACGCCCTCTTCTTTGATTTTCCTTAAGGAAGCCAGTGAAAATACTTGAAATCCGCCCGAATCAGTCAAAATGGGTTTGTCCCATGACATGAACTTGTGCAGCCCGCCCATCTTCTTTATCACTTCGTCCCCGGGCCTGACGTGCAAATGATAGGTGTTGGACAGCTCTACCTGCGTCTTTATTCCTTCTAAGTCGTCCGAAGCCACCGCTCCTTTTATCGCAGCAGCAGTTCCAACATTCATAAATACCGGGGTCTGAATAACTCCGTGCACAGTGTGCAGCTCGCCTCTTTTGGCTCTGCCCTCCTGCTTGATCAATTTATACATAACGATCTTTCGCTTTCTTTACAATATTCATAAATAGCTTTCCACAAATTCTTCAAGGGTAATCCCTTTTTCCATAATGATCTCCGCTGCTTCTTTGCCTACATAACGGAAATGCCAAGGCTCGTATTCTATACCGGTAATATATTCTTTCCCCAATGGATAACGAAGTATAAAGCCATACTCGCAGCCATACTCTGCCAGCCATTCTCCGGCCTGTGTATCTCCAAAGCCTGCGTCCAGCGCCGCATAATTATCGCTGGTAATATCTATGGCCAGACCGATCTGATGCTCGCTGGCTCCCGGCACGGTTACCGTCTGGGATACGGTCTTATAAGCTTCCATATAAGACATTCCATTTTGCATATAGACCTTGATTTTGCGGTTGAAAAGATACTCCTGCCTGCTCATATCCCGATACGGAGAACGAATAACGAGATTGACTCCGTCGTTCTTCGCTCCTTGGAGCATGGCGAGAAGATCCTCCTTAATCCTTCCGTCACACTGCATACAGCCCTTTATTGTCACCAGTTCGAAATGATAGCCCTCCGGTATGGGATGCTGCTTATTGATGAGCACGAGCCTCCAGTCATCTGCAGAAAAAGTGGCTTCTTCTCCGGGCTGCCCGTCTGTCGCCAAGCCGGCCTCTGTCCGGTAATCTTTATTTTCTTCCAAAATCTCATCTAACGTATACTGGTCTTCGTCCTCCAGTCCGTGATGCTCTGCGTCCTCATAATCGTCCATCACGTCCTCATCGTCCAAAATCTCCATTTCATTCTCTGCCGCCGGCTCCTTGGCTAAAACTGCACCGCTTTCCTCCGCAACGACAGCTGATGACGAATCTGCCATTTCCGTCTTCGCTTCGATGGCTCCCGAAGAAACAAAACCACTCATGTCTGCCACCATAGGAAAGGCAAAACTGCTGTTGAGCAGAAAAAATATGATAACAAAGCCTATGCCTGCATATCGTTTTCCGTTATCCTCAAAGTGCTTTAAGGCGTAATAACCCATCAACACTATTGTCATACAAAACAGCATCGGCTCTTTTAAATACTTATTTTTTTTGACTACTTTAAGAAAAATTTGTCGTACTTTTTCTCTAAATTCATTCTCCATAAGATGCTCACATCTCCACCGCACGAATTTGAGGATTTACATAACATTTGTAAAAGTTTACAAATTAACATAAATTTCTACAATATATGATAACACATTTATTTTATTTGTACACTATTTTTTCAAAATAAACCCTCTATTTTCCCGATTTTGGAGATGTTCTCCGACCTGATAGCGATTTTCGCTTCTTTCTGCAGCGAGAGGGAATAATATTTACATAAAGTTACCCAGCTTATGGAATATGATGCAGTTGGGCTGTTCAACCTTTATCTCCGGTCCGTTCATGATGAGCAGTCCCTTTTTCAAGTCCACCTTAAAGAATGTCATACTGTCGGATTCATGGTTGAGAGAGACCAGATTCTTGTTATCCGGAAAAAGAGCTGCATCCTTCGGATAATCTCCGCTCACCGGAAGGCAGAACACCTTTGTAAGCAGTCCGGTATCTGCATCTATCTTATAAATGACCACGCTGTTGTCTCCCGCATTGGAGCTGACCAGATATTTGAAATCCACAGAAAAATTAAGGGTGCTGGCCGCAGAATTGCTCGCATGATAATCGTTTAAGGTAGAAATCTCCTGAATCCTTTCGAAATACGGGTTGCCGTTTTTCACTTCATAGCTGTAGACATCCACGCAGTTTTTCAGCTCGTGTACGATATAAAGAAATCTTCCGTCCTTGGAAAACTTCAAGTGCCTCGGTGCCGACTCCTGGTCGCTTCTGATAACATCCGCAAGCTTCAACGTTCCTTTCTCTCTATCCAACACATATACCTTGACATGATCCATTCCAAGGTCAGCCGCACACAAATACTTGTTGTCTCTTGTCATCTTCACACAGTTGACATGGGGGCGGAAATTTCTCTCCGCGACGCTTCCTAAACCTTTGTGGAACACTTCATCGGTTATACCGCCGATGCCACCGTTTTCCTTCAGCCTGAGCACCGTAATCTTGCCGTCGTGATAGCCTGCCACGAAGAGGTATTCGTCACAATAATCGGTGGACAGATAGCAGCCTCTCATGCCATTGATCGATTCGAAGTTAATGAGAGAAAGTTCTCCGTTTTCCAGTATTTTATAGGCTTCTACTCCGAAGTCGGTAATAGAATAGAGATACTTCTGGTTGTGAGAGATTGTAATATAGGAAGAGTTGCTGATTTCTACCTGATCCTTTTCCGTCATCCTTCCCTGCTTCATATCCACGTCATAAATTTTTATTCCATGCTTGTCTCCTATTCCGGTAGTGTAGGTAGAGACGTATGCAACGTATTTTTCGTTTTCCATGAGATTATTCTCCTTGTACTGTGCTGTTGGGATATTTGAACTTGAGCGCCGCCTTATTGTATCCTTGGGTTTCGTAAAGAGAGATCTTACGTAAGGATTAATTCTACATAAGAATTGATCCTACGTAAGGGGTTATATTTCGGATACCGATAGGCGGGCAGAGACTCAAAAACTGCGTTTTTGAGTTCGCTTCGCTCGTCGGGTAATCGTTCCCTCAGCTCAATTATCCGTGCAAGCACGATAATTGAGCTGAGGGAACGATTACCCGACTCTGCCCTTTTCGGACATTATACCACAGCCCTTATTTTTTGTTAACTACATTATAAAGTAATTTCTGCACGGGGCTGTTTGAATTTGTTTTGAATTTACAAATGTAAAATCTTAATTTTACCTATTGACAATGCATTAACTCCTAGTATAATTGTTATCAGCGTTTGTTTAGTATCAGTAAACTTTGTGTTTACCTTTTCTTTACAAAAGGAACGGACACACCACGAAAAAAAGCGGTAAAATATGGAAATAGGAAACAAATTAAAGGAACTACGAATACAGAAAGGGCTGACGCAGGAAGAACTTGGAGCGCGTTGTGAGTTGTCGAAGGGATTTATTTCGCAGCTCGAGCGTGATCTGACCTCTCCTTCTATCGCTACCCTTATGGATATTTTGCAATGTCTTGGAACGGATTTACAGGAGTTTTTCTCGGAGAATCCGCAAGAGGAACAGATTGTTTTTCACGATACGGATTACTTCGAAAAAGTCGATGAAGAACTTGGCAACAAAATTGAGTGGATTATTCCCAATGCCCAGAAGAACATTATGGAACCGATTCGCCTGACCCTGGCTCCGGGCGGTTCCACATATCCGGATAACCCTCATGAAGGGGAGGAATTCGGCTACGTTTTATCCGGAAGTATCGCCATTACCCTGGGAAAGAAAACAATTCGTGCCAAAAAAGGGGAAACTTTTTACTTCACACCGAATACGACACATTATATTACAGCAAATAATAAAACCGGAGCAGTCATCCTGTGGATCAGCTCTCCGCCCAGTTTTTAACTTTTACGTACCGGAGGATCTCTTCTATGAATAAAGAATTAATTAATCTAATCGATATATCGAAATCCTTTGATGGAGAAATGGTCTTGGATGAGCTGCATCTGAATATTCACGAGAACGAATTTCTCACTCTGCTCGGTCCGAGCGGATGCGGGAAAACTACTACTTTGCGCATACTCGGCGGTTTTGTTACCCCGGATAAGGGCAGAGTCGTTTTTGACGGGCAGGATATCACGAACACTCCCCCCAACAAGCGCCAGCTTAATACCGTATTTCAAAAATATGCGCTTTTTACCCATATAAATATTGCCGAAAATATTGCTTTCGGGCTTAAAATCAAGAATAAAAGTAAAAACTATATTGATGATAAAATTAAGTATGCCCTAAAACTGGTAAATCTTGAAGGCTATGAAAAGCGTATGCCCGATTCTTTAAGCGGCGGCCAGCAGCAGCGTATCGCCATCGCACGTGCCATCGTAAATGAACCCAAGGTGCTGCTTTTGGATGAGCCTCTGGGCGCATTGGATTTGAAGCTTCGCCAGGATATGCAGTATGAGCTGATCCGTTTGAAGAACGAATTAGGGATTACCTTTATTTACGTTACTCACGATCAGGAGGAAGCCCTTACCATGTCAGATACCATCGTTGTTATGAATCAGGGCTATATCCAGCAGATCGGAACACCAGAAACGATCTACAATGAGCCGGAAAACGCCTTTGTTGCCGACTTTATCGGAGACAGCAACATCATCGCCTCGATGATGTTAGAGGATAAGCTGGTGTCAATTCTCGGAGCGAAATTTGCCTGCGTGGATACGGGCTTCGGCCATAACAAACCGGTGGATGTGGTTATTCGTCCTGAGGATGTGGAGCTTACCAAGCCGGAGGAAGGTACGATTCAGGGGACTGTCACTCATTTGATATTTAAAGGTGTTCATTACGAAATGGAGGTTACCGCAAACGGGTTCGAATGGCTGGTTCATTCTACCGGTATGTTTCCTGTTGGTACGCCGGTAGGCATTAAGGTGGATCCGTTCAACATCCAGATCATGAACAAACCGGCATCGGAAGACGAGGAGGCGGTAGGCGTTGAAGAATAGCAAATCATCCCAAAGGCTTTTATCCTCCCCCTACATCGCATGGGCTGTTATTTTTATTATCGTTCCCTTGTGTATGGTGTTTTACTATGGTCTGACCGATAAGACCGGTACTTTCACTTTGGAAAATGTGACGGAGATTATGTCCGCGGAGCATGCAAAAGCTCTCTGGCTCTCATTGGGATTATCCCTTATCAGCACTGTGATATGCTTTTTCATCGCTTATCCTCTGGCAATGATTCTGGCAAATATGAACGTGAACCAGCACAGCTTCATCGTTCTCATTTTTATTCTTCCCATGTGGATGAACTTTTTACTCCGTACTCTCGCGTGGCAGACCCTTTTAGAAAAGACGGGCGTCATCAACAACGTACTGGCAATTCTTCATCTGCCGTCCTTAAATATTATAAATACGCCCTACGCCATTGTGCTTGGCATGGTCTATAACTTTCTGCCCTTTATGGTGCTGCCCCTTTATAACGCATTAGTTAAAATAGACTCCAACGTTATCAATGCAGCCAAGGACTTGGGAGCTAACAAATTGCAGACCTTTTTCAAGATCACATTTCCTCTGTCGGTTCCGGGCGTCATCAGCGGAATCACCATGGTGTTCATCCCGGCGCTTACGACCTTCGTCATCAGCAATCTTTTAGGCGGAAGTAAGATTCTTCTCATCGGCAACGTAATTGAAGAATCCTTTACGCAGGCGGGTAACTGGCATCTGGGAAGCGGACTGTCCATTGTGCTCATGATCTTTATCATTGTCAATATGGTTGCTTCCGCTATCTTCGATAAAGATGGGGAGGGCTCCGCACTATGATCAGAACAACTGCAAAGAAGATATATATCGCTTTAATCTTTATTTTTCTCTACGCTCCTATCGCTACGCTTATGGTACTGTCCTTTAACGCCAGCCGCACGAGGGCGAAATGGGGAGGCTTTACGACTAAATGGTATTTTTCCCTTTTTGAAAACAGGGAAATTATGCAGGCCCTCTGGAATACTCTTCTGATCGCCTTCGTATCCTCTTTCATTGCCGTTATCATCGGAACAATCGCCTGCATAGCTATCAATGACATGAGCAAGAGAAACCGCACAATTATCATAGGTGTTACCAATATTCCCATGCTGAATGCGGATATCGTTACAGGTATTTCCCTTATGCTGCTCTTTATCAGCTTAGGGCTTAAATTCGGACTAGGAACGATTCTGCTGGCCCACATTACCTTCAACATTCCTTATGTGATCCTGTGTGTCATGCCGCGAATGAAACAGATAAGTCCCAGTACCTATGAGGCTGCCCTGGATTTGGGCGCATCTCCCATACGGGCTTTTTTCAAGGTGGTCTTTCCCGATATACTGCCCGGGGTATTGTCCGGATTTTTGATGGCTTTCACTATGTCCCTGGACGATTTCATCATCACGCACTTTACCAAAGGTGCCGGTGTCGATACGCTGTCCACCAAGATCTATACCGAAGTAAAAAAAGGAATCAAACCGGAGATGTACGCGTTGTCTACTATTATTTTTGTAACGGTACTGCTGCTTCTATTCCTTGTCAATAAAGCACCGAAAGAAAAAACATGAATCGTTACTCTTTGGCCTATGGCTTCATAGTAACAATAAATTAACATCTAAGGAGGATATTACCGCAATGAAAAAACACTTATCTATTTTATGTATGTCTACGGCAGTTCTCTTATCTCTCGCAGGCTGCGGCACCGGTTCCTCCGGTGCAAACGGTGAGGTTATCGTATACAACTGGGGCGAATATATGGACCCTGATGTATTGGATATGTTCGAAGAGGAAACCGGAATCAAAGTCGTCTATGACGAGTTCGAGACCAACGAGATCATGTATCCCAAAATCGAAGCAGGAGCCTCCGAATACGACGTTATCTGCCCTTCTGATTATATGATTCAGAAAATGATCGAAAACGATTTGTTAGCTGAGCTGAACTTCGATAATATGCCTAACGCAAAAGCCAACATCGGAGAGCAATATTGGGAGCAGGCAAAACAGTTCGATCCCGAAAACAAATATTCCGTTCCCTATTGCTGGGGAACCGTAGGCATTCTCTACAACAAGACCATGGTAGATGAACCTGTGGACAGCTGGAGCATATTATGGAACGAAAAATATAAGGACAATATTTTAATGCAGGATTCTGTCCGCGACGCATTTATGGTAGCTCTCAAATTAAACGGTTATTCCATGAATTCCACGGATACCGCCGAGTTGGATGCGGCAAAAAATTCCTTAATCGAACAGAAGCCCCTCGTTCAGGCATATGTCATCGATCAGGTTCGTGACAAAATGATCGGAGGCGAAGCGGCTATCGGGGTCATCTACTCCGGCGAAGCAATTTTCACACAGCGCGAGAATCCTGATTTGGAATATGTGATTCCTAAGGAAGGCACTAATGTATGGATCGACTCCTGGGTAGTGACGAAGAATTCTCAGAATAAAGAAAATGCGGAAAAATTCATCGATTTCATGTGCCGCCCGGATATTGCCCTGAAAAACTTCGAATATATTACTTATTCTACTCCCAACGATGCTGCAAGAGAGCTTATCGAAGATGAAGAAATTAAAAACTCTCCTATCGCGTTTCCTGATTTATCCCAGTATTCCAATCTGGAAACCTTCCAGTACTTGGGAGATGACGGCGATGCTGTTTATAACAATCTGTGGAAAGAAGTAAAATCGAACTAAGATATGTTTTATATTTAGAAAAAGCGGATTCAAAACTGAACCCGCTTTTTTTATTATTGAATTATATGACTATTTTTTCTTTACCGGATAGCAGACCTCCGTGACCAAATCATCATCTGTCGCCGCATCGTGCGGACTCACATGATAAATGCAAAAGGACGCTCCGTCAAAATCATATCCGTTTTCCAGTATCCAATGGGCTACCGCTTCATTTACCCTCGTAATCTGCTCATAACTCCCCTTATACGTAGCGGAAGCTATCTGAACAGGAGCTACTGTTTTGAACTTCACATGCTCCGTATCTTTATATTTCCCCACTACGGAAATCTGGATCTCCACATCCACATCCTTTTCTTTATAGCCCTCATCATGAAAGATTGCCATACCGTAGCACGGGTTATCCGACTGAATATTCTGAGGACCACCCTCCTCTCCGAACATCCCCCAGAGCATTCCTTCACTGTCATAGCTGGGGATAATCTGACGTATGCTGGCCACATATCTTTCGGGCAATGTCTTTAACGATACTGTATAATCCATAAAATTACCATCCTTTCTCAACCAATTTATCGCATTGTCGAGAAGTAAAATCCGCTGCCTCACAGCGTTCTCCTCTTCCGCTAACTCCCCTCGCTTTATCTGCAAAAATTTTTCCATTTCATATGCATCGTCAAATTTTTCCAGAATCTCCTGGATGACGGCGAGTCCGAACCCCATGTTTCTTAGCACACGGATTCGTTCCGCTAAAGGAAGCTGCACCTCACTGTAATACCGGTATCCCGTAAAAGCGTCTATGGAAGCCGGTACCAGCAGTCCGATATCATCATAATGCCTGAGCATACGTATACTGACTCTCGACAATTTTGAAAAATCTCCAATTTTTAACATTTATTTCTCCTTTCACATATGTGAATTCCTGAGCTCAATTTTATGATAAAGTATAACACTGTGTAAGAGTCAATACCTATGTCACAGAATTTCCCGGGCAATTTTTCTTTCTCAAAACCGAGCGCAGCCGCGCATTCAATCTTTCTATCATAAGCATACTTTCCTATTATGTAAAAAAGACGGCGGCACTCTCGTGCCTGCCGCCTTCCATCAAGACTTTTTTATGCTTTTACAATGCTCTATGAACCGAGCACTTAAGGGCGTATCTGACCGTCACCTTCAATCGTATATTTATAGGAAGTCAGCTCCTTAAGTCCCATAGGGCCTCTGGCATGAAGCTTCTGATTGCTGATTCCTATTTCCGCTCCAAAGCCGAATTCAAAGCCATCGCTGAACCGTGTGGAAGCATTTACATAAACGCAGGCTGCATCCACTTCCCGTAAAAATTTATCTGCATTTTCTTTATTCTGAGTAAGAATCGCCTCGGAATGCCTGGTGCCGTACTTATTAATATGAGCAATCGCCTCGTCCACAGAGGACACCGTCTTCATGGAAATGATATAGTCCAGATACTCAGTGCCGTAATCCTCATCTGTGGCAGGAATCGCGTCCGTTATAATTTCCCTTATCTGCTCATCAGCACGCATTTCCACCGAATGCTCCCTAAAAGCCTTCGCTAACGCAGGAAGGAAGTTTTCTTTCACCGCCTCATGAACGAGCAGCGACTCGCAGGCATTGCATACGCCGATACGCTGCGTCTTCGCATTGATAATAATAGGAAGCGCCTTTTCGAGGTCTGCGGTTTCATCCACAAAAATATGGCAGTTTCCCGTCCCTGTCTCGATTACCGGAATAGTGCTGTTGGTAACAACGCTCTGAATCAGTCCAGAACTGCCTCTGGGAATGAGTACATCCACATAACGGTTCAGCTTCATGAACTGTGCCGTCACTTCTCTGTCCGTACTCTCAATGAGCTGAATGGCATCCTCGCATACGCTGCAGGCGCTAAGCGCCCTTCTTATGGCAGCCGTTATCGCTATATTCGAGCAAACAGCGTCGCTTCCCCCTTTTAAAATGACCGCATTGCCAGCCTTGAAACAAAGCCCGAAAGCATCTGCTGTCACGTTAGGTCTGGATTCATATATAATTCCGATGACTCCCAAGGGAACCCTGCGCTTATGAATGTGCAGGCCGTTGGGTCGGGTAAAAGCCTCCAATACTTCGCCTACGGGATCATCCAGCGCGATAATCTGATTCAGCCCCTCTGCCATCCCTTTTATTCTATCCTCTGTCAGGCGAAGTCTGTCTATCATACCGGGGTGCATGCCATATTTCTCGCCTTTTATAATATCTCTTTTATTTTCCTCTAAAATATGCTTCGTATCAGCGAGCAATTCCTCCGCCGCCTTACTAAGCGCTTCATTTTTCTTCTCCGCAGAGAGCCTTTGCAGCTCGAATTTCGCCGCCGCCGCTCTTTGTCCCATGCTTTCTAAATCCGTCATCTATAAGCCCTCTCTTTCGGTTTTTCATTGTCTGAAATTTTATTAATTATATAAGAAAATTCCATTTATTTCAACCACGTTTTTATTTCACTTGCCGTTACTGTTCACTCCGTTCCCGATAACGCATTATTTTTGCATTTAAATTTGTTATTTTTTACAACATTATGTTGTAAAACTACATTTATCAACATAATTTCGTGGTTATTCCACATACTATTTTATGTCGTATGCTATTATTTCCACAACAAAACGAAGTAGGGGTATTCATATGGCAGACGTAAGTGTTATGATAAAGAGCTTAAGAGAAAACAATCATCTCAAACAGAGGCAGGTAGCCGATTATCTGGGCATATCCCAGCAGGCTTATTCCTATTATGAACTGGATAAGCGCGAGCTTCCCTCCCGTCATGTCATCAATCTGGCTAAGCTCTATAAAGTCAGCGCCGATTATATTCTCGGCGTGGAACCCGGGTACGTCGGCTCCTACG
>JAEWPN010000243.1 GCA_023399455.1 Bacillota bacterium
AAGGAGGAAAAGGTATGGATATGAAGTTTTTGAAGTGCAGTCATTGTGGAAATATCGTTTTATTTGTGGAGAGCAAGGGAACGAACGTAATGTGCTGCGGAGATAACATGAAGGAGCTCGTAGCTAACACTACTGATGCCGCGCAGGAAAAGCATGTTCCCGTATATTCCGTAGAAGGAACAACGGTAAACGTTTCCGTTGGTTCCGTTCCTCATCCGATGTTAGAAGAGCATTACATTCAGTGGGTTGCCCTTCAGACGACGCAGGGTCACCAGCTCAAATACTTAACCCCCGGCACAGAACCGAAGGTAAGCTTCTCCATTACCGAAGACGAGGAAGTGGAAGCTGTATATGAATACTGCAACTTGCATGGCCTTTGGAAGATATAAAGCTCTAACCCTATAAGAAGAAATATGAGAGTCATTCTCTTTTCAGGCTGGGAAAGCTGGGAAGGAACGGCTCTTTTCTTTCTTCTTTCTTTATTCCAGCTGCATTGTCAAGGCCTTGATATCCCTATCACACATATGATCGACGAATCCAAAGATACGTTCATCGCAGCTTCCTGCGCTGTATCGAATCCTTCGTCCTTCCCGCATTTCCCCTTACGGATATAAACGTTCCTATCATCTTTTACATAAGAGTTGTGTATAAAATACTTTTTATCAGCATCCTTCGTAATACAGACTGTATGAACTTCTTTCATTATATTCTTTCTGTCATTGTAGACAGTTGCAATAACAGTATCGCTATTTTCTCCCAGTCTGTCAATCACAGCCTTGTCTTTACTATATGTTATGGAAACGTCATATCCCCTGTTCTCGAAATAATCGAATATAGCGGTGGGAGAGACACCGAAGTCTCCGTTCAGCGCAGCACCATCGGCTTCGTAATGACTGATCAGATTTACCATCGTCCGGCCGGAGACCTTTTCTCCTAACGCCAGCAGGGCATTGTATGTCGCAATAATTTCACAGCCGGAATATTGCATATTATGTTTTCTCCAAGAGCCAAACTGCACATCCTTCCACTCATATTGATTCTCAATGTAGTTATCCGGCTCTAATATTTCACATTCCGGATCACATAGAACGGTCCGGTTGACTTTTGCGTTGCTCTTGATTCTTTTGGAAGGAACATAGCTCCGGCTGCGTAAAAACTCATATGCCTTTAACACGGTTTTATTTTTTATTCTCTGAGGAATAAATGCTCTTATAAATTCTACTATATTCCTAATTATCCCTTCCATACCCATTTTATACCCTCCCGCTGCTTTCCCCTCTTTTATTATTGTATTTCACCCCAATTCGTAATACCTTTATTGTATTGTAAAATATCAAAAAAATCTACTTCCCAGTAAAACAAAAGAAGCAGATATGGATTTCTTCCATCTGCTCCTTTATCTCTCTTCCTGAAAATTCTGATTTCATCCAACATCCGGTTCATTTGCCAGAACAATCACATTCTGTACTATACCGTCCGTTTCAAAAATCACAATCTCATTTTCTCCTTTCCTTATAAGTGGTGCAGGAATATAAAGTCGTTTTTGAGGGCCTATTTCCCAGAATCTCCCCAGATTGAACCCGTTGATAAAAGCGATTCCCTTTCCCCAGCCCGCAAAATCAAGAAAAGTATCTCCCGTCTCCTCAGCCGAAAAGGTAAAACGGTAAAAGGCCGGTATGCCTTCTGCATAGCCTTTGGTAAAATCTATTTGATCTATATTGTCAAGCGGCAGCGTATACTGCTCCCAATTATTATGCATATGTCCGTTTATTTGCACACATTGGCCGATTCCTTTTCGCTGCTGTTCCATTCCCGGTCCAAAATTCACACGTCCCATGTTCTCCACCAGAATATCCAGCGCGGCCCCCCTCTTAAAGGTCAGCGAGACATCTCTTTCTTCCAGCAGTTCCTTATCATAAAGTGTAGCAACCAGCTTTTGGTCAACTAAAATATTTGCCCGGTCATTTGCTCCCCAAAGCCTGATTTTTTCTATATTTTCTTCTGTACTTAATGTGGAATGATACAGGATGTAACCATAATTCTGTCCAAGCTTTTCCATATATTCCGGACACCGGCTGAATACGGGGATGCTAAGGTCATCCAATACCGAAAATAAGCTTACCTTATCTTGTACAGCAAGTGTACCATATGCTTTTCTCTCGATTTTGGTGCTGAGCTTAACCTCCGGAATTACTCTATATTTGGAGATGGTCTGCTGATAACGGCGGTATTTCTCCGTAATCTGTCCATCCTCGGTGAGCAAAGCGTCGTAATCATAAGAAGTTACGTCAGGCGTCAGTTCATCATAGTAATTGGAGCCATTCATGAAACCAAAATTAGTACCACCCACAAACATGTAAATATTTACATGTCCAAGTTCTAACATTTTATCCAGATCCTTTGCACTTTCCTCAGGATCTCTTACTATATGCCCTCCGTTGCCCCAGTGATCGAACCAGCCCACCCAAAACTCCGTACACATCAATGGCCCGCCGCCGGTATACTCTTTTAACGCTTCAAAACGTTCTTCCGTCCTGGAACCGAAATTACCGGTAGGAAGTATCCCTTCCACCACACCGCCGTTCAGATTCTCCGAGAAAGGGCCGTCAGAAGTTACCAGAGGTACCTTCACCCCTTCCTTTAGCATGAGATCCTTGATCTCTTCCATATATGCTTTGTCATTTGCATAATAGCCATATTCATTTTCTATCTGCATAAGAATAACCGGGCCGCCCTCCGTAATTTGCAAAGGTGTGATAATCGGCATAAGGATATGATAATACTCTTCCACATGTCGCAGGAAGGAGCCGCCGCTTACCCGAAGCCTCATATCGTTTTCCCGAAGCAGCCATGCCGGGAGTCCGCCGAATTCCCATTCCGCACAGATATAGGGAGACGGACGTAATATGACATACAATCCCAGTTCCTCTGCTGTCTTTACAAACTTCTTTATGTCCCTTATGCCTTCAAAATGGAATTCTCCCTTTTCAGGTTCGTGCATATTCCATGGAATGTAGGTTTCCACAGTATTACAGCCCATAGCTTTCAGCTTTTCCAAACGATCCTTCCAGTACTCTGGAACAATTCGAAAATAGTGGATTGCTCCTGAGATAATCTGAAATGGCTCGTTGTCTAAGTAAAAGTTGTCTCTGATTTCAAATTGTCCCATTACTAGTATTCTCCTCTTTCTGCTTTCACACAAAAGTACTGCCGCCTCTTAGGCGGCAGCACTCCTCTCTATACCACAAATATAGCTATTTCCATTTAAAAGCTCATAACTTATTTATAAAGTTCGTCAAACTGTCTCTGTAATTCTCCCGTAACCTCGTTGATACCGGCCGCTTCCAAAGCTGCCTGATATTCAGCTACAATATCTTCTGCTGTTCCCGTATATTTACCGAAAGCAATCTGTTTCATATAGTTCGTATGGATTTCATTAATATTATTGATCTGGGACTGAACAAGGTCTACGTCTGCTACAAACTGCCCATACGGATACTCTATTTTGATTTTATCATATTCGGCATACAGCTTATCGATCTCATCCCAGTTTCTGCTGGCATCCCTGATCTCCAGATCATCATTACGTCCCCACCAGTAGTTGGTAGTTCCGTTAATATTATCGGTATCTTGATTATATCCTTCAGGAAGAATACGAAGTCCGCTTTCATCCAGATCCCATGAGACTCCCTGAATACCGTAGCAAAGGAGCTTGTAGCAGTCAGGATCATTTCTCAGCAGATCATAAACCATCAGCGCCCTTTCAGGATTCTTGCTGCCTGCGGAAACTGCCATAGCGCCATGAGTAATAGATAATGCTACTACATTCTGGCTTTCCTCACCAAAGTAGAAGAAACCTGTCTCTGCATCGGGATCGTCGGCATAAATAGTATTTGCCGGAGTGTGGCTTACCAAGTCCGTCCAAGTCTGAGTGTGATGCTGCTCTGCCGCAACACGTCCGATCCTGTAATCATCGCGGTTAGTTGAAACCGTATTGTTCAGTACGTCCGTCTTCCATACGCCGATCTCATCCCATTCCTTCATCATCTTGGCATATTCAACCAGCAAATCCGTTTCCGTTACATAAGGAGAATATATCGTATAGAGATCATCCTTTGTGCCCCCCCACATTGCGCCGGAGTTCAATCCGTCAATAGACACATAATTGCTGTTGGACTGGATATAACCGCCTGCCATTGTCGCATACTGTGTACCGTCGGAATCCCAGGGAATAATGTCAGGATATGCTTCCTTTACATAACGGAAATATTCTGTCAGATCGGCCCAGCTATGAACGCCATCCGCAAGTCCGGCTTCATTCGCATAGTCCAAACGATAAATATATCCATGATTCGTCCACTGTGCATAGTTGTCTTCGGGCATCAGATAAATATCACCGTTGTATTTACACAAATCCCAATTTTCAGCAGGCACGCTTTCCCATGTCTGCGGAGCATAGGTTTTTAACATGTCTTCCGATAATTCCAAAAACGCTCCGTTCTTCGCGTTCGGCCATGCGTCCAGCCAGTCAGACGCCGTACCGACCAGATCCACAGTGCCGTCCATGGATGCCAATGTCAGGTTATAATTTGAAAGATAATCTGTCCAGGGGATAAAGTAAATCTGTAACTCTGCATTTATTTTTTCCGTCAGTATCGCATTAAGCTCTACCATCATCTCATCGAACTTTTCCTTCGTACCGGAAGGGGGCTCACCCGTGGTCATATAAGTAATGACTACATGTTCCGAAGTATCGATATCCGCAGCTGCCGTTTCTTCTCCGGCCGCTGCGCTCTCATCCTTGCTTTCTTCTTTGCTTTCAGAAGTCGTGCCGGTAGAATCCGAAGCCGTACTTGCAGAATCAGAAGAAGTTCCACAGCCTGCGAGACCAATGACCATCGAGGCTGCAAGTAATAATGCAACTAGTTTCTTTTTCATGTTCTTTCCTCCTTTTTTGGGAAATGCTATCGCATCATCTATATTGTCTCTGGACTGCCAGAGTAACAATCCGGTAATAAGTT
>JAEWPN010000229.1 GCA_023399455.1 Bacillota bacterium
TGATGCGCGTAATCAGCCATAAAAAAGGAGAATCCGCCTTTAATTCCATAAAATATGCTCTGGTCCGTATGGGCCTCATCGATTTGGAGCGGTGGATCAACATTCTGATGCTTCAGGATATTTCCCAAAACAAGCCGTTAGAGCTTATGCGACTGTCTTTAGTTCGTTCCCGGTTCAGTGAATATGTAGCGGATAACAGCATATACCAAAATCGCAAAGAAGAAATTTCCATGATGTGTCTGTTCAGTACGCTGGATGTGCTCCTGGACCAGCCAATGGAGAAAGCATTGGAAGGAATGCTGATTTCAAAGGATGTATTTAATGCTCTCGTCCACAGAAAAGGAAATTTGGAGCCCTTTTGCAGACTTATACTTTCCTACGAGCAAGGCGACTGGCCGGCAGTACATAAATACGCCGAGGTCATCAGGATAGATACGAAGATATTATATAAAGGTTATCTGGAGTCCATTGAGTGGTCCTCTAAGATACTAACCTCCTTCCAATAATTCCATCATCGATTAGTTGCTGTGGCATTTTCATGTCGCATTTTTTAATAAACAAAAATCAGTAATAATAACTGTTTTTGTTACAGTTATTAAAGTTCAGAACCTCTATGTCGCTTATATTTCTATTAACTCATATTCAGAGCTGCCGATTCCTATTTTTACCGCATGTTCTATGGAGGATTTCCAATTGGTAGCGGGCGCAGAGTCTATAAAATGGTCGTGGTGCACGTGAGGCATGTGGTCCAACTGGCTGCCGGCAATGACCGGCTGCTTATTCACGGCATCCGCACAAGCAATATCCAGAGCTACCGGGTCGAAAGAGGCGAACATTCCCACATCGGGCACAATAGGAATATCGTTCTCGGCATGGCAGTCACAGTTAGGAGATATGTCGATAACAAGGCTGATATGAAAATGAGGTCTTCCCGAAATGACTGCCTTGCTGTACTCCGCAATCTTTCTATTGAGGATATCATTGGACTCGTCTCCTGCCGCCTCGATGGCATCCGTTGGGCAGACTCCGATACAACGTCCGCAGCCTACGCATTTATCCTGGTCGATGCTCGCCTTCCTATTGGTAACAGACGGTGCATCGTGGGCGCATATCTTGATACAGCGCCCGCAGCCTATGCAGACTTCCTGATTCACAGAGGGCTTGCCCGCACTGTGCATCTCCATTTTACCTGCCCTTGAACCGCATCCCATGCCGATATTCTTCAAAGCACCGCCAAATCCTGTGGCTTCATGTCCCTTGAAATGGTTTAAGGAAATGAATACGTCCGCATCCATGATCGCCCGGCCGATTTTCGCCTCCTTCACATATTCGCCGCCCTCTACAGGTACCAGTTCTTCATCAGTTCCCTTCAGTCCATCAGCAATAATCACATGACAGCCGGTAGAAAACGGTGAAAACCCATTCTGATACGCCGCGTCCATATGGTCCAGCGCATTTTTGCGCCCGCCTACGTACAGCGTGTTGCAGTCGGTAAGGAATGCCTTTCCGCCCAATTCCTTGACGACCTTCACCACAACGGCCGCATAATTCGGTCTGAGAAAAGCCAAATTTCCCGGCTCCCCGAAATGAATCTTAATCGCCGCGTATTTTCTATCGAAATCAATTCCTCCGATTCCTGCCGTCTTTAGTAACCGCTCAAGCTTCTGCGGAAGATTTTCATTGAATGATGTCTTCATACTCGTGTAATACACCTTTGATTTTGACATACTTTCCTCCATCCTGTCCAATCGGGCATGTATATTTTTATTATCTATTGCAGATATTTATTCTTAAGGGTCATGATCCCGTCCCCGTTAAGCCCCATTTCTTCTTTCAGATAGTTCCGCGCACTCCCATATCCTTCTTCCATTATCTTGAATAATGTATCAATATAGCTTTCCTGAACGGTAAATAGAGTGCGAATATGTTCTCCCAGCCGCGTATCGCCCGTTCTCTCCAAAACCATAGCCATCATCTTATCGATGCTCTCAGCAGCAAACTCATTGACCTTCATATAATCTGCCACAATCTGCTTTCTGGGAATTTCAAGGGCACACAGGAGCAATGCCGCTCCCGTACCGGCCCTATCCTTGCCCGCAGTACAATGCCAGAGCACCGCCCCTTTTTCCTGATTTAACAATATGTTGAAGAAGGAAGCGTACTGCTTTTTACAGTAAGAATCGGTAAGCAGATTACTGTATATATTCTTCATGTATTCCACTCCGGCATCTTCATTGCCGCCAAGCTGCCTAAGCACTCTGCCTACAACGTCCTCGTCCGTCTCCTTTTCCCGGGTAATGCCCAGAACCTTCTCATGCAAAATAGGATTAACGATATAAGTCACTCCGTCGAGTTCCGGATCGGGTCTCTCATATCTCTCCGCCTCTGTACGGAAATCTACTACCGCAGCAAGTCCGTAGTCTCTTGTCAGCACTTCCTTATCTTCCTTCGTAAGATCGAATAACTCCCCGCTTCGAATCAGACGGCAAGGTTTGATCCTGCTGCCATCCATCGCCGTATATCCACCCAGATCTCTGGTATTATGTATTCCCTTTAAAGGGATGCGTTTCACTTCCTGCATCATATTCCCTGCCATTTTCTAACAACTTTTTAAATAATCCATCACATCCAAAAGAGAATAAAATTTCCCATAGAGCATGGATTCGATTTCCGGTGACGGTTCAATCAAATCCGGCACCATAATCGGCTTCATACCTGCACGATACGCCGACCGGATTCCGTTAGGTGAATCTTCGATGGCAATAGCATTCATCGGGGTCACACCCAGTTCCTCGCATGCCTTCAAATAAATATCCGGCATGGGCTTGCTGTGCTCCACCATATCCCCCGTAATGATCTTACGGAAATAATGAGTGATGCCCGCCTCCTCCAGATGTCCCATAACGCCCTTTAAGCTTGTTGAGGAAGCCAGTCCTACGATATAGCCCTCCTGTGTCAGATAATCCAGTATCTCCATGACTCCCTCCTTCAAAGGAAGTCCTTCCTCCAGAATCCTGCGTTTCATGAGAGCATGCACCGTACCGCGGAATTCTTCAAAGGGGAATTCCTCTCCGTAAATACTCTTCATAAGAATTTCTGAATCATTTCTATTTAAACCAACACAACCCTTTACCCCCTTGCTCAGATCGCCAAGCCCCATTTCCTGTCCAACTTCATCCCAGCACTCACAGCTAATTCTCTCCGTATCAAACAGTATTCCGTCCATGTCGAATATAATCGTATTGGTCACACTAATAACCCTGCCTTTCCTCCATTTGTGTTACGATTCAGCCTTCGTCTAAACTGCAGCAAATCATGCACAGCAAAATATGCGCATGAAAATTTGCGAAACGATTAAGTTTCGCAACCACTTTAATGTGTTTATTATACCCCATAAAACAAAGGCTATCAATAGCAGGGCGTTAACATCACTCATCAAACAATGTTTTTTCTATGATATCCACCGCTCTCTCATTCTCTTGCTGGCAAACAGAAATTACTTCCTCATCCCCTATTTCAGCAGCTGCCTCGGTATCCGCACCAAGCTGTACAAAGCTGACATAACTGTCCACCGTCTCTATTCTGGATGCTTCCACTTTCCCCAACTCCTGCGGACGGTCCTTATATTTTGTCATCAGACTCTCTCTATACTCGTTCAGTATAGATTCCACTTCTCCTACATATTCCTCTTTCGCCTTAATAATAATTATCGTATCAATATCCGTTTCAACACTTTGTTTCTCCGCAAAATAATCATCATACATATCCTCTGAAATACCTGTTTCCGTCTCCAGCTCTTCCTTTGTAAGTTTCTTATCCGGCCAATAATTATCTCCAAGAATATTCACTACCGCTTCCCTTATTTCATTCATAGACGCATAAGCCTCATTATCCCCAGAATCCTCCGCAGCCTCCACTGTATTCATTTCCACTGCGTCGTCTCTCTTAACATTTTCTACACTATTTGTATTAGAATCCGACACCTGCCCATCACCGCATCCACTCATAATAGGCGCCGCCAGCAGCCATATTGTCAATACCATTGCCAAGGTTGTAACTAACGAACGCATCTTCATAATCTCCTCCATCTTAATCTATTGAATATTTTAAAATAATTCCACTGATTATATAGTTATCATTATTTCCCAGTAAGCCGAATTTATCCCTTTTTCCAAAAGAATTTAATATCCAGGAAAATATTCTGGCTAATCTAAATCAAGGAAATATTTAATATTTTTATGGCAAGAATTATGTTATAATGTCCGAATAGGGCAGAGTCAAATAGAAAAATAAACAAATACCGTGCTCGCACGAGTATTTGCTTATTTTTCTATTTGACGAGCGAAGCGAACGAAAAAACCACGTTTTTTCGTCTCTGCCCGTGGTTATTGGTCTCTGCGTGGTTATTGGCCTCCGCCCGTGGTCATCGACCTCCGCCCGTGGTCATCGACCTCTGCCCGTGGTTACCGGCCTCTGCCCGTGCCCTGCCGGTCTCCTCCCATATACAAGCCACACTCCCCAGAAAGGTATTCACACTCACAATGCTTTTTAATTCCTATATATTCATTTTCATATTCCTCCCCCTGGTCCTTCTGGGCTGGTACGGATTGAACAAGCTAAAAAAATACGAGCTGGCGAAGGTATTCCTCGTCGGTATGTCTTTATGGTTTTACGGTTACTTCAACAATTATTACCTCCTTATCATCACCATAAGCATACTCGTCAACTATACATTAAGCTGGCTCATGACCTTTTCAAAGACCAGATTTACAAGCAGAATTGGTCTTTTAACAGGCATTGGCATCAATCTCGCCATTTTATTTTATTTTAAATACTATGATTTTTTCATCGACAATATAAACTACATTTTCCACAGTGATTACGCACTGAAACATATACTCCTGCCTCTGGGTATCAGCTTTTTTACCTTCCAGCAGATTTCCTTCACTGTAGACCGCAATGAGGGTGAATTAGATCATCCTTCCTTTATCAATTATGCTGCCTTCGTGACCTTTTTTCCCCAGTTGATTGCAGGTCCTATCGTTTTTTACAAGGAAATGATACCTCAATTCGAGGACTTAAACAAAAGGCGCTTCGACTCCGGTAATTTTGCAAAAGGCATTTCCTTGTTTGTGCTGGGCCTTGGGAAAAAAGTCCTATTGGCTGATATGCTGGCATTAGCCACGAATTTCGGCTTCGAGCAGACCTATTTTCTCGATACGCCTTCCACACTGTTGGTCATTCTCGCATATACCTTCCAGATTTATTTCGATTTCAGCGGATACAACGACATGGCAATCGGACTCGGCTATATGTTCAATATTGCATTACCCATTAACTTCAATTCACCCTACAAGGCTTGTTCCGTTAAAGAGTTATGGCAGCGCTGGCATATGACCCTATCCCGTTTTTTTGTAAACTACGTGTACATTCCTCTGGGAGGAAGCAAAAAGGGAAGGCCTCGAACAATTCTCAATACCATAATAATCTTCTGCTTAAGCGGGCTGTGGCACGGTGCCAACTGGACATACGTCGCATGGGGGACCATGCAGGGTCTCTTAGTCGTGTGGGATAACTTGGGGATCGTTGGAATAAAGGGCAATAAAGAAAAGGTTCCTTCCAAAATCCATATCCCCAGATGGCTGGGATGGTTTTTCACTTTTTCCTTCTTCAACCTGTCCCTGATTTTCTTTCGAAGCGAAAACATGACCTATGCGTTCCAGATGTTCAAAAATATATTCGCCTTTAAAAATACCGGCTATCTATACAAGCTGGCCGCTAATATGGACATTCCTGAATTTTATGTTATCAAGCAGGCCATCAACCTTCTGGCCCCGGATATGCTCAGCACAGTTTACATTGTATTCTTCTTCATCGCGCTGGCTATCAGTGCCTTTGTCCTGACGAGAAAAAATTCTCTCCAGATAGTAGCGGAGACGAATTACGGTTCCAAGTTCTGCTGGTACATTACTATCGTATTCCTATGGTCGCTGATTTCATTTTCACAGGTCAGCACATTTATCTATTTCAATTTCTAGTGTACTGTTTGGCTAATTATGAATGAGACAGCACACTGGCGGCAGATTCATACGCTATACCGCGGCAAATAGACAGAAAGGTATAAAGCAATTGGAGAAAAATTTTATTATATCTTTTTTTAAAAGAATATTGGTAATTATGGCAGTTATCGCCGGATTCGTCATCATATTGGACCCCTTTTTCCATTACCATAAGCCATGGTTCGGGTTAAAGGCAGTTCTGACCGATAAGGAATATCAATGTATCGGCACCCTTCGCACCTTCGATTACGACAGCCTGATCTTAGGCTCCTCCGTGGCTGAAAACTATAATAACGGCTGGTTCGACCAGGGCTTCGGCTGCACTGCCATCAAGGCTGTCCGTTCCTATGGTGCTACCGCGGACTTATGCTACCTTCTGGATACTGCGTATGAAAGTCATGACCTGAAATATGTTTTCTACAGTATGGACACCTCTTCTCTTGCCGCTGATCCTATACCCACCTACGAACTGACCGGCTGTCCCATGTATTTATACAACAAGAATTACTTCGATGACGTACAATATATATATAACAAAGGCGTTTTGTTGGAAAAGACACCTTACCTCATTGCTAACTCTCTTATCGGAGATTACGATGAGAACGACTCCTACAACTGGGCACAGTGGAAACAGTTCAATCAGGACATGGCATTAAACAACTACATGCGGGCACCCCAGATTTCTCCCATGAAAGAAAAGGATTATTATCAAGATGTACTGAATGCCAATATCGGACTGGTAGAGGATCAGATTACCGCTCATCCCGAAACACAGTTCAAAATTTTCTTTCCTGCCTACTCTATGCTTTGGTGGGACAACATCTACCGCACAGGCGATTTGGAGGCTTACCTTTACAACATGGAACAAACCGTAGGACGGCTGCTCACCTATGACAACGTCCAAATGTTTTATTTTCAGGATGAGACCGAGATTATAACCAATCTCAACAACTACATGGACACTCTCCATTTTTCCCCTGAAATTAACCAATATATGACTGATCAGATCATCGCAGGAGACAGACAGCTCACTCTGGAAAACTATGAGCAGACTTTCTCCGACATGCGCCACTTCGCATATAGGATTGTAAACGAATGGATCCTCCCTTACGAGGACTCCATAAAGATCGACTACACTCAAAGTTGATGCGAAGCTGGGTATACTGTCTAGAACTGTTCGCAAAAAGGACCTTTTAACACCCTGATCTTATTACATGATAAAAAGGCTGTTTACCGTCCATTCAGGATAGTAAACAGCCTCTTCGTTTAATTATTTACTGCACAATTGCCAGCTTATAATTAGTTAGCGTCTGTTGCTTCTGTATCTGCTGCTTCATCAGTGGTTGCTGCTTCATCTGTTGCTGCTGCGTCTGTTGCTTCTGCATCCTCAGCTACTTCTTCAGTTGCTGCTGCATCTTCTGCTACTTCTTCAGTTGCTGCTGCGTCTTCTGCTACTTCTTCGGTTGCTGCTGCGTCTTCTGCTACTTCTTCAGTTGCTTCTACGTCTTCTGCTACTTCTTCAGTTGCTGCTGCATCTGTTGCTTCTTCCGTAACTGCTTCAGTTTCTACTGCTGCATCTTCCGTTGCTACGTCTGTGTTTCCACAAGCCATCATCAATGTTGCGCATGTTGCTACTGCTGTTAATAATAAAACTACTTTCTTTTTCATAATTTTTTTCCTCCTAGAAATATGAAATGTTTTTTGTTGATACAAACCTATGTATGTGGTTCCTATATCAACTTTTAACATAATATGTCATAAATGTGTCCAAAGTGTGAACAGATTCTTGATTTTTTATTAATCTCCCGAATACTTTCTCCACGATCTCTCTTCAACCCCAGTTAAATAGCCGCTTCACGAATATATTTACAAATTCATTTTTTTTCATTAAACTATACTCATAACCTGATACCATAACCTTTTTATGAAAGGAATCAAACATTATGAAATTAATCTCATGGAACGTAAATGGCCTCCGTGCCTGCATCGGCAAAGGCTTCCTGGACTTCCTGGTCTCCGAATCCCCTGATATTCTCTGTTTACAGGAGACCAAGCTCCAAGCCGGCCAAATCGATCTGGACCTCCCCGGTTACTTCCAATACTGGAACTACGCCGAGAAAAAAGGCTATTCCGGTACCGCTATTTTCACCAAAGAGGAACCTCTCTCCGTCTCCTACGGAATAGGGATCGAAGAACACGACCACGAAGGCCGCGTCATCACGCTGGAATTCCCGGAATTCTATATGATAACCGTATACACCCCCAATTCTCAGGACGAGCTGGCGAGACTATCCTACCGTATGAAATGGGAAGATGATTTTCTTTCTTATCTGAAGACGCTGGAAAAGGAGAAGCCCGTCATTTTTTGCGGTGATTTAAACGTAGCTCATAAGGAAATTGACCTTAAGAACCCCAAAACCAACCGCAAAAACGCGGGCTTTACAGATGAAGAGAGAGAAAAATTCACTATTTTAACCGAATCCGGTTTTATTGACACCTTCCGTTACTTCTATCCTGATAAGGAGGGCATCTACTCATGGTGGTCCTACCGTTTCAGTGCCAGAGCCAAAAACGCCGGTTGGCGTATTGACTATTTCCTCGTGTCGGACAGCTTAAAGGATCGCTTGCAGGACGCTGTCATTTACACTGACGTGCTCGGCTCCGATCATTGTCCTGTGGGTTTACTCATCTGATTGTACCAAATATCCCGGGTCAGCTAACGTTTGCTGTACTTCCATCGAACCGTCGTAATAATGGAGCAGCAGGCCTACTACCCTCGTATAACTTAAGATTCCGTCTCCCACACCGTTAAGAACCATGGAAGTCTCCGATAATTTGTCGGAGACTTTATCTACGACTTCCGTATTGATGAGCGCCTTTGCCTCAACCTTTTCCCAGGCAGCTTCTCTTAAGAATACGTTCTCCTTCTTTACCTGATCAGATATCTTTACACGGGAATCGTAGATTTCATTATTTCTGCCTATCGCATCATAATATTCGTTGTTTATATAATTCAAAACGCTTAAATAACCACTGTATTGGAACGTCACATCCGAAGAATTGGCACAAGCCAGAAAACCGATCAGATTCGCCTCATCTTCGAACATAAATCCTTTCAGATGGGCATATTCGTGACAGATAGTTGCAGGGCGGTTGATTTCCAGCATCAGGCTGTTATAATTGGCCTCCATGGAAAAAGGGAAAAAATATCCTTTCATCTTTTGCTGACTGAAAAACCCTGAGAAGTAAAATTGCTTCGGCATGGGATAATAACCACCTAACTGCTCACAATATTTGCTTAAATTTCTCATGGACTCTATAGCAATTTCCTCCATATTATCGGGATAAATAATATTGCCCTTTTCGTCCCTGTTCACTTGCTTCGCCAGCTCATTGGCCCTTATGACCACGTAATCTCTAAGGTTTTCCAATTCCTCCAGCGTATATTCCTTCTGCAATAAATCCGGAAGTAGCGGATCCTGTGGCGACATCCGGTCAAGCATCCCATACCTCTGCGTCAAAGCAGAGCTGTGATACGGAATAAAACAGTTCAAGGTCATCACCCCGCAAAACCCCGCGAATATCCACGCATAAGCGGTAAAATATCTGCCGCAAAAACCCATGACCTTGGAATAGATCGAAGAGCGTTTAAAAGCTAATAAAAAAATAGCCGCAACGAATCCCAGCACAACAGCTATCATTGTTACTACCAAGCCTGCTGCCATCATTATTTCTCCAATAGAAAAAGGGAACAACCCTGTAAACCGTCCATATGTATTCACCCATAGGGGAAAAATATTCCGCACATAAAAGTTACAGAATGCCTCACTTTCCCATGCAATGGCATTCAGAACTGCAATCAACGCGAAAATCCCCAACAATGTCAAGAACCCTCTCCGTCTCATCCCACACCTCCCATGAATCTACA
>JAEWPN010000089.1 GCA_023399455.1 Bacillota bacterium
ATGCGTCATGGCCGGTAACGGAAGGGCCTACGGTTATTAAAGAGCAGGATACCTATTATCTGTTTTACTCTGCCAATGATTTCAGGAATATTGATTATGCCGTGGGCTATGCAACAAGCCAAAGCCCGTTGGGGCCTTGGGAAAAGCAGGAGGGGCCGATTATAAGCAGAAATAATATACGTGCAAATGGTACGGGGCATGGGGACGTATTTACGGGAGAGGACAATCAGCTGTATTATGTGTTCCATACCCATTACACGGATTATCAGACGCTGTTAAGGAAAACAGCGATTGTTAAACTTTCATATACATCTTCCGGAGAAGGCTCGGGGTCGTTTGCTGCTGATACAGATAGCTTTTACTATGCCCGGGAATATACGAAGAAATCTGATTAGAATACCTTCGTCGTCCACTTCGTGCAATCCCACACGTCGGTAACCAGCCCTTCGTAGAACTCGGGCTCATGGCAGACGAGGAGAATACTTCCTTTGTATGCGGCAAGGGCGCGTTTCAGCTCCGCCTTTGCGTCCACATCCAGATGGTTGGTAGGCTCATCCAGAAGGAGGACATTAGTCTCCCGGTTAATTAGTTTACATAATCTGACTTTCGCCTGCTCCCCGCCGCTCAGCACTTTTACCAGGCTTTCGATATGCTTGGTGGTAAGGCCGCATTTGGCGAGGGCGGAGCGTACCTCGTACTGGGAATAGGAGGGGAATTCCTGCCATATTTCTTCTATGCAGGTAGTAGTAACCTTCTGGTCGGCTTCCTGTTCGAAATAACCGATGCTCAAATAATCGCCCTGAGTAACGCTGCCGGACAGAGAGGGGATGAGTCCGAGGATGCTTTTGAGCAGGGTAGACTTACCGATGCCGTTGGCACCGATGAGGGCAATTTTCTGCCCTCGCTCCATTTCCAGGTTTAAAGGGGAAGAAAGCGGCTCCGTATAACCGATTACGAGATCCTTGGACTGGAAGATATATCGTCCGGGGGTTCTCGCCTCCCTGAAATGAAATTCCGGCCTGGGCTTTTCTGCCGCAAGCTCGATCACATCCATTTTATCCAGTTTCTTCTGGCGCGACATGGCCATATTCCTCGTAGCCACTCTGGCTTTGTTGCGTGCCACGAAATCCTTCAGATCCGCAATTTCCTTCTGCTGCTTATTATAGGCAGCCTCTAACTGAGACTTTTTCATGGAATAGACCTCCTGGAACTTGTCGTAGTCTCCGACGTAACGGTCCAGCGATTGGTTGTCCATATGGTAAATCAGGTTGATAACGCTGTTCAAAAAAGGGATGTCATGTGAGATAAGGATGAATGCGTTCTCGTAATCGTTCAAGTACCTTTTCAGCCATTCGATATGCTCCGTATCGAGATAGTTGGTAGGCTCGTCCAGAAGAAGGATATCCGGTTTTTCCAGCAAAAGCTTTGCCAGCAAGACCTTGGTTCTCTGGCCGCCGCTTAAATCGGTAACATCCTTATCCAGTCCGATATCGGTGAGCCCCAGCGCCCGTGCGACCTCCTCCACCTTGGGGTCGATCATGTAGAAGTCATGCATGGTAAGAAGATCCTGAATGGTACCTAAATCTTCCATATATTGCTCCAGTTCCTTCTCAGCGGCAGTCCCCATCTTATCACAGATATCGTTCATTTCCGCTTCCATTTCAAAGAGAAAGGAAAAGGCGGAGGATAGGACGTCGCGGATCGACATTCCCTTCTCCAGCGCGGTATGCTGATCCAGATAGCCTACACGCATATTTTTCGCCCATTCGATTTTCCCTTCATCGGGCATAAGTTTGCCCGTAATAATATTCATAAAGGTAGATTTTCCTTCTCCGTTAGCGCCGATCAAGCCGATATGCTCTCCTTTTAATAGGCGAAAGGACACATCATTAAAAATGGCTCTGTCACCAAAGCCATGGGTCAGATTCTCCACATTCAAAATACTCATAATAATCACTCTGCCTTTCTCATAGCCTGCAAACTTTGAGCCATATGTGCGAGCACATATTAGACACAATATTTGCAAACATAATATACCCGCTCAGCGGTTCATTCGATATCATGCGGTAAATATAATTCACAGAAGTTCAGGCATAAGGCCGAACTGTAATAGTATAGCATATAGCCGGTGTTCGTGACAATTATAAAAAAATAACACCTTATTAAAAAATGAAAGACTGAATAAAAACGTTTTTATCTATATGATGACATTAGTCATTCGTTTCATGCCTGCATGAAAAAACATGACTTTGGGACCCGTTAAAAAGGAAAAAACAGCCCGAACAGGGCAGATTTCGCAGTGATTCAACTAGGAAAGAAGAGGGCAGAAGCATTATGAGACGTATTACGACAGATTACTCGAAGAATGAATTTTGGAAGGAAGCGGATATACCGGTAGGCAGGAAGGCGGATTTCGCACACTTGGTAAATGCTTATCCTGAGCTGAAAGGACATGCGATACAAGGCTTCGGAGGTGCATTTACCGAGGCCAGTACCTATAATTATTCCAGGCTTGGGGAAGTAAATAAACGGGCGGTGATCGAAGGTTACTTCGGCGAAGAAGGACTTAGATATAATATAGGGCGCACCCACATTCATAGCTGCGATTTTGCGCTTGGAAACTATACCTATATTAAGGAGGGGGACATTGAGCTTAAGAGCTTTGACATCGCGCACGATAGAGAAAATATGATTCCGATGATAAAGGATGCGATGGAGGAAAGCTCTTCGAAGCTTTATTTTCTTGCTTCTCCGTGGTCTCCCCCGGCATTTATGAAGACCAATGGGGATATGAACCATGGAGGTAAGCTGAAGGAGGAATACTACGGAGCCTGGGCTGGCTATATCGTCCGTTATATTCAGGAATATGAAAAAGAAGGAATCAAGATCAGCTATCTGACCGTTCAGAACGAGCCTATGGCCGTCCAGGCATGGGATTCCTGCATCTACACCCCGCAGGAGGAGGCGCTGTTTTTGAGAAAGTATCTTGCTCCGGCGCTGGCAGAGGCTTCTTTGGATTACGTGAAAATCTTTATATGGGACCATAATAAGGACGAGGTTTATGACAGGGCCAAAGCGGTATTCGCTTCCCGGGAAACTTTAGACGAGGTGGCGGGAGTAGCGGTGCATTGGTATTCGGGAGACCATTTTGAAGCGTTAGAAGCAGTGAAGAAAAGATTTCCTGAAAAGTCCCTTTTCTTTACGGAAGGTTGCGTGGAATATTCCCGCTTTGCGGATTCCTCGGAAGTAACGAAGGCTGAGATGTACGCCCACGATATGATCGGTAACTTAAAAGCGGGAGTGGAGGCCTTTTTCGACTGGAACCTATTGCTGGATGACAAGGGTGGCCCCAACCATGCTGGAAACTTCTGTGCGGCCCCCATGATGTGTACGCCCGAAGAGGACACGATCGAAAAGAGGCTTTCTTATTATTACATAGGACATTTCAGCAGATACATTAAGCGCGGAGCGAGAAAAATAGAGACCAGCCGCTATACGGATAAAATAGAGACAGTCGGATTCTTAAATCCCGACGGAGAAAGGGTTATCATCCTCCTCAACAAATCGGACTCCGCGGCAGAGGTAACCCTTCGGGAAAACGGCCTGGGCGGACAGTTTACGTTACAGCCCCATACTATTTCCACCATTTGCTACGGGGCGTAATCGTTATAAGGGAGTCAGTCTAAAAAAAAGACACCTTTTTAAAAAATGGACCATTAAAAACGTTTTTATAAACTTATATAATGAAATTATCTACTAATAAGTATGAAAAAGCAATTTGGTAAATAGTCAAGAAGTATTTTGATTTGTTTTTCGTACAGAAGGGTAACTTTAATAGACCTACGGCTTTCATAACAAAAACGTAGATTTAGAATGAGATATGAATTACCTACTCTT
>JAEWPN010000171.1 GCA_023399455.1 Bacillota bacterium
AATTATTTGATTGTAACTTTAGCGCCTTCTGCTTCCAGTTTCGCTTTGATGTCTTCAGCATCCTGCTTGGAAGTAGCTTCTTTTACCATCTTAGGAGCAGTGTCAACTAAGTCTTTAGCTTCTTTCAAGCCAAGGCCTGTAGCTTCACGTACAACCTTGATAACCTTAACCTTGTTAGGGCCAACTTCTGTAAGTTCAACGTCGAATTCTGTCTTCTCTTCTTCTGCTGCTGCGCCGTCGCCTGCACCTGCTGCCGCAACTACAACACCTGCTGCTGCGGATACGCCGAATTCTTCTTCGCAAGCTTTTACCAAATCATTTAATTCTAATACTGTTAACTCTTTAATAGCTTCAATAAGTTCCTGAGCTGTTAATTTTGCCATTTTCATTTACCTCCATTATAATTTTGTAAGTTTCAATTAATTTTTATTTTCTGATTTTATTTCTTATTCAGCAGGAGCTTCTTCAACCGGTGCTACTGCTTCTTCAACCGGCGCTTCTTCTGCTGCGGGTGCTGCTTCCTCTGTTGCTTCTACTGCCGGAGCCGCTTCTTCTGCTGTCGGTGTATCGCATGCGGATGCGCCGCCTTTTTCTGCCAGCTGGTTCATGACACGAGCAAAGTTCGTAATCGGAGACTGGATACTTCCAAGTAACTTGGAGAGCAGTTCTTCTCTTGAAGGAACCTTAGCGATTTCGGCAATGCCGTTCGCATCGTATGCAGAACCTTCAACCACACCACCTTTGATCTCGAGCTTAGTTGCTTCCTTCGCAAATTTGCACAGTACTCTAGCCGGTGCCGTAGCATCGCTTGTAGAGATCGCGATCGCGCTGGGGCCCTCCAGATACGGAGCAAGCGCTTCGAAGTCTGTTCCCTTAAACGCGAAATTCATCATCGTGTTCTTGTAAACCTTGTAAGTAATTCCCTCTTCGCGAAGCTGCTTGCGAAGTCTTGTATCCTGCTCTACCGTAAGTCCGCGGTAATCCACGAGCACTACTGACTGCGCATCTTTAATGTTTGCGGAAATTTCTTCTACAACGGGTTGTTTCAATTCAACTTTTGCCACTTTTTCTACCTCCTTATAGATTTGTAAGGGCTTTGGCCCTCTTCTTGCCGATAGGAGTTTTATACATATAAAAAACCTCTCTGAAGACAGAAAGGTTTAAAGTCACAATACATCATCAACTCTTCTCCTCGGTAGGCGATACACTTACGCCGCAGGAACAGATGACTGTTCACATTCGGCACCTACTGTCTTCGGCACGGTCAAAACGACCTTTATTAATATAATATATTTCTCCGCATTTTGTCAAGCATTTTATGACAACACTTTTTCAAATTCTATATTAATTTATAAATCCTTCTTCGTCTATGTTCACACCGGGAGAGATAGAGCGCATATAGGCAAGTACTCTTTCCTTTTCCTCCCCTTCCAGCAAAGAGGTCCTGCAGTCCTTTTGGAGGGCCGGAATGAACTTAAGGCTTTTTAATCCATTCGCATCGATGGCGGCTTTTACCAGGCAGGTATCCACCTGTTTGGAGTTGAACCAGAAATTGCCGAGGCTGTATACCACAGGAACTCCATCCACATATTGAATGGGCTGGAGACAGTGGGGATGATCGCCGATAATCAAATCTGCTCCCGCTTCCACTATTTTCGGTGCCTGATCCAGCTGGGCGGGGTCAGGCTCCTCCGTATTCTCTGTTCCCCAATGAATATATACCACCACAAAATCGCTGTTTTCCTTCGCCGCCTTTACCGCTTCCAAAAGGCCCTCAGGATTCCAGCACCGGAATACTCCCGCAGAGTTATCCGTCGCGCCCTTGGTATCGGGATTGTCCAGACGCTCAATTTGGGTAGCGGACAAATATGCTATTTTTATATCGTTGATAATGAAGTAGACAGGCTTTGCTGCTTCCTCCAGATTACGGCCCGCCCCTACATAGGGCATCCCTGCCTCTTTTAAAATATCCAGGGAATCCAGAAGCGCTGTTTCTCCGTAATCGTACGCATGATTATTAGCAAGCGATACGATATCCACCCCCATATCGTCCAAAAGACTTACGGATTCAGGCTTTGCACGGAAGGTGAACTGTTTCTCCGGCGTCGGCGTTCCTCTGTCGGAATAAGGGAATTCATTGTTCAGCATTAAAATATCTGCGCTCTTCATTTCATCCAGCAGCTCCGCAGATATGCTGTCATAGATGCCGTTTGTCCTCTGCAGCAGTTTTACCATAACGCTGTAACTCGGATCGAACAGTATATCCCCGCCAAAGGACAGCGTTACCTCTTCAGCCGATGCTGCCTCCTTCGTATAAATATTGTTCCGGGCCATATACTCTTCATCCGCCAGGATCTCTCCATAGCGTCCGCTTGGAGTAAGCGCCTCTTCCCCTGCCTTCGCCTCCGGTATTTTCTCCGAAAACATATGCGAAACGGCCTCCGACAATCCGGAGGGTGAAAGTGTCACCGCGTCTGCTTTCCCCACAATGGCATTATATATCAATATTCCTGCAACTCCTGCAATCACCACTCCGGCAAAGGTTATCCAGAAGGTTAGCACGATATTCAGAAAGTGAATTTTTCTTCTCCGGGTTCTCTTCATCTGTTATGAGCTCCTGCTGATTTTTATAACAACAATGTAATTATAACACAATTCATTCACACGTCAAAATAACAAGGTCTTTCCTATGATATAAAAGGGCTGTCACACTAATCTCTTAGTGCGGCAGCCCTTGCAAACTCTACAAACAACGCATATTAGAACTTCGCTACGCTAACCTTTACGCCCGGTCCCATAGTGGAAGAAAGCGTAATGCTTCTTAAATACTGTCCCTTCAATGCTGACGGTTTTGCTTTTACAATAGCTTCCATCAATGCTCCGAAGTTCTGTGACAGCTGCTCCTCCGTAAAGGAAGCCTTGCCAACCGGTACGTGTACGATGTTGGATTTGTCTAATCTGTACTCGATCTTACCAGCCTTGATATCGTTAACTGCCTTGGTTACATCCATCGTTACCGTTCCAGCCTTCGGGTTAGGCATCAAGCCTTTCGGTCCGAGAACCTTACCGAGACGTCCTACAACACCCATCATATCAGGGGTAGCAACAACAACGTCGAAATCTAACCAGCCTTCGTTCTGGATTCTGGGAATAAGCTCATCGCCGCCTACGAAATCAGCTCCTGCTGCTTCTGCTTCGGAAGCCTTATCTCCTTTCGCGAATACCAATACTTTTACTTCTTTACCTGTACCGTTAGGTAATACAACGGCACCACGAATCTGCTGTTCTGCATGACGTCCGTCACAGCCTGTTCTGATATGAACTTCAATCGTCTCATCAAATTTTGCGGTAGCAGTCTTTTTTACAAGAGCGATCGCATCTGCTGCTTCATACTGAACGGAACGGTCTACCTGCTTCGCAGCTTCATTATATTTTTTTCCATGTTTCATTGTCAATTCCTCCTATGGTTCAACCGGCAATCATCATTGCCTCCCACTTTTACTTGTTATTAATCTTCTACTGTAATGCCCATACTTCTTGCTGTACCTGCGATCATGCTCATAGCCGCTTCGAGAGAAGCCGCATTCAAATCAGGCAATTTCAGCTCAGCGATTTCTTTTACTTTGTCTTTGGAAATCGTTGCTACCTTCGTCTTGTTAGGCACTGCCGAACCGGACTTAAGGTTGCATGCTTTCTTAAGAAGTACTGCTGCAGGCGGAGTCTTTGTAACAAAACTGAAGCTTCTATCTGCATATACCGTAATAACAACGGGGATGATAGTGTCTCCCTTATCCGCTGTTCTGGCGTTGAACTGTTTCGTAAATTCAACGATGTTGACACCATGCTGTCCAAGTGCGGGACCAACCGGTGGAGCCGGTGTTGCTTTTCCGGCAGGAATCTGTAACTTAATATATCCTTCTACTTTCTTTGCCATTTTGGCACCTCCTAAAATATTGTGGTCTGGCGCTTCATCCTCCATACGGTAAAACCGATGGGATGATGCTCCCACTGCCCTGAAAAAATCCCCAAGGCTTTTCATGTTACTGATTTATATTTCAATCGGAAAAAGAATTCCGACAAAATATCGCTTACATCCTTCTTACTTCTGCAAAGCCAATCTCGACCGGCGTCTCCCTGCCGAAAAGCTCTACATTAATCGTAGCCGTCTGTTTGCCGAAATCGATTCTCTGTACGACGCCCACAGTGTCCTTCCAAACTCCGGCGACGACCGCAATCGTATCTCCCTCCGCAAAGTCCACGGAAATATTTTCCATTCGAATGCCAAGAGGTTTCATTTCTGCTTCCGTAAGCGGTACCGGCTTGCTTCCCGGACCCACAAAGCCCGTAACACCTCTCGTATTCCTGACAACATACCAAGTGTCGTCATTCATTACCATATTAATAAGAACATAACCCGGGAACATCTTTTTCTGAACATTCTTCTTAGCGCCGTTCTTCATCTCCACGACGTCCTGCATAGGTACACGGACCTCCAGAATCTCTTCCTCCAGATGTCTGTTCTCGATTGTCTTCTCAATATTGGCTTTGACTTTATTCTCATACCCGGAATAGGTATGCACTACATACCAATTTGCTTCTGACATTTATCCACCCTCACTCTATAACGTCGTCATGAAATCTACACCATACTGAATAATAAAATCGAGTACGGCAATGATTACTCCTACTACAACCGAGGCACAGACAACTGCTGTAGACTGTTTGAGAAGTGCATCCTTATCCGGCCATGTAATTTTCTTAAATTCAGTTTTTACACCTTTGAAAAAATCCGTCTTCGGTGCTTTATCTGTATTTGCGGAATCTCCCATATTGTACTCCTTTCAAAAATTACGGGCCAATTATTTAGTTTCTTTGTGCATAGTATGAGTCTTGCAGAATCTACAATATTTCTTTGTCTCCATTCTATCCGGATGTGCTTTCTTATCTTTTGTTGTATTGTAGTTACGCTGCTTGCATTCCGTACATGCCAATGTAATTCTCGTACGCATATATTTTTCCTCCAATTTTTGAGCATAAAAAAAAGACCTAAAACTAATCTCGTTTGATAACTATAACACAAGAAATCCGCATCGTCAACTG
>JAEWPN010000008.1 GCA_023399455.1 Bacillota bacterium
ATCTGAAGAAACTGGCAATGTGGCGTTGGAAAGAGCGCCATTTTAGCTCTGTTTTTATAACATTTTACGTAATAATTAGAAATAACCCTGTTTTCGCATATTGAAAACGGGGTTATTTGACAGTCTGGAGTCGTCCGGAACAGATTTCCGGCCGGCTTATTTTTTTATCTTTCCTTTTGTGCGGTCCATAGTAAATAATCCATTGCAAAATCTAAAATATGAGTCTGCCCGGTGAGTGCAATACCGTTTTCCGTACTCTCATCTTTTTCGTATGCGGCACATATATTTTTCTAAGATGAAGAGAAAAAGGAAAAAGGGTAAACGGTATGACCGAAGCTTTTATCCGTTTGGACAGCAGCATCCTATTATTTATACAAGACTTTCTGAGAAATAATACTTTAACTTCAATTTTTATCTTTATCACCAACTTAGGGAACAGGGGATTTATATGGACGTTGATTTCTATCCTCCTTTTCATTTTCCCCAAAACGAGAAAAATAGGCTGTATGGGAATCTGTGCCCTAATTTTGTCAATGATTATCAATAATATGGTGCTGAAAAATCTGGTGGAAAGAAGCAGACCGTTTGATACAATAAATGCTTTGGTACCGCTTATCCACAAACCGGCAGATTTTTCATTTCCGTCCGGCCATACGGCCAGTGCATTTGCGGCAGGATACATATTTTACAGAAAGCTGCCTAAAAAAATAGGGATACCGATTCTTATACTGGCGTTTTTGATTGGTATATCGCGATTGTATTTAGGCGTTCATTATCCCAGCGATGTTATTGCGGGAATGCTTTGCGGGATAACGATTAGTTATATGGCAGAGGTGATAATCAATGCATTGTTCAAAGGCATGCACCGTTCTGAACATCCGAAGTAATTTTGTAACAGTTCAGCCGAAGGCTGAACTGTTACAAATGATGCACAGAAATTATGCAGAATGCATAATTTCGCGCATGAATACCTCGGGTTTTCTGTGACCTTCGCTTCGCTCCACTCACAAAAAACACCTCGCGGTACCATAGGCTGAACTGTTACATAATTTTTTTTGTTTTATGATATTATTGTTGACATTTACTGTAAAATGTGCATAATAATATTTATAGAGTACACGTGTACGCATAAAAAAATACATAAGTGCAGAGGCAAATTCAAGATATAAATGTTAATTAAGAATTTGCCATTAACTGGAGGTGCGTACACGTGAACGCACACGACAACTATTATTCAGGAGGTATAGAAATGAAAAAGCTATTAAGTATCGTATTGGCTGTGACTATGGTATCTTCCCTGTTAGCAGGATGCGGAAGTAATAGTACGGCGGAGACAACCACCGGAGAGAAAGCGGAGACAATGCAGACAGAAACCGCGGCCGGTGATGAGGCAAAGGCCGGGACAGGGGATAAGGTTACGCTTAAGTTCTGGAATGTGTTTACGGGTTCGGACGGAGACATTCTCCGCGAGATCGTAGATAACTACAATAAGACGAATACAGATAACATCGAGATCGAGATGGATATCATGCCCAATGATGTTTTGCAGCAAAAGCTTCCGGCATCGATAGCAACTGGAACCGCACCGGATATTGTCCTGTTCGGCGTGGAAAATATCGCTCCTTATGTAAGCAATGATTCGCTGGAGGATATCAGCGATTTCTGGGAGAAGGAAGGCGTGGACAAAAGCAACTTTCTGGAGAATGTAACCGAGCTGTCCTACGTGGAAGGTAAGCTTTACGGAACACCTATGCAGTATAATGTCTCTTATCTGTATTGGAATAAGGACTTATTTGAGGCGGCAGGTCTGGACCCCGATACGCCTC
This sequence comes from Bacillota bacterium, assembly GCA_023399455.1. GTDB lineage: Bacteria > Bacillota > Clostridia > Lachnospirales > Lachnospiraceae > Kineothrix > Kineothrix sedimenti. The sequence goes on from JAEWPN010000008.1 coordinate 1,827, forward strand.
CGGCAACAATGGAAGAGCTTGCGGAATATGCACAAAAGCTTACGGATACTTCCAAAAATCAATTTGGCCTTGCATTGCCGACAAACACAACATATATGCAGTTCCTTTGGGCAAACGGCGGAGATGCCAATGACCCTTCGGAGAATAAGAATTTATTAGATTCTCAGGAAAATCTAAAGACCTTGGAATGGTTGCAGGATCTGGCATTCAACAAGAAGGTAACTCCGGAGAACATAACTGGTTCCGACGCGGACGTTATGCTTCAGGCCGGCCAGATTGCTATGTACATGAGCGGGCCGTGGCAGATCAACGGCTTGAGAGCACAGGGGATTAATTTCGGTATTGCACCATGTGTGTCAGGTACCGCAGGCGCCTTTTCGCCCGCAGGAGGATGCAGCTATGTAATTCCGAAAGGAACCGGCGAGGCAGAAAAGGAAGCGGCATATAAATTCATGAAGTATTGGCTGAGCGATGAAATTTTAAAGGAATGGTCACAGAGAAACGGATTCCCGGTATGGTCGAAAACTTTGGCAGAGGATCCTGAGATTCAAAGCGATGAGGTGTTGAATTCGATTTCCAAAGCAACGGAAATAGGACGTTCCTATAATCTGGGATATTCTCTTGCAAGCCAGATAGATAACGATGTCATGATCCCAATGTTTGAAAAGATAATTACGGGTGCAGGAACGCCGGAAGCTGTTCTTAAGGAAGCATCTTCCGCCATGGATACGGTGCTCGCGCAGTAGAGGTCGAGTAGTATATTGATTCCCAAGAATCCTGACAGACTTGTCAGGATTCTTCTCCTCAAGGCTGTGAGCGGTAAAGTAATGTATTATTTCAGTTCTGTTCCGGTCCTTAAGAAGTCAGAGACTGGAAAGCCGCAATTTATAAAGGAGTATAAGTTATGAATAGAAAGAAAAAAAACAGACTTCAATATCAGAGAAGTGCCTATCTCTTTATCCTGCCATCCATGCTGATTCTCACAGTATTTGTCTTTGTTCCCCTGGGTGCCTCATTGATCATCAGTTTGTTGAATATGAATATTTTTATGAATGACATTTCTTTCGCAGGAATGAAGAACTTTGTCAGGCTATTTAAGGATAGCAGAGTAAATAATGCTACCTTTAACAGCTTTTACTTTGCCCTGTTCGAAGTGCCTCTGCAGATAGGACTCGCCCTTATGTTCAGCTTGTTTGTTGCGAAGAATAACCGGTATACGAGAGCGCTGAGAACTATTTATTATTTGCCTTTTGTCTGTTCCATGACTGCCATAGGTATTGTATGGTCAATGCTCCTGGATCCGAATATGGGACTGGTTCCCTATCTGCTCAGACTGACAGGGGCAGGAAGCGTTTCCTTTTTGAAAGATCCGGCGCTTGCGATGCCCACTATTATTGCGGTCAGCGCATGGAAAGGCTTTGGTTATACATTGACACTGATAACGGCAGCCGTGCTTAACGTATCGGCATCCCTTTATGAGGCGGCGGAGATAGACGGCGCTAATTTATTCCGGAAATTCATACATATTACTATTCCCGGCATATGGCCTACCGTCAGTTTCTGTATTGTAACTACGATGATCAGCGCATTGCAGATGTTTGATCAGGCTTATGTAATGACTCAGGGAGGTCCGTTAAATAAGACGGAAACCGTGGTCCAGTATATTTACGACAGAGGATTTCAGACGGCACCCTATGATTTGGGATATGCGTCCGCCATTTCCGTGTATCTGTTTATAATTATAGCTGTCATAACCTTTGTACTTAGAAGATTTGTATTGGAAAGGGGAGGCGAATAGGTTGAAGAAACAAGCTTTTTATGCAAATAAGAAAAAATGGAACTTAGGAAAGCTTCTGGGATTCCTTCTTACCTTTGGCATGATCATTTTAGTATTGGTGCCTATTATATGGCTGTTTGTATCCTCCTTTAAGACAGACAGCGGAGTGATAGCCTATCCGCCTCACTTTTTTCCTACGGAGTGGACCTTTTCCCAATATCGATATGTGACTGAGAGCATTCCCATCTTTTCAATGACCAAAACGACCATAATTTTTGCCGGAGGCGTGACCATATTGAGTGTCTTATTCGATTCCATGGCCGGTTATGCTTTTGCAAGATTAAATTTTAGAGGCTCTAAGCTGCTTTTTTCTATTATATTGCTTACCATGATGGTTCCGTTCCAGATCATTATGACACCGCTCTATATTGAAATTTTTAAGCTGAAGCTTTTGGATACTTATTTAGGGCTGATTCTGCCCAGAGCTACAAGCGCGTTCGGTATTTATATGATGCGTTCGTTCTTTGCAGGACTTCCGAAATCACTTGAAGAATCCGGAAGAATAGAAGGAATGGGAGAATTCCGGATATTCCGCTCGCTGATGCTGCCGCTATGCAAGCCGGCACTGATAAGTCTGGGGATCTTCCACTTTATGAACAATTGGAACGATTTGCTTTATCCGCTCATGCTGACCAGTTCATCCGATAAAAGGACTCTATCGGCCGGACTTGCGGTACTTGTAGGGAATAAAGTGATCAAATACGGGCCTACGCTTGCGGCGACCATGATATCCCTGATTCCGCTTTTGATTCTTTATCTCTTCTGCCAGAAATATTTTGTGGAAGGAATTGCCACTGCAGGGACAAAGGAATAAAATGCGAAATCATGCTTACATAAGAGGCTTTGTCGCAAAAGTAAAAGATACTGAAAGGAGTATAGTTTTAAACATGAAAGCAACAGTAATCGTTAACAAAGATTTTAGTAAGGGGAAAATAGATAAGAGAATCTACAGCTCCTTTGTGGAACATATGGGCAGGGTAGTCTATTCGGGAATCTATGAGCCGGGGCATAAAAGTGCAGACGAGGATGGCTTCCGGCAGGATGTGCTTGAGAAAGTAAAAGAACTGGGAGTGACCGGAATCCGTTATCCGGGAGGTAATTTTGTATCCTGTTATGACTGGAGAGACGGAGTGGGTCCTGTAGAGAAACGTCCAAGGCGCCTGGAAATAGCCTGGAGAGCGATAGAGACTAATGAATTCGGCACCAACGAGTTCATGAAGTGGGCAAAAAAGGCGGGGATAGAGCCTATATTTGCCGTAAATCTCGGAACCAAGGGAATTGAAAATGCAGTTTCCCTAGTGGAATACTGCAATATAAAAGGGGGAACCTTGTACAGCGATATGCGAAAAGCGCATGGCGTGGAAGAACCTTATGGAATAGGACTCTGGTGTCTGGGAAATGAAATGGACGGAGACTGGCAGATAGGACATAAGCAGGCAGAGGAATATGGACGTTTGGCGCAGGAAACGGCAAAGGCGATGAAGCAGGTGGACAGCAGCATTCAATTGGTGTCCTGCGGCAGTTCCAAATCCGACATGCAGACATATCCCGACTGGGAAGCGACAACCTTAAACTATACCTATGATTATGTAGATTACGTTTCGCTTCATCAATACTACGGAAATCAGGAAAAGGGGACGCCGTTTTTCCTGGCGCAGTCACTGGATATGGAGAACTATATTAAGACTGTGATAGGGACCTGTGATTATGTAAAAGCGAAAAAGCGCTCGGAAAAGGAGTTGTATATCAGTTTCGACGAATGGGGAGTATGGTCCATTCCGGATACAGAGGTGGCATCGCAGGTGCATGAGGAGGCTTGGGAAGTGGCGCCCCACCTTAGTGAGCAGATTTATTCGCTGGAAGATTCCCTGCTTTTTGCAAGTATGATGATGAACTTTCTGAAATATGCAGACCGTATTAAGGTTGCCTGTCAGTCATTGCTCACGAATATCAGTGCGGCAATCATGACAGAGCGTGGAGGAGATGTATGGGTGCAGCCGGTTTTCTATCCTTTTTCATGGATGGCCGGATACGGACATGGAGAAGTGCTGCGGGATGTCCTGCACTGTCCGGCATATTTTTGTGACGGATTTGGTGAGGTTCCATATGTAGATGAGGTAACTGTTTATAATGAAGAAAAGAGAGAGGCCGTATTGTTTGCGGTAAATCGCGGCGAAGAGGAAGCGGTCTCGCTTACGGTCTGTCTTCAGGGGTTTGAACCGCAGAGAGTGACAGAACATCTGGCGCTAAGTCACCGGAACAAAAAGGCCACGAATCTTGTAAATCATGAAGAAGTAAAGCCGTATCATGTAACGGATAACGTACTGGAACGGGATGAGGTGATCTTAACTATGGAGCCGCTTTCCTTCCATATGATAAGGATAGAAGTGAAATAAAAGCGAAAGCATGAGTTACTGTGAAGGTCGTGAACAGTAACCTTAAAGCCTGAGGCCGTAGTAAGATTCTCTAAAAGAATTTTTGCAACGGCCTCTTTTTATGCTATACTCTAAGAAAGAATGAGCGTAATGGAGGTTCTGCCAAAGATGGGAATTACAACGAAAGAACTTGCAAAAATATGCGGTGTTTCAAGAACCACAGTCCATCGGGCATTGACGGATACGGGAAGAATTAATCCGCAGACGAAGGACGCGATATTAAAGGCCGCCAAGGACTATGATTACAGACCGGACCTTTTGGCGAGAGGGCTTGTAAAGGGACAGACCTTTTACATAGGAGTTATCGTGCTCGATGTGAATAACCGGTACTTTGCGCAAATGCTCAATGCTATTGAAATGGAAGCCAGAAAACACGGCTATTTTATTAATATCGCTCTGCATGAGAACAATAAAGCGATGGAAAAGGAACAGATAATAAGGCTGGCGGATTACCGTGTGGATGGTATGATTCTTTCTTCTGTTAATCAGGGACAAGAGTATAAGGATTTTTTAAATAGCTTTGACATTCCTATTGTAACAATAGACAATAAGGTTGCTGAGGGAATTCCCTTCGTTGGGATCAAGGAGAGGGAAGCCGCCAGAGAAGCAGTACGGCGGATATTGGAAAAAGGATATGAGAAGATGGTATTCGTCTGCCCACCTCTTTCTGACCGCTATAAGGAAAATATTTATGTACATGAGCAGCGGCTTGAAGGCTTTAACGAGGCCATGCGTCAATATCCGGACAGGGAGGCAGTTGTTATTGATAAGAAAGATAACCTTAAGCTGTGTGCCGGCCAGCTGGAGGACTCGAAACGTACCGCCTTTTTCTGCTCCGGAGATATCTTCGCCCTTGAATTAATGAAATATTTGAAATCAAAAGGACTGGCCTCACCTGCGGATTATGGAATTATGGGTTTCGACAATATCGATACTCTGGAATACGTTACCCCAAGGCTTTCAACTATTGATAATTCGGCAGAGCAGGTAGCCACCACTGCCGTGAATCTCCTTTTTGAATTAATTAATAAAGAAAAAACCGAGACGAAAAGGATATTGGATTTTGCTATAGTAGAGGGAGAAACCATAACTGCGCAGGCAGAGACATGATAAATGGGAGGAATGCATATGGATGAAGTTGACAGAAAAATATTAATCGCGCTTAGGGAGAATTCCCGCCGATCGGCTACGGATATCAGTAAAAGGGTCAATCTTTCAGTTGCCGCTGTAATCGAACGTATTAATAAAATGGAAAATATCGGGATTATTCAGCAGTATACGCTTGTTGTGAATCAGCATAAGATAGGAAACGATGTTATGGCGCTTATGGAGGTCAGTCTGGAACATCCCAAATATTATGACGAATTTACGGATAAAATGAAAAGCATGGAGGATATAGAAGCATGCCATTACGTTACGGGAGATTATGATTTTATGATTAAAATCAATACCCGCTCTTCGGAAGAACTGGAATTGCTGCACAGGAAAATAAAAAGTATTAGGGGAGTGTCTGGTACAAAAACATTTTTTGTATTGAAGGAGATAAAAAACACTTTGGCTCCGGTTCCCGAAGTGAAAAAAATTTAGCCGAATGCATATTTTTAGCATATACACAATAAAAATTAAAATGAAAAGTAAATATTTAAATAAATATTATCGTAATTTTTATAAATATTTACAAAAATTATTGTCAGGGATATAATTACAATCATAATAATATAAGCTTTACAACAACGCATTTGAGGACAGAGAGGTCTTTTCTCACATGCGTTTTTTTTGAAAAAATAATTTTGCAAATAGAACAATGAGGGCGGATGGCATATTTGCGGAAAGAAGGTCAGGATGGAAAATCTGGGATATTATAATGGAATATTTGGATTGATTGAAGAAATGGTGATCCCAATGAATGACAGAGTTCATTTTTTTGGTGATGGGGTATATGATGCAACTTTCAGCGCAAATCATGTGGTTTATTTGATAGAAGAGCATATTGACCGTTTTTTTAACAGTGCGGAACAGGTCAAAATTACTATTCCACATACGAAAGCAGAGGTAAAAGCTATTTTAGAGGAAATGGCAGCTATGGTGGAGGCGGAGGAATCGTTTGTCTATTGGCAGGTGACAAGAGGTACTGCGCCCAGGAATCATGCATTTCCGGACACAAAGGCAAATTTCTGGATCACAGTAACGCCCTTTGAACTGCGCAATATAAAGGAACGTATGGCATTGACGGCAATGGAAGATACAAGGCATCTTCATTGCAATATAAAGACACTGAATCTGCTGCCCAGTGTAATGGCTTCTCAAAAGGCATCTGAGGAGGGGTGTCAGGAAACAGTATTTTACAGGGGAGATATTGTGACTGAGTGTGCACACAGCAATGTATCTATTTTAAAAGACGGGATGTTAAAAACGCATCCTAATGATCGATATATTTTACCGGGTATTGCGAAGTCACATTTAATCATGGCCTGCAAGGCACTAAAGATACCGGTGGACGAAACAGCCTTTACGATGAGCGAAATGGAAGCGGCCGATGAAATTATTGTTACAAGCTCAAGCAATTTCTGCTCTGCGGTAAAAACGCTGAAGGGGAGACCGGTCGGCGGAAAAGCACCAAAGTTAATTGAGGTGATTCAGGATTATCTCGTCGCAGAATTCCGTGTTTACTGCGGGTTGGAGTGAGGTTGGCTATGAATGCAGAAGAAGTGGCAGAATTAAACATCGGAGAAGACTTGGACCAATTAATCAATTTAGATCCCAGAGGCTACGGCGTTTGCAGAATCCTCTATAAAGGTACACGGGAATATATGGGAGAGCCTGCTGTCATGAAATGTGCAAAAAAATTACAAAATGTACTCAGACAGGAGGACATAGTGTACATTATTACCGGATTTGTTCTTCTGCCCCACAGGCATGCGGAGACAGACGGGATTATCGGAGCTATGCTGTTAGCGAGGATGCTTGTGAGGGCATATGGTGCAAAGCCTGTGATTATCTGCCCTGAGGAATGTAAGAATGCCGTGCAGAGTCTTTCCAGTGTGGTGGGTCTTCATCTGTATGATGGATACATGGAAATCAAAAGCATGCCGATTGCCGTAGGGCGTATTATTTTTACGAAGGAGGAAGAAAAAGCAGAAGAACAGGCAGCGGAAATTCTGCATGAGCTTCCTCCCAAAGCGGTAATTGCCATTGAGGCACCGGGGGCCAATTCAAAAGGAGTATACCATACGGCGAAGGGACTCGATGTGACGGAGCTGGAGGCAAAGACCGATGTTTTGTTCCGCAGGTGCAAGGAAGCGGGTGTTTTAAATATTGCAATAGGAGATTTAGGGAATGAATTGGGGATGGGTACGCTAAGAAAGCATTTGCAAAAATATGTGCCTTATATGGAAGAAAACGGATGCATTTGCGGATGCCAAGGCGGGAGTAGCGCTTCGGAGTCAGCAGATTACATAATAACCACGACCATATCCCATTGGGGCGCAGAGGCTCTTATCGCGGCTACCGCATGGCTGTTTAAACAGCCGGAGCTTATTCATGCCGGAGATTTGGAAAAAGAGGCTATAAAGACAGCGTCTAACTGCGGCATGGTAGATATGTACGGCTGGGTGGATTATGCGATTGACGGAATAGGAATGGAGTTCCATTTGTATCTGCTGGAGATTATGCGCCAATGTGTGGTGAATTCACTGCGTCATTTTACGATGTGCGGGGAATGGTTTGAAAAAGTTATCGATAAAAAATTCTTTGAGATATAAAGACTATGAAAAAAGCATGGGTATAAATATGGATGAAATAATTTTTTCGGCGGTAGGAGAACAGGGAATTGCCGTTTTGTTTGAACAAAAAATCAGTGAAGAGACAAACGGCAAGATCCGTTTTCTGATGGAGAAGCTGCGAAAAAGAAAAGAAATCCGGGAAATGATTCCGGCATTCTGCTCCCTGCTGGTATTCTATGATTGCCGGAAAATCAGCTATAGCAGAATGAAAAGAATCCTGGAAAAAGAAGCTGCCGGTCTTTTGGCGGTAAAGTCCGGTCAAAAGAAAATTCATATTATTCCGGTGTGCTACGGCGACACTTTTGGAGAGGATATTGGTTATGTTTCGGAATATACCGGGCTGAAAGAAGAGGAAATTATACGGCTTCACTGTGGACGGGATTATCTGATTTATATGTTAGGATTTCTCCCCGGATTTGCTTATCTGGGGGGACTGGATGAACGTATTTTCTGTCCCAGGCTGGAAAGTCCGAGAACGCGTATTATGGCAGGCAGTATTGGTATAGGGGGAGAGCAGACGGGAATTTATCCTCTGGACTCTCCGGGAGGATGGCGGTTGATTGGAAAAACGCCCCTGCGGCCCTATGATGTACACCGCAATCCACCTATTTTGTATAAAATGGGGGATTATATCCGTTTTCAGTCTGTTACAAGCGATGAGTATGATGAGATTTCGGCAAAAGTGGAACAGGGGATATACAAGCACCGTTGTATAACGCAATGAAAAGGAGGCTCGTATGGACAAACAGATACAGTTGGATGTTTTGGAACCGGGACTGATGACAACAGTACAGGATGCGGGCAGGTATGGTTATCAAGCAAGTGGTTTTTCCGTTTCCGGATGCATGGACCTAAATGCTATGCAGGAAGCTAATTTCCTGTTGAATAATCCGGTGGGAGAAGCTGTTTTGGAAATGATTTACATGGGCGGCACTTTCCGCTTTTCTTGTGATACTTTTTTTGCTCTTACGGGAGCCGATATGGCTCCGCTTTTGAATGAAAAGGAAATCCCTTGTTATCAGGCAATACAAGCAAAGGCCGGAGATCTGTTAAGATGTCGTACAGCCCGAAACGGCAGGTATGGATATCTTTCCGTGGCAGGAGGATTTCTGATTTCCGAGGTACTTGGAAGCAAGTCGACTCATCTAAAATGTGCAGTAGGAGGCTTTCGGGGCAGAAAGCTGGAGAAGGGGGATATTCTTCTTCTGTGTACAGAGACAAAGCGTCTGTTAAATCTAGAACAAAAGGAAATCTTTCACGGTGATTATCTTCCGGAAATAAACGTCCGTGTGGTTCCCGGTCCGCAGTATGGCCATTTTACTGAGGAAGGGATACGGACATTCGGGAACGAAAAATATGTTGTTTCGGGGGAATCTGACCGAATGGGATATCGGCTGGAAGGACCAGCCGTCAGTTGCCGTGATAAAGCCGATATCATATCTGACGGAATCGCAGAGGGCTCTGTTCAGGTTCCTTCCGGTGGAAAGCCAATGGTTTTGCTGGCCGACCGTCAGACCACTGGAGGGTATGCCAAAATAGGAACGGTGATTGCGGTTGATCTGCCTCAGCTCGTGCAGTGTATGCCGGGCACCGCCGTGCGTTTTTCCTGGGTGACGGTAGAAGAAGCACAAGTCTTATACCGGAAAGATAAGAGAGAGAAGAGACGTATGATGAGACGGACAGGGTACTGTCCTCAAAATATGGGTTATTTAGAAAGAATACGCAGGGGGAGCTTATGAAGAATAGTTTGATATCGCCGGCGAGTGTGCGTTTGCAAATTAGGGAGGGAAAGCTGAAAGAACCTACTTCCGGACTTTGCCCGGGCTATGCGCAAGCAAATCTGGTAGTGCTGCCTCAAAAGTATGCATATGACTTTTTGTTATTCGCACAGAGGAATCCAAAGCCCTGTCCACTTTTGGAGGTTAGCGATACCGGGAGCAGATTTTTGAAAAAAATTGCATACAATGCGGATATAGCAACGGATATTCCGAAATACCGTGTTTATGAAAATGGCAAATTAACAGGTGAATATTTGGACATAGTTCCGTTCTGGCGTGATGATCTTGTAAGCTTCCTGATTGGCTGCAGCTTTTCTTTTGAATCGGAGCTGACAGGGGCGGGAATTGAGATGCGTCATAACACGGAACATTGCAATGTGCCAATGTACCTGACAAATATCCCTTGTGTTCCGGCGGGATCGTTTCACGGTAATATGGTCGTGAGTATGAGACCTATTCCCTATGAGCAGGTAGTGAAGGCGGTAACTGTGACATCTGCAATACCCAGAGTGCATGGAGCGCCGGTACATATAGGCTGTCCGGAAGCAATTGGAATTGGCAGTTTGGATCAGCCTGATTTCGGGGATGCGGTAACGGTGAAAGAAGGAGAAGTTCCTGTATTCTGGGCATGCGGCGTAACACCCCAGGCTGCGGTTATGGCTTCCGGGACAGAGTTTTGTATTACACATGCGCCGGGGCATATGCTGATTACGGATATGAAAAATGTTTTTTTAAAAGAATAGGCGGAATGTTATGGATAGGATTGATTTGAATTGTGACTTGGGAGAGAGCTTCGGCACCTACACAATAGGAATGGATGAAAGCGTGATTCCGCTCATTTCATCTGCGAACGTTGCTTGCGGCTTTCATGCCTCAGACCCTCTCGTGATGTCAAATACGGTGGTTTTGTGTAAAAAATACGGTGTCGCTGTTGGCGCGCATCCCGGATTTCCGGATTTGTCCGGTTTCGGCCGGCGTAATATGAACGTTTCTTTGGCGGAGGCAAAAACAATGGTGCAGTATCAAATCGGAGCCTTAGATGCATTCTGCCAATCCGAGAAGGTAACGCTGCAGCATGTAAAGCTCCACGGTGCTTTGTACAATATGGCTGGCAAAGACTATGAGCTGGCGAGAGCTGTCTGCGAAGGAGTCCGTGCGGTGAATAGGGATTTGGTCATGCTTGTATTGGCGGGAAGCCAGATGAAGAAGGCGGCAGACGATCTTGGTATGAAGGCAGCGGAAGAAGTTTTCGCTGACAGAGCCTATGAGGAGGATGGATCTCTGGTGGCAAGAGCAAAGCCCGGAGCAATGATCACAGATGAGAAGTTTGCAATTGAAAGAGTGCTTACAATGGTGCTGGAACATAGGGTGACATCGGCAAGTGGCAGGAAAATACCGATCAATGCAGATAGTGTGTGTGTCCACGGAGACGGAGAGAAGGCATTTGTCTTTGCTAAGAGTCTTAGGAAGGCACTTGAAGAGAGTGGGATTAACGTATGTGCTTTTGGTACACCCTAATCGCATTCATGCAAAAAATATGGCAAATTAAATTAAAGTATTGCTTTTTTAAAAGCATGTGTTATAATGTGCGTTATACAAAGGTGTTAACCATATATTTGGTTGCACCTTTTTTTGTGTAATTAAGAAAGTGCGCCTATCATGAAAAGTTCAGCGGGGGAACAAAATATGGAAAGATTTGTGATTGCGATTACGAGAACGTGCGGGAGCGGAGGAACTACGATCAGCAAGCAGCTGGCGGCGCATTATGGTATTGATATGTATGACAGAAATTTGCTTCGTCTTGCTTCGGAGGACAGCGGAATCAATGAGGAACTGTTCGCGAGAGTGGAGGAGAGTACCAGAAACAAGTTGCTGTATAAGGTGTCAAGAAAAGTATATAACGGGGAACTGATATCCCCGGAGAGCAATGACTTTGTGTCTGATCAGAACTTGTTCAATTACCAGGCAAAGGTCTTAAAGGAACTTGCCGAGAGAGAATCCTATGTCTGTGTAGGAAGGGCTTGTGATTATGTTTTGAAGGATTTTTCCAATGTTCTTAAAGTATTTATCTGTGCTTCGGATGATGTCTGTATTAGCCGGGAAATGGAACGGCAGGGAATATCCCGGAAAGAAGCGGAAAAATATGTTTCAAAAAATAACAAATACCGCAAGGAGTATTATAAGTATCACACCGGGCGGATATGGGAGAGTCCCTGCAATTATGACTTATGTATTAATACTGGTGAGCTGACTTATGAGCAGAGTGCCGACACCATTAAAGAAATTATACGAATGAAGTATCATGTCATGCGGTAGTCGCGGGAGCGGCCATGGTACCATAAAAAGATAAATCCGCTAATAGGAGCGATTTATATAAAATAATTGAGGAGGATTCAGTATATGAAGAAAAAAGTGTTAAGCTTACTGCTTTGCGCAACAATAGCCGGAACACTGCTGAGCGGCTGCGGTTCTGAAGCTTCAAGCGTGTCCGGTACCGGAGAAGTGGCAGAGTCGGGAACAAAAGAAGAGGACGCTGAAAAAAGCGCTCCCGCAGGAGAAGAAGATAAAGTGATAAGAATCGGCGTAATTTGTTCTATGACAGGCGGTTCGGCTATTTATGGCGAAGGTGCTCAGAATGCTGTTACAATGGCTGCAGAGGAGATCAACAGCAGCGACAGTGAGATTAAGGTGGAGATACTAAACGGCGGCAAGGTTGTCGATGATGCCAGTGATTCCAAGCAGGCAGTCAACGCCTATAACAGTCTTGAGCCCGAGGCGCCCGAAGCTGTAGTTGGTGCATTTTTCTCTTCCGTTACACTTCCGATGGCAGAACTGGCAAACGAGCAGGGAATGCTTCTGATGGCGACTGGAGCGACGAACTATAAGGTCACTCAAGTTGGTCCTACAATATTCAGAGACTGTTTTATAGATCCGTATCAGGGTAAAATGGCGGCAGCGTTTGCCAAAGAGCAGGGGGTCAGCAAAGCAGCGATTATTTATGCGAAGGATGACGACTATTCCAACGGATTGAAGGATGCATTTGTAGAAAATGCGGAAGCTGCGGGCATTGAAATTGCATACACCGGAGAATGCACCACAAAGGATACCGATTTTACTGCTCAGGTTTCCCAGGCAGTAGCCTCCGGGGCAGATTACCTGTTTTACCCATGCTTTCTGGATACTGTTCCTCTTCTGGTTCAACAGGCAAGGGATGCAGGCTTTGAAGGTATCATTATGGGTGGAGACGGATGGGATGGTTCCGATACGACTGGACTGGAAACCTATTTTGACAATTGCTATTTTACGAACCATTATTCTTCTGAGGATACCTCGGAAGCAGTTCAGTCCTTTGTTACAAAATATACCGATACATATGGCGTTGAAAGCTTAAACGCATGTGCTGCACTTTACTACGATGCCATTTATATGCTGGTACAGGCGGCTGAACAGGGCGGAGGAACTGACACTGCTTCCCTCGTCAGCGGAATGACAGGTATTACCTTTACCGGAGTAGGTGGAACCTTCACGCTTGATGAAAACGGCGATCCCGCTAAGAGCGTTGCAATTAATACATATGAAAATGGTGCTGTTAAGTGGTATAAGACACTTTCTCCTGAAGGAAATTAATAATGGATAACAATATTCACAGGTAATAGGAAGTAAAGGCATAAGCGGAAACTTATGCCTTTACTATATCAAACAACCCTCAGACTGCGGGAATATAGAACGAAAGGAAGTGCAGGTAAGTGTCCTTATTTATACAAAGTATCATAAACGGGCTTAACCAGGGTGCCATTTACGCATTGATAGCACTGGGTTACACAATGGTATACGGTATTATCCGCATGATTAATTTTGCTCATGGAGACTTTATCATGGTCGGAGCGTATTCGCTGTTTTATACGGTGCCCCTGATGATTAATTACGGTATGCCGGCATGGATGGCGGTCATAATTGCCATTGCGGTCTGCGTTACAGTAGGCGTTGCGGTAGAAATCATCGCATATAGGCCTGTGAGAGGAGCAGGTTCCATGTCTGCATTAATTACAGCACTGGCAATGAGCCTGTTTTTGGAGAATCTCGCCATGGTATTGTTCGGCGCTAATCCGAAATCCGTTCCGGCTATTTTTACGCTGCCTTCTATTGAGGTATTGGGAGCAAAATTGCAGTGGAAATATTTGCTGACGATAAGTATAGGTATAATAATGATGGTGGGGCTGCAGCTGTTTGTAAAGAAAACAAAGCTTGGGAAGGCGATGCGTGCGGTGCCGCAGGATAAGGAAGCCTCGACTCTGATGGGCATCAATGTAAATAAAATTATTACAACGACCTTCGCCATCGGTTCCGGGCTCGCAGCGGTAGCGGCACTTATGTACTGCTCAACTTATCCGAGATGTACGACGGATATGGGTTCCATGATGGGGCTTAAGGCATTTATAGCGGCTGTTTTGGGCGGTATCGGGAGCATACCGGGAGCTATGGTAGGAGGTATTATCGTGGGGCTGGTTGAGATTTTTGTAAAAGTCTATATCGCTCCGGGCTGGTATGAGGCAATCACATACAGTCTTTTAATTTTTGTTTTATTGATTAAGCCGACCGGCATTATGGGTAAGAATGTCGGAGAGAAAGTGTAGGTGAGCTGGATGCCAAAAAGCAAAAAATTATCTTATATTATAAATGTGATCGGTATTCTGGTGTTGTTCATAGGTCTGTACGGCTTGTTCCAGTCGAATGTATTAGGCACCAGGACATCTTACATTAAAGGTATTTTTACTACGGCCTGTTATACGATTATTCTGGTGACTTCCTTAAACCTCCTGGTGGGATTTATGGGTGAATTTTCTCTTGGTCATGCGGGATTTATGTCGGTGGGTGCCTATGCTTCTGCTATTTTGACCAATTCGCTTTATGACTACGGGATGCCGAAGCTTTTGCTGTTTATCATTGCGCTTCTTGTCGGAGGAGCCGCAGCCGCATGTATGGGTGTCCTTGTGGGCATACCGGCGCTCAGACTGAGAGGCGACTATCTCGCTATTGTAACAGTAGCCTTTGCGGAAATTATCCGGGTTGCATTTTGTAATTTTGCAGTTACCGGTTCCGGACGTACTATGAGCGGTATTGCCAAGCTTTCGGATTTTTACTGGTGCTACTGGGCTATGGTGATCTGTGTTGCAGTGATGTATATGTATACCCGCTCCCGCTTCGGCAGGACAGTCATTGCCATAAGGGAAGATTATATTGCAGCCAGTGCAAGCGGAATTAATGTTACATATTATAAGGTGCTGAACTTTACGATTTCAGCTTTTTTTGCGGGAATCGGGGGAGCGATGTACGCGCATTATATGACGGCGATGATCCCCACTAATTTTAACTTCATGTATTCTGCGGAAATGCTGACGGAGGTTATAATCGGCGGCACCGGCTCTCTAACCGGTTCGATTATCGGAGCGGCTTTTCTATCGGCACTGCCCGAGGCCATGCGTCAGTTTTCTATTTACCGGATACTGGCTTATTCCGTTGTCCTTGTATTAGTCATGATTTTCAAGCCGGGGGGAATCTTCGGCACATGGGAGTTCTCCCTTACCAGACTGATTGGAAAGGTTGCAGCCTTTATAAAAGCCCCTCATGCCAGAAAAGGAGGAAATGCCGATGAGTAAGGAAATAAAAGAGGTACCGGTCTTAAGAGTACAGAATCTGGGAATTACCTTTGGCGGCCTGAAAGCGGTCGATTCATTTAGCATTGACATTGGGAAAAGTGAGTTTGTTGGATTGATCGGTCCCAATGGTGCCGGAAAAACTACGGTGTTTAATCTTCTTACGGGTGTGTATATGCCGACAGAAGGATCTTTTTATCTCGAAGGTCAGAAGATGAATGGGAAGAAAACACATCAGGTAGTGGCAGCCGGAATATCCAGAACCTTTCAGAATATCCGTTTGTTTAAAAAAATGACGGTAATTGAAAATGTAATGGTCACAATGAATATGCATATGTCTTATTCGCTTGTCTCATCAATCTTCAGGCTTCCCAAGTATTGGAAACAAGAAGAAGAAGCAAGGAAGAAGGCATTAGAGTTATTGGATATTGTCAATTTAAAGGATAAAGCGGATATTACAGCCGAAAATCTTCCGTATGGGCAGCAGAGGAGATTGGAAATTGCCAGAGCATTGGGAACGGGAATGAAGCTTCTTCTTTTAGACGAACCGGCTGCGGGAATGAATCCTACCGAGACCTCGGAGCTGTTAGATATCATCAATGTTATCCGTACAAAATTTAATATTTCCATTCTTTTGATCGAGCATGATATGAGCCTTGTCATGAAGGTATGTGAGAGGATACAGGTCATTGATTATGGAGTAACGATCGCTTCCGGCACACCGGAGGAGATTGCGAATAATCCGAAAGTGATTGAGGCATATCTTGGGAAGGATGAAGAGGAAGGGGTGGCACTATGTTAGAGTTAAAGGATTTGAACGTAAGCTATGGCGCTATCCATGCTATCTATGATGTCAGCCTGACTGTGAATGACGGAGAGATTGTTTCGTTGATTGGAGCGAACGGTGCGGGAAAAACAACAATCCTTCATACGATTACCGGGTTAAAGAAATCCATGAATGGCAGCATCGTATATAACGGAAACGACCTGACTAAAATAGAGCCCAGTAAAATTATTACGCTGGGCATGGCCCATGTTCCCGAGGGACGCCATATCTTTCCGGCAATGACGGTAGGAGAAAATCTGGAGATGGGAGCTTATATCAGAAATGATAAGGACGGTATTCAAACGTCAATGAAAGAAGTATTTGAAAGGTTTCCGAGATTAAAGGAGAGAAGAAAGCAGCTTGCGGGAACGCTGTCAGGAGGCGAACAGCAGATGCTTGCTGTAGGACGCGCGCTGATGAGCAGACCGAATATCATTTTAATGGATGAGCCGTCCATGGGACTTTCTCCTCTTCTTGTAAAAGAAATATTTAATATCATTAAGGAAGTGCATAAGCAGGGAATCACGGTTCTGCTTGTGGAACAGAATGCTAAAATGGCATTATCCATAGCAGATAGGGCATACGTTTTGGAAACAGGGCATATTTCCATGAGCGGGGAAGCAAAAGAACTGCTTAACGATGAAAAAGTCAAAAAGGCATATCTTGGATTATGATTAACTGTGCAAGAAGAGAAGTTACAGCCAGTACGGCCCAACAGCTTAATCCCAGTACGATTGGCTTCCAGCCGTTTTTTACAAGTGATATCAGGTTTGTGTTAAGGCCAATTGCTGCCATAGCCATAACGATAACGTATTTCCCGGCTCTTGCCAAGAATGTGCCTGCAACTGCAGGCAGTGGCAAAAATGTACTGATTACAGAGGCGGCGACAAATCCTAATACAAACCATGGGAATATTTCTGCAATCTGATACTTCGCCCCGTCTGTATGTGAATCCCGCTTTGCGGTATGCAGTGCCAGTACAAGAGTGACGGGTATGATCATCAGGGTTCGGGTCAGCTTCACAATTACGGCGAGGTTTCCCGCCTCATTGCTGAAAGAATAGCCGGCAGCGACCACAGAAGATGTGTCATTGATGGTAGTGCCCGCCCATAAGCCAAAATGATAATCGGTCATATGAAGAACATGTCCCAGGAAGGGAAAGAGGAATGCGGCTATAACGTTAAAGAAAAATATTGTTGAGATGGAGCGCGCCACATCCTCCTCCTTGGCACGAATGACCGGTGAGGCAGCAGCAATAGCGGAACCTCCGCAAATCGCAGTGCCTACCCCGATTAAAATATTCGTATCCCTGTCGACCTTTAACAGCCTTCCAAAGTAAAAAGCAGCGAGGAAGGTTGCAGTCAAAGTAAAGACCATTAATAGAAGCGTCTCCCGGCCCGTCTGAAAGACCTGAAATAAATTCATGTCAAATCCCAGCAGAATAATAGAATATTGCAGCAGTTTTTTAGAGGTATATTTCACTCCCTCTGAAAGTACTGCCGGTTTCTTCCATAGGGACAGCATCATACCAAACAGAATGCTCAGTACAGGGCTTCCGATAATGGGAAACCGATTGCCGATTATCCAGGCAGGAAAAGCAATTACAGCAGAAAGTGCTATTCCGGGTAACTTATCTTTTATTGCATTCATTTTAATACTCCTTTTTGGTTAGAAATTATTCGAAATATATTTTGTATTCCGAGGTTTACTATATACCTTGACTTGGCATTAGTAAAACAATATAATTTTATTATAGTAATAAGTAAATGCTAATGGTTTATTAACAGATAGTCAGGAGGCGGATGAAATGACGTTTCGCCATTTTCAGATTTTTATTGCAGTTTGCGACACGATGAACATGACTGCTGCGGCCCGCAAACTGTACATGTCACAATCCGCAGTCAGCCAGGCTGTTGGGGAAATGGAACGGCATTATGATGTGCGTTTGTTTGAACGTTTGTCCAAAAAGCTGTATCTTACACAGGCGGGGGAACAGCTTATAGGCTATGCCCGCCATATTATCCGGGTGAATTTGGACGCAGAGCAGAATATGCGCGACTTGAGTGAGAAC
Source organism: Bacillota bacterium (assembly GCA_023399455.1). GTDB lineage: Bacteria > Bacillota > Clostridia > Lachnospirales > Lachnospiraceae > Kineothrix > Kineothrix sedimenti. The sequence goes on from JAEWPN010000008.1 coordinate 20,210, forward strand.
GAGGTTGTGCGTATCGGAGCGAGCGTAACGATTGGGACATGTGTGCTGCCGGGGCTCACATCAGAGATTATGCGGACATATCCTCAGCTTACATTGAAGGTCGAGATAGGGAATACGGAGCAGGTGAAGAAATTGCTTTTCCAAGATAAGCTGGACATAGGCCTTGTGGAAGGCGACGTAGATTCGGAGGATCTGATAAATTCCCCTTTTATGCGGGATAACTTAGTGTTGATCTGCGCCAAAAGCCATCCTTTTGCCATGCGCAGCAGTATCAACTCACGGGAGATGGAGCAGGAAAATTTTATTCTGCGGGAAGTCGGAAGCGGAACGCGTAAGATTTTTGAAGATAAGATGAAAGAAAAGCAGCTTCATTGGAATTGCACATGGACATGCAGCAATGCGGACTCTATCAAAGCAGCAGTTGCTGAAGGGATCGGCATTTCTGTCATATCAAAACGCTATGTCACAGCAGAAGCGGAGGCGGGGATACTCTGCATGGTCGATATTGACGATCTCGTCTTTGAGCGCGATTTTAAAGTGATTTACCATAAAAACAAGTATTTGACCCATTCCATGAATTGTTTTATAAATGTCTGCAACCATCGCTTGGCAAGGTCACACACGGTCGGATAAGGTCACATTAAATAACGGTTTTGCAATCGACTGTTTAAGATTAGGGTAAAAAGGAGTGCAGAAGCATGGAAAATAAAAAAAACTTTGTATATCCGCATATCGATATGAAGAAAACAGGAAGCTGGCTGCGTTGTATATGCAAGCAGCGGCGGGTTTCTGTGAGAGATTTGCAGGAGGCGCTCCACATTTCTTCTAATCAGGCGATTTACGATTGGTTTAACGGGAAGACCCTGCCGTCATTGGACAACTTTTATGCTTTGAGCAAGCTGTTGAAGATTTCCATGGAGAAACTGATTATTGCCGACCGTTTCACACAGGAGCGCTATCTTTTGGATTCCGTGAAAGAAGATAAACAAAGTTATAGATTAATAACCTATTATTTCCTTGTCTCCAAGACATACTTGGATGACATGCATCGTCATTCTCTGTAAAATCATTTTATCGAACAAATAGGAGGTAAATGTGATGGCGGAGAGAATGTTGGTGACGCAAGCTCTTGATGAGAGGGATTTGCTGGTAAAGAAGATTGGGGATAGGATTCGGAATGCGAGCTTTGTCGATACGGTAAAGCACAACGAAAAGATGGTATATGACAGCCGTCTGACACGAGAAGATTTTGCAAAGCAGGCGGAGTCTGCCTATCAGCAGATTATTGATCTGATTGACCGGTATCAGAAAATTGATGCGGCAATTGTTAATTCCAATGCAAATACATGGATCGATACTCTTTACGGCAGATATACGATACAGAGCTCTTTAGCGCTCCGCAGTCGTCTGAGGGATACAGGAATATACGAGGAGGCGGATTTCGAGGGACATTTATGCGAGAAGATGCTTGAGGAATACCATTTGAGAATTCAGTTTATTGAAAATAAGAATGAGAAATTACAGGATGCGGCGGAAGATATGCGATTAAGTATTCTTGGAAGGGAAAGTAAGGAGAAGGATGAAAG
>JAEWPN010000032.1 GCA_023399455.1 Bacillota bacterium
CCCGTCATTACTGACAAACATACTTATGTGGCTCCTTTCGTAAATGCGGAAGAATGTCAGTATCTCGTCATCGAAGATGACTTCCCTAACGGACGGCCCCCGCTGGAAAAGGGCGGTATTATTTTTACCGACCGTGAAACGGTGGATAAGGTGGAGAAAATGAAAGTCTGCACTTGCCTGAATCCGCTTCATACGGCTCTTGCAGTGTTCGGCTGCGTACTCGGTTATGATTTGATTTCGAAGGAAATGAAGGACGATGTTCTGCGCAGACTGGTAGAGGAGATCGGATACGAGGAAGGGCTTCCCGTAGTAATCGATCCCGGCATTCTTGACCCGAAGCAGTTTATCGATACCGTTTTAAACGTGCGTATTCCCAATCCGTTCATGCCGGATACTCCGCAGCGCATCGCAACGGATACTTCCCAGAAGCTTGCTATCCGTTTCGGCGAAACCGTTAAGGCATATATTGCTTCTCCTCAGCTTAATGTTTCCGATCTGAAGAGGATTCCCTTGGTATTCGCAGGATGGCTCCGTTATCTTATGAGTATCGATGACGACGGAACTCCTTTCGAACTCAGCCCAGATCCTCTTCTGGATGATCTTCTCCCGCGTATGGTTGGGCTGAGCCTTGGTTGTGACGATAACACGGAAGAAAAAATAGAGAAGAGAATAAGACCTGTTTTAGAGAATAAGAACATTTTCGGAGTAAATTTATACGATGCAGGCCTTGCGCCCCTTGTGTGTATCTATTTCCGGGAGATGCTTGCCGGGCCCGGAGCCGTAAGAAAAACACTGGAAAAGTATGTATAGGTTATAGGCGATTTGAAAGGAGCCTCTGTTTATGGAATCATTTATTCATGAAGATTTTATGCTCGGCACCGCCACTGCAAGGGAGCTATATCATCAGCATGCGGAAAAGATGCCGATTATTGATTTTCACAATCATCTGAATCCCCGGAATATCTATGAGGATTCCTGCTATAACAATATGACCGAGGTATGGCTTGGCGGTGACCATTACAAATGGCGGGTTATGCGCGCTGCCGGTGTTCCGGAAGAGCTGATAACCGGTAACAGAGAACCTCTGGAGAAGTTTGTAGTGTGGTCCTATACCGTACAAAACTGCATAGGCAATCCGTTGTACCATTGGACTCACCTGGAGCTTAAACGATACTTTGGCATCGATACGGTCCTCACTCCTGATTTTGCCGGAGATATATGGGATGCCTGTAATGAGAAGCTGAAAACCAGGGAATATTCCAACCGCAATCTGTTAAGGATGCAGAACGTTGAGGTACTGTGTACTACAGATGACCCTGCGGACGATTTGGAATGGCATAAAAGTATGGCGGGAGAAGATTTCAGCATCAGAGTACTTCCAACCTTCCGCCCGGAAAAGGCTTTAGGCATAGAAAAAGCAGATTTTCCTTCTTATATAAGACGGATAGAGGAGAAGACCGGACTTAATATCTCTTCCCTGGCGGATGTGATTTCGGCGCTGAAAAAAAGGCTGGATTATTTTATTGGGGCCGGATGCCGTGTAACGGATCATAGTCTGGAGGGCAGCTTTTACATGCCGTCCGATTATGAAGAAGGAAATATTATTTATAAGAAACGTATGGCAGGAGCATCTTTGTCTTCGGAGGAAGTAGCCAAGTACCGCGGTTTTCTGCTGACAGAGCTTGGCCGGGAATATGCCCGCCATGATCTCGTCATGCAGCTCCACATCGGAGCAATCCGCAGCAATTCCACAAGAATGCTGAAAAAACTAGGGCCGGATACCGGCTTTGACAGTCTGAACGATTTCAATTATGCCCCTCAATTGTCCGCCCTTTTGGATGCAATGGATCAAACGGAGGAACTGCCCAAAACCATTCTCTATTACTTGAATCCCAAGGATGCAGAAATGCTGGCTTCCATGGCCGGTAACTTTCAGAGCAATGCTCGCGGAATCAGAGGGAAAATACAGCTCGGCAGCGCATGGTGGTTCTGTGATCACAAGAACGGCATGGAAAGACAGATGAATGCCTTGTCGGATGTCGGACTGATTTCTACCTTTATTGGAATGCTGACCGATTCCAGAAGCTTCCTGTCCTTTCCAAGACACGAATATTTTCGCCGAATTCTTTGTAACAGGATCGGAGCCCTGGTTGAAAACGGAGAGTATCCGAAGGATATGCATTATTTGGGCGAGATGATTGAAAATATTTGTTATAATAATGCAAAGGCATATTTTAATTTATAAGGTGCTTCATCAGGAGTTAAACCGGGCATATTTCTTCGGAGATATGCCTACTGCCTTAGTAAAGGATTTTAAAAAGTTACTATAGTCGTTAAAACCGCATTTTTCACAAGTCTCCGTTACAGAAAGTCCTTCATTTAGCAGAGACTTTGCGATGGTAATTCTTCTCGCGGTAATATATTTGTTGATCGTAGTTCCGGTGGTGGACTTGAAGATACGGCATAAGTAAGAACCGCTTAAGTAAAAGTTTTCCGACAGCATTTCAAGTGTCAAATTCTCAGAAATATGCTGATTGATGTAGGAAAGGATATCATCCACCTGAGCATGATTCGTTGTGACTGCTTCCTTATATTTGCGGTGGCAGGATTCATTAAAAAACTTATTTAAAAACACCATAAGTTCAGTAAGAGCCGAACGCTCCGTCAAGTCCATGCCGAAGCCTTCGGCTTCCGCTATTTTATGTATCAGGTAAATAAATCGCTTGCTCAAATCGGAATCGAGATGAAATTTATGAGGATAATCGGCATTCCTGTGAGTAAAACAATGAGTTAAGTCAGTTGTCTCAGACGAAATACGGCTTAAATAATCGGGATGAATGGAGAGGACGATCCTTTCATGAATGCGTGCATCTATCTGTGTCAAATGATGACTTTCATACTGGTTAATAAAGAAAATATCTCCCGGTTCAATCGTATAAAACCGATTATCGATTAAGAACTGTTTACCTCCGGATATGGAATAATAAATTTCGTAACAATCGTGAATGTGCATGTCCAGCGGTTTTTCATCGCTGTAAAGATGTGCAAGAGAAAAATACTTATTTGTAATGCAATACTGAATCGCTTCCATGTTAGATGTAAATTCTTTCATGATCTGCACCCTTCCCTTTTCTTTTGTTTTAGCTATAATTTCAAGCTTTGCATAGCTCCAGTTACCATTATAAGGGGCATGTTTAGTATTTACAACATTTCCATCAACTCCATGCCTTACTTATAGCCGGAAGACTTTGGGTCATACTATACTAATAATTTCTTTGAAACAGTCTTTGTAAAAAACTGTATGGAAGGTCCAAGCATCAAAACAGTAAGGAGCGTTCCGATACCAACAAATCCGCCGGCTATGAAGGCTATGATTACTGCGGTTCCATCACAGGCAATACGGCAGAAAAGATAAGGTATATGAGTTTGTTCTGATAGCCCAAGCGAAAGATAATCATAGGGAGAGATGCCGGAGGCTGAAGTTTGATAGAGGGATACACCCATTGCCGTTATAAGAATAGCAAAAAGCAGAGCGATCAGCCGGATTGGATATGTATCGGGGAGTGTAATGTAACGGGTATCCAAATACATGAATAGATCTGCTATATAGCCGATCAGAGTCCAATTTACCAGAGTTCCGATTCCAATATATCTTTTACCGAAAAAGAACTGAAAGCTGAAAAGAAACAAGTTAAATAACAAAAGAAAAGTTCCATAATTTAAAGGGGTATTCATAGATAAGGATAGTGTCATCGCAGAAAAAGGGTCATTGCCCAATGCCGCATGACGGTAAAAAGCGATTCCCATACCAAGAAAAGCATTGCCTACAAACATGCAGAGAATTCTGCGGGGACCAAGGCTGGATAGGTATTTTGTTAAAATAACAAGTGTTTTCTTCATTTCATTAAGTTTCTCCCTCACCATATTAAAAGAGCTTCCCAACGAAAGTGCTTGCAAACAACATCGTATAGGAAACCCCTTATTATCTTGGTAATTATACATTACTAATTTAGTTTTGTAAATATTATTTACTATATGTTGTTAAACCCGATCACAATTTATGTTACTGTTCACTCCATTCACAGTAACGCATGATGTTCTGCAATGCAAACTTTTTGCATGTAAATTCGCTACGCGAAGCAGAAATCATCTCTTGAATCACGTTCTTACGTAGCTTAACAGCAAGTGTTAAGCTACTGTGTGAACAATAACGAAATCATTTCATTCCACCACAAAATGTTCCATTTTCTTTTCCAGCGTACCCATATCCTCCATCAGGTTCTGAGAGATAGAGTCCATTTTCTCCGCATTTATCAGAAGCTCATCCGCCAGTACACCTACCCTGGCGGCAAAGTTGGAGGTGGCTTCGGTGACTTCGGTGATTCTTCCAACGGCTAGTTTAGTCGCATGGCGCCCGGCGTTTACGCTTTCCACGTTCTGGCTTATTTCATCTACACTCATGATGAGTTCCGCCATTCCGAGGCTTAGCTTGTTGAAAATGGCAGACATATCTTTTACGCCCTTCTCCTGCTCGCTAACAATTTCCTTCGCCTCCTGTGCGTTTCCCGTAGTCTCCTGCATTTGAACCATAATGTCATTTACCGTGTTTTGAATTTGCTCCGCCGCGTGCAGGGAGTTGTCAGCGAGCTTGCGTATTTCTTCTGCGACCACTGAGAAACTGCGGCCTGCGGCACCTGCGCGGGCCGCCTCAATGGAGGCGTTTAAGGAAAGGAGCGTGGTTTGTTCCGAAATATCGTTGATAATGCCGATAAATGCTTCGATGGATTTTGCTTTCTGCGACAAATAGGAAATGTTGTCGATGACCTTCGCCGTAACCTGCGAGGTGGAATCCGAACTTTGAGATAAAGAATTCATTTGCAATACTCCCGATTTAATCATTTCATGGCTGGAAGAGGCGAAGGTTTCAATCTTCTTTATTTCCTGCAATACCGTCTTTATCTCTCCGGACAGCAGATCCATTTTCTGCTGGCACTCATTGGCATTTTCTCGTTGGTTTTCGATTCCCTGGCGAATTTCTTCGATGGCATGATTGATGTCTCCGGAATGGCTGTTTACCGTGTCAGAAGTATTTTTCACTTCGTCTGAGGTTTCCGATACCCGGGAAACGCTCTCTTTGAAGTCGTGAACCAGAATGCGCATATGATCTAACATTTGTGTGACGCTCTGCCCGATGCTGCTGAATTCGTCATTCCCCCGTATTCTTATCTCGGCCGTAAGGTCACCGGAAGAAGACTTGTTCAGGCCAGCCATAATAAGCTTCATTCTCCTGCTGATCTTTGTAGAAATCAAAGCTGCAAGAACGCTTGCGATGATACAGGATAAAATAACGAGAAGAATGGTAATGGTTTTGATGCTGTCCGCCTTTTGGGTCACAATATTTCTGGGTATTAAAGCATATACAACGATACCTGCGATGTTACTTTTGGAAGCAAGAAGAAGATAGTTCATACCGCCTTCCTTTATATAGCCGATAGTCTGCGTTTCATCAGAGTCCTGAAATTGCTTATAAAATTCCATGTTCATTAAAGAAAATTCCAGCTCGCTGCCGGTAACTACTTCTCTGCCGCCGCCTGTTATGAGCCCTATTGTACTGCCTGCACCAATATCCGTTTTATCGAGAATGTCCAGAATCGTACTTTTGCTTATATCCACAACAACCCCCGCCTTTGAATTGTTAGAAGCGCAGTAGTAGGAAAGAAGATAATCCTCTGCGCTAGTCCCCAGTCTCTCATCGATGAGGGCATGGGAATCCAGCCAGGCGGAAAATATGCCGGGACCGTGGGTTTTTTGAATCTCACTCTCCAATTCATCGTAAAAGCCAGTGCCGCTTCCCTTTTTCATATCCTTTGTAGTCTGCATAATAACACCGGGTTGAGTGATGATATGTATATCATGAATAAACTTATTGGTGGTGCGAGCGGTTTCCATGCCGGATTTCATGCTGTCTATGGTCTGTATTTTTTTGGAGTTGTCCCCTTCGTATAAACCCAGATAATATTTATTCATGTTGGCATCGTTGGCATATTTCAAGGCTTCGGCTTCTCCCAGCTGCAGGCCCAGGTCGATATACTGGTCGGTCATTTTTATGGCAGCCAGAGATGATTCCTCATATTTTTCCCTTATGCCTTTTTCTGCCTGAGAGTAAGCCAGTACACCCACGAGAATGACACAGAGAATGGGAATAATAAAGGCAACGCTTATTTGCTTTATGATACCGTATCTTCTGAACAATTTAATCTTCTTTATTTTCTTGATCTTTTTCACTGCTTCCTCCTTTTGTATACCTTAATGTACTTTATGAAATCAGCATTTTCAATTTACCTTTATCCGGTATGACCAAAATGCGGTAGATTTCGTGCTCCCAGACAACCGCCAGGCGAGGGTCGGTTATTGGAATTTCTTCTATATTATAAACATTTCCGCCCTCTATCTGTATCTTCCCCAAAGTACCTATGGAAACAGTGACACTGCTCCCGCCGGATGAATGACTGACTACAGGCTTTTCATAGGACATAAGGCTGATAACGACCTGAGAAGCAGGGGCAGAAAAGCTGTCCTCAATAGCGATATATTTGCCCTTGTATAAGGCTGCACGCCGTTTATAGAAAAGAAGGTTACATTCCATAGGATAAGCCCCGGAGATATCCATTTCGATATCGCATATATCTTTTTCCATTCGGCAGATCACATCCTTTGCCTTATATTCGGCCCCGTCCTTTTGCATAAAGCCGTTCACCGTAGGAAGGTTGTGATAGGCTGACTGCATGGTCCATATTTCGTAACGCCGGGATGAGAAGGTTTTCTTTGTATAGCTTTCCACTCCGATGTCGATGAACATGGGCCTGCCGTCTTTGTATACGGTAAAGCTTCCGGTATCGTTATGGTTATGGCTGTCTCCGTTATCTCCGGCTTTTACGGCAAGGAAAAGCCGTTCGTCCCTTGCAATAAAGAGACCTGTACTGGGATAAAAAATATCCCGGCGGGGAAGTGGAAAGCTGGTATCACAAGCCTTTATCTCCGCAGCGGTAAATGCGTTCTGCAAACGATAGTACAGATTATTTTCCGAAGACAGAAGGAAAGATGCAGGCAGGTCCTTCTTGAAATCGTCAGCGGCAAACTGCTCCATCACCTTATTGCCGGTCCGCCTGGCAAATAAATATTCCCGTACTCCTGCGCGTCCTGCGGCCGGAGAGCAATCCGCAAAGTTCACATAATATTTATCATCGATATGAACGTTCAGTATGTAGGAAGCAATATTTTGGATTTTCGTATCCTCATAGAGGGATGCGAAGTGACCTTTCGTTATTGCATTTAGTATTTCCATGGTATGGAACAGGCAAAGACCGGCATGACGGTAGTATTGAGCGCCTTCGTCACAGCAGCCGTCATCTTCGTATTCGGCAAGAAAGTGATCGGTGCTTTCACAAGCCTTCAGAAAAACGTCGTGTCTGATATCTTCATTCTCATCCGTTAAGAAAACGGAAAGCAGGACATTCTGCGTGCACCAGATCGTCCAGTTATTCATCGGCTCAATTCCGTTACCCATCCACCAGAAATGGACGTTTAGATAAGGGGTAAAGATGCGGTGCTTAAGCTCCGAGAGAATCCTTTTCGTTATGAAGGGGCTGATTTCATCCAGAGGGTTCTTCATCAGATAATAGGCAGCAGCCAAAACTGCACCTGTCTCGCAGGCAAACAGGTCCAATACGGGAGCTGTCGCATCGGGGAGGGGAAGCTGTTCGCAGTCGCGGATATAGGAATTATGTGCCGGAAGCTGCCATGCACTTTCCTCGCAAATAGAAAAAATACCGTTTATAATATCTTGCATGAACCGCCCTTCATTTTCCGTGCATTCCGCAAGTATCAACGCACCGAGAGCCAGACGCTTAGAGAAGGATTTGGACTCGAAACGGACCCTGTTTCCTGTCTTCAAAAAATCCATGAAATCAGAGGCTGAGATATAAGGAAAGGAAAATCCCAGGTATTTTTCACCCAGTCTGATTGATTCCTTCCGCCACTGCATATCCAAAGCATTCCAAGCCTCCCTGTTGGTAATGGGGGCAAAGGGGGTAAAGGGAATAAGTGATTGCTTGTACTCCTTAGCAAATTCAAAAAACATACAGATAACCATTCCTTTCTAGAACAAAAGACCAATCGTCACTTTCTTATTTAATATTTATATAATTTGGCTCATATAATCCCTGGGAGAGACTCCGGTTACCTTTTTAAACACGCGGCTGAAATAAAATGCACTTTCAAAACCGAGGACATCAGATATTTCATATATCTTAAGATCACCATTTGTCATCATCTTTTTTGCGGAGTCGATTTTACTCTGATTGATGTAATCGGTAAATCCTAAATCATTGTATTTGGAAAAAAGGACGCTTAAATAGTTTGGGCTTATATTAAAAACCTCGGCCACTTTATTTAAGGTTAGCTTTTCCTCTACATGTTCAGTTATATACTTTTTCACGTTGATAACGATATGGTTCTTATAATCCTTGTTGTGGGTAGCGAAGCTTTCGCACAGCCCGTCACGGAATATGGTCAGCCAAGCCAATATCTGTTCCACATTGGTAAGCTCGTAAAGAGAACGATAGCCGTTGCTTTTATTTTTGAATATTTCCGATACTATCTGCTCGCCGTTATTCAAAAGGGAAAGGGACAGATATAAAATATTCCCGGCAGCGTCCAGGGCTTGTACGTAGTGGGCGGGTCGATTCTGGAACAGCTCCATGATAGAAGTAAAAATAGCATAAAGGGCCTTTTCGTCGAATTCGGCATAGGCCTTTCGTATGTCCTCTTTAAATAAAGACATATTGAAAACATTTCTAAGAGGCTTATCGTAAGGAGTATCCTCTGCAAAAAGAAGAGGCTGCTCCGGTGTCAGCTGTGAAAATATCTGCTTAGCATCCTGAAAGGAAGAAGCAATTTGAATTGGCTTTTTTACCACCGCTCCGATACTGGCCAGTATGGTGACACTGTAATAGTTGTAGAGCATGGAAGAGACCTGTTCTATGGTGCTGCGGATAATCTCCTTAAACTCTTCAGTGTACTTATCCAAAAAGAAGATAATAGCAAAATGCTTCGTATCCAGTGACAGAACATGGCAGGGAATGTATTTAGCCGTAAGCTCCCTTACAATTTGCAGGCTGCTGGTGTATAGGTTAAGTTTCTTTTCTGAGGACATGGAAGGCAGTTTCGTGCTTTGTATTTCGATATAAGAGGCGGCAAAGGCTTTGTAATTGAAATCGATGTTGAGGTTATTGAATTGAGTTTCAAATTGATGCTCAGATTCGAACAGGTTCAAAACCAGCCTCGTGTAAAACTGCTCCTTTAATAAGTAAATACTGCTGATAGAAGTATCTGTACCGCTTATTTTTTTCTGCAGCTCGGACATCTTTCCAATAGCGCGCTTTAAGGATTCTCCAAGAATCTCAGGAGTCAGCTCCAGCTTTACAAGGTAATCGACGACCTGATAGGTAAGGGCTTCCTTTACGAACTGGAATTCTTCGTAGCTGGTAAGGATGATAAATACAGGCAGAGACATTCCTTCTTCATAACATTTCTTAGCCAGTTCGAGACCGCTCATGAGAGGCATCTTAATGTCCGTTATGACTATTTCAGGAGAATGCTCCTTTATCATATTGTAAGCGACGGTTCCATTGGTCGCTGTTCCTATAATATTTATATCGTAATCCTCCCAGTTCAGCATGGATTTGATGCCCGCCTGCACCAACGGCTCATCATCGGCTATAAGTAAATTAATCATGAGATCCCCCCCTGGGTCTGAGATTCTGAATCCTTTGAATCGCAAGGCTCTAATTGGAACGGCAGCAATATAGAAATAGTTGTGAATTCACCTATTTTGCTTTTCGCGGATAGTCCGTATTTATCGCCGAATTCATATTGCAAACGCTTGTGAACGTTGCTGATGCCGAATTCCTTAAAGAACGAGGATTCCGCCGGAATCTCCGTATCAAGAAGATGAGCGGCCACCTCCGGCGTCATGCCTACTCCGTCGTCGGTAATATCGATATGTACGTCATAAGCCTCATCCCGGTAGATATGAATTTCGATGCTTCCTGCGTTTCCTTTCGGCTCAATACCATGAAAAATGGAATTCTCCACAATAGGCTGTAAAGTGAACTTCAATATCCTGCAAGAGGTTAAGGCCTCGTCTTCAATATTATAATGAAGTGTGATAGTACCGCCGTAACGGTATTGCTGTATGGTAAAATAATCATTGATTAAAGAAATTTCATGCTCTAAGGTAACGAGATTGGTAGTCCCTTTGGCAATGTCCTTCAACAGCCGGGAAAGAGATGTGGTCATCTCGGCGATACCCGAGGCATTCTGAATAGTAGCCATCCATTTAATGGAATTGAGTGTATTGTATATAAAATGGGGATTAATCTGACTTTGCAGCATTTTATATTCATAATCCTTCTTCTGCCGCTCATCTGCTATTCTTTGATTCATCAGCAATTGTACATTTTCTGACAAGTCGTTGATATTCTTACCGATGTCACCCAGTTCATGCTCCCACTCCGTTGAAGGGTCTCTTTCGAAATCGCCGCCTGCGATTCTCTTCATCCTTTCCTGAAGTTTATGGACCGGAACATTTACCGTTTTGGACAAGAACCAGGAAAGAAGGATTCCGATTATGCTGGCGGAAGTAAGAATGATCAAAGCTATTAAGAAAAACGTACGGTAAATGTTTTGGGACAGTACTGTTTGGTCCAGGCACTCGGTCACATACCAGCCCTTGGTGCCGAGAGGGCGTGTTATCATAATGGAATAACCTTTACTTTCCGGATTATAGACCTTTTGTATGACGGTATCGCTGCTTAGAGAGATATCAGACAAATCTTCTTCTAATTCGAACTGGATCGAAGCGGGAACCAGTGTATGGTCGCTATACTCATAGAGGTAATCTCCTATCTGAAAGAAAAAACGGCTGTCCGTTTCCGACAAATAGTTCTTAATGGGGCTGGTAATAACGGAGAGGGACATCTCCGTATAAATATATCCAAGTTCGCCGGCTTCATAAGGATGATCGATGGTATGGACAAAAGGAATCATGGGGACCTGCTTCGTAGTAAAAAAGGGGTCCATTAATATTCCTGTGGATACCTCCCCCGGATTGGAGTGAAGTGTATCGAAATAAGAAAGAGATAAAATGGCATTGGCGGAAACCGCTACGGTGGAATAAGGAGATTCCACCACTTGTACGATGTCGCTTCTTTCCTTGCCGATGATTACGAGACGAATGAGCGAAGAAGGAAGAGCGGCGTTGGCCGCGTAGGTTTCCATGATAAAATCGTGGGCCTCCCGTTTAATGCTGTTGCTGCCCGTATCCGCTTCCGCAGCGAAGTTTTTGATTTTACTGCTGATCTGACAGGAGCGGATGAAGCCAATAACGTTGCCTATGTTAGCATCTATGGACGAGCATAAAAAGGCCAGCTTAGTCTCTGAAGTTTGGATTAAATTCTTCTGTAGGCTGGTAGAAACCACGAAATAGCTGATAGAGGTTATGATAATGCTTATAATGACGATTAACATGACGGTGCTAAGCAAAATACGTGCACGTATTGTATGAAGGTATTTGCTCAGTTTATATCTTGCAGGAATCATATTGTTCCCCCTTCCCAATCTAAGAGACCTTTACGCTGAACTGTGCAATACGATGTCTTTGAATGTATTCTAGCACAACCGAAGTTTTGTTGAAAAGGAAAAACCAATAAAACGACAAAGTAGAAAAAATAGTGCATCTTAATCAAAAAAAGTGAAGCTTTTTTTCCGGATGATCGAGAATTAAGAATGAATTATGAATGAAATAAAGAAATTTTTCATGTAAAATAAAACAAATAATTTATATACTTAAACCACATTAGCCCATCGGGTTAATAACCTTAAGGGTATGTTTGCTACTATTAAATTAATTATCGTGAAAAGGGAGGAATCTATTCATGAAAAAAAGGCTTTTAGGAATTTTTCTTGCAACAACAATGATGGCAACCTTGTTTGCCGGATGCGGTTCTGCGGCAGCAGATACGCCGGCAGCTACGACGGAGACGGAAAGTACGGCTGCGGAGACACCGGCGGCTGAGGAAGCAGCGGAGGCAGAGGATACCGGAGAGGCGGATACGGCGGGGCCCGTTACACTTAAGTGGGCGATATGGGATAAAGACATTACGCCTTACTGGGAAGCGCTGAAGGAAGCGTATGAAACGGCTAATCCTAACGTTACAGTTGAAATGGTAGATTTAGGATCTACGGATTACATGACAGTACTTGCGACGGAATTATCCGGTAGCGGTTCTGATTTCGACGTAGTTACGATCAAGGATGTTCCCGGTTATGCGACCTTGGTTTCCAAAAATACGCTGGAACCTCTTGACAGCTACATTTCCGCGGCAGGCATCGATCTTAGCCAGTACGGCGGCGTTGATAAGCAGGTTACGGTAGACGGAAGCCTTTATGAGCTTCCCTTCAGAAATGACTTCTGGGTAGTTTTCTACAATAAGGACATTTTTGATGCAGCGGGTGTTGATTATCCTACAAACGATATGACCTTCGATGAATACGATGCTCTGGCAAGACAGGTAGCAGACCCTACCTTCGGTTCTCAGATTTACGGTACACATTATCATACATGGAGAAGTGCTGTCCAGTTGTTCGGCGTGCTTGACGGACAGCATACCATCCTGGATGGAAACTATGATTTCTTTAAACCGTATTATGAAATGGTCCTGAAGCAGGAAGATGACCAGATCTGCAGGAATTATGCTGATCTGAGTGCAGAAGGCTTACACTATTCCGCAGCATTTTCAGGCGGAGATGTAGCGATGATGAATATGGGTTCATGGTTTATATCTACTTTGATGTCCAATATTGCCAGCGGCGAGTATGATGCTTCTCTTTGCGGCAACTGGGGTATGGTAAAATATCCTCACGCAGAAGGCGTAGAAGCGGGTTCCACACTCGGTACGATTACGGGTCTGGCAGTAACAAGCGTATCCGATCAGAAACAGGCAGCATTTGATTTCGTAAACTGGGTATCCAGTGCGGAAGGTGCGAAAGTTATGGCTGAAACAGGCAACTTCCCCGCACTTATGAACGATGAAGTTGCAGGCATTATTTCCGGCCTTGACGGATTCCCGCAAGACGATGCGAGCAAAGAAGCTCTTAATGTATCTAACTTATATCTGGAAGTTCCTTATGCAGAAAATGTATCCGCAGTTAACGATATTCTCGATACATATCACAAATCCATCATGAATCGCGAAATGACCGTTGACGAAGGTATCGCAGCGATGAATGATGAAGTCGGAAAAATTTTAGGACAGTAATCCTTAAGTAAATATGACAATTCCGGGGCTGGTAAATACCGGCCCCGAACTATCAGAAAGAGGTTATTTAAATGGACGCAAAAAAGACAGCCCGGATGAAAAAGCTGGAAGTGGAGTCCGCGGATTTGATGAAGCAGATTCGTATCGAAATGGATATGAAGAAAAAACAAAAGCTGATTGCCAAGAGAGAGAGCGTGCAGCGTAAGGCCACGGCAATCAGAAATAACAGAAGGATAAGCAGAGAAGCGAAAAGAGACTTGGTAGCCTACTCGTTTATTGCGCCCAATTTTATAGGATTTGCCGTATTTACTCTCGTTCCTATCGTATTCGCCTTTTTGCTCGCCTTCATGAAATGGGACGGAAACAACACGATTGAATTCGCTGCCCTGGATAATTTCAAAAGGCTCACTGGAGATACTTTTTTTGTGGCGGCGCTTAAAAACACGATCATTTACGTTATAGGAACGGTACCTCTTACGATGATAGCCTCGTTAGCTCTGGCTATCGTGCTGAATCAAAAAATCAGAGCGAGGGGATTCTTCCGAACAGTGGCATTTTTCCCTTATGTAGCATCCTTAGTGGCAATAACAGCGGTATGGAGCATGATTTTTCACCCGTCGAAAGGGCCGGTAAATTATCTGCTGTTAAACGTATTTGGAGTGCCGCAGGATAATCTGCCCAAGTGGTTCAGCGGAAGTCTTATACTCCTTACCTTAATATTATTCAGTGTGTGGAAATACATGGGTTATTATATGGTAATCTATCTGGCAGGACTTCAGGGTATTTCTGCCGAATTATACGAAGCGGGCAGTCTGGACGGTGCCAATACATGGCAGAAGTTCAAGTTTATCACATGGCCGCAGCTTCGTGCCACCACATTTTTTGTTGTGGTGATGCTAACCATCAATTGCTTCAAGGTATATGATATTGCAATCATGCTGGCCGGAGGCGGAGATGGAAAGCTGAGCATTTCTTCCACGGTCCTTGTTTATTACATTTATCAGAATGCATTCAATTATTGGGATTTGGGATACTCCAGCGCTATCGCAATGGTATTGTTCGTATTGGTGCTTATCGTTACGCTGATACAGTTCCGGTATGAAAAAAAGCTGGGGGAATAAAATAAACCAAAAAGGAGGAACCGTAATGGGAAGTAGTGTTTCAGTAAAAAAATTTAAATCGAGAAAAAGAAATAAGATTGCCGGAAAAGTTGGTATATATCTTATTCTGCTTATAATTACCGCGATTATGATCGTTCCGTTTTTGTGGATGCTATCCGCATCCATTAAATCCAACAGAGAGGTTTTTCTGATGAATCCTTTTGTCTGGATACCGGAAGTTCCCAAATGGGACAATTATATTAAGATATGGACAAAGATTCCGCTTTTGCAATTCGTTCAGAATACGATATTTTTAACGATTGTAGTCACCTTTTTACAATTGCTCACATCGAGCTTTGCCGCCTATTCTTTTGCGAAGCTGGAGTTTAAACATAAAAATGTACTTTTTTTGGCATATATATCCACGATTGCAATGCCTTGGCAGGTATATATGGTCCCCCAGTTCATTATGATGAGAGGAATGGGGCTCAACGATAAGCTGCTGGCTATGATTTGTCTGCAGGCGTTTTCAGCCTTCGGGGTATTCCTAATGAAACAGTTTTATGAAGGAATCCCTAACGATTTATGCGAGGCAGCGAGGATCGACGGCATGAGCGAATACCGGATTTACCTTAAAATAATGCTTCCTCTGTCAAAGCCTGCGCTATCCACGCTCACTATTTTTACCTTTGTTAACACGTGGAACGACTATCTGGGACCGTTGATTTACTTAAAAACAGAGACAAAGAAGACGATACAGCTCGGATTAAAGATGTTCATCGGACAGTATTCGGCGGAATACGGGCTTATTATGGCAGGCTCCGTGGTATCCTTGATTCCGGTTATTATAGTATTTTTGTGCTTGCAGAAATACTTTGTAGAGGGAGTCGCGTCCACCGGATTAAAAGGTTAAGATTTTAAAAGGAGGCAAGGGCATGCTATTTGGAAATATGCCGGTAATCACCGGAGAAGAAATAAAACGAGCGCTTCAGTTTTGCTCAGAGCAGACAATCCGCAATCTGCCCGAATTTACCGACAAGTTTCAGAACGCCTACAGCGAAAACAATTTTTACAGGCCCATAGAGAACAACTATTGGACTACGGGCTTCTGGACAGGAGAAATATGGCTGGCCTACGAGTACACGGGAGATGAGAGGCTGAAGAAAGCCGGAGAGATTCAGATAAACAGTTTTTGGAATAGGATAAACAATAAAATAGAAGTGGATCACCACGACATGGGCTTTCTGTATTCGCCCTCCTGCGTTGCCGGTTATAAGCTGGTTGGAAGCAGGAAGGGAAGGGAGGCGGCAATTAAAGCTGCAGATCAGCTGCTCACCAGATTTCATCCGATCGGTGAGTTCATTCAGGCGTGGGGGCCTATGGATGCGCCTGAGAATTATAGGCTGATTATAGACTGTCTGCTGAATCTGCCTCTTCTGTATTGGGCTTCGGAGGAAACCGGGGACGAGAAATATCGGGACATTGCTGAAAAGCATATACATACAGCAATCCGAAATGTGATCCGCAATGACTATTCCACGTGGCATACCTTCTTTTTCGATATGAATACCGGAGCGCCTGACCATGGATCGACTTGCCAGGGCTATAGAGACGGGTCCGCATGGGCGAGAGGGCAGGCATGGGGAATCTATGGAAGTACACTGGCCTATAAATATACGAAGAGAAGAGAGTATATTGGAATATTTAAGAATGTAACACAGTACTTTTTAGAGCATTTGCCAAAGGATATGGTTCCTTTCTGGGATTTGGAATTTACGGATGGGGATGACCAGCCGAGGGATTCGTCATCAGCTTCTATTGCTGTCTGCGGTATGCTGGAAATGGTCAAATTCATGGATAAAGAGGATAGAGACGTATATAAGAAGCTGGCAATGCAGCTTATAAAGTCTGTATATGATAATTATGCGGTAAAGGATCCCAAGTCTTCCAACGGGCTGGTGCTGCACAGTACCTATTCTAATCGCTCGCCTTACAATACGTGCAATCATTACGGAGTGGACGAATGTAATTCATGGGGAGATTATTTTTACATGGAAGCCTTGATGAGGCTTGATAGAGACTGGTTATTATATTGGTAAACGGAGGATATAGGCATGGGGAATTTATTTCATTATGACAATCCCATTTGGAGATTTATGGGGAAGGTGACCGATATCTTCTTTCTAACCCTCCTTTGGGTATTTTTAAGCCTGCCGGTGGTGACGATTGGCGCATCATCCTCCGCGCTCTATTATGTAACCTTGAAAATGGCGCGAAACGAGGAAAGCTATATCTTCCAGTCATATTGGAAGGCCTTTAAGGAAAACATCAGGCAATCCACCGTCTTGTGGCTGATTATGCTTGCGCTCGGCTTTTTCTTCGCAGGAGGCTTATATATCTGGCATCGCGCACAATTCCAGGGAGCAGCCTTTATCTTCTGGCTGTATTTCGTATTTGCGATACTGTATTTGTTTATGCTCATACTTATGCCTCCGCTTACGGCCCGTCTGGATACGGATATTAAGAACCTGTTCTTCATGACCTTCATGGTGATGCTTAAAAACTTTTCCTGGGTGCTTTTCATGGCAGTCATTGCCGGCTGCATCATCGCTCTGGGCGTATTCGTCTTCTGGCCCATATTGTTTATCAGTGCAGGGGTAATTGCTTTTACCCATTCTAAAATACTGGAATACATTATTTTCCCCAAATACGGCTGGGACAGCGTCTCAAGGGTCGAGGCTAAGAATTGAACTGGGCGTACTTCTTAGGGGATATTCCCACCGCTTTGGTGAAAGCTTTTAAGAAGTTGCTGTAATCGTTGAAGCCGCATTTGCTGCAAGCCTCCATAACGGTGATCCCCTCGTTCAGCAGAGCCTTGGCGATAGTAATTCTTCTTGCGGTAATATATTTGTTGATGGTGGTGCCGGTGGTGGATTTAAAAATACGGCACAGATAAGAGGAACTTAAATAAAAATATTCGGAAAGCCGTTCCAGGGTAATATCTTCGGAAATATGCAGGTTAATATAGTTGAGAATATCGTCTACCTGTGCATGATTGGTAATAACTGTCTCCGTATACGCCTTATGGCAGGATTCATAGAAAGTCCGGTTGAGAAAGACCATGAGGTCGGAAAATGCAGCGCGTTCCATCAAATCGAAGCCGAAGCCGTCGCTATCGGCAATTTTATGTATCAAATAAATAAAACGTTTGCTCATCTCCGGGTCCAGATGAAGTCTGTGGGGAAGCCCCTTGAATCTGTGAGTAAAGCAATAGCTTAAATCGGTCTGATCAGAGGAAATCTCCTGCAAATAATCAGGATGTACCGAAATGACTATTCTCTCATGCTCGCCGGTATCCACCTGTGTCAAATAATGACTTTCATATTGATTGATAAAGAAAATATCTCCGGGCCGGATATCATAAAAGCGGTTGTCGATCAAAAACTGCTTTCCGCCTGATATGGAATAATAGATTTCACAGCAGTCATGGATGTGCATGTCCATCGTCTTTTCATCGCTGTAAAGATGTGCAAGAGCAAAATACTTATTGGTAATACAATGCTGGGTTGCCATTTTACATGAGGTAAATTCTTTCATAATATCTCCATCCTTTCCCCGAATTTCCAAGTTTTTTTTATTCTAAACTTTATTATAAAGGGTATGTTCAATATTTGCAATATTTATGAAAACATAAAACAGGAATTGGAATAAATAGTATGATAGGATAAAGGCACAACAGATAAAAGGGTTCATGTGATTTTATAAAATATTTTATAAGTCAAAAAGTAAAATAGGAAGGATGGGAAAGGTATGGAACTTAGAACGGCGGTTTCACCGAA
Organism: Bacillota bacterium; assembly: GCA_023399455.1. Lineage (GTDB taxonomy): Bacteria > Bacillota > Clostridia > Lachnospirales > Lachnospiraceae > Kineothrix > Kineothrix sedimenti. The sequence goes on from JAEWPN010000032.1 coordinate 18,319, forward strand.
GGATGTGAAGCACTATACGACGCAGAGGCTGAGAGAAGAATTTCTGATTCAGGATTTATTCGTGGGAGATGAAATCAAGCTTGTATATAGCCATATTGACCGTATCATTACAGGAGCGGCAACGCCGGTTTCGAAAATGCTTAAGCTGACGGCAGGGGATGAGCTGCGGGCGGAATATTTTCTTCAAAGAAGGGAAATGGGCGTAATCAATATCGGCGGTGCAGGAACGATTGTCATTGATGGAAAAAGTTATCAGGTGGGCTTCAAAGAAGGAATGTACATGGGTATGGGAGCAAAGGATATCTCTTTTGAAAGCAAAGATGCCTCCTATCCTGCCAAATTCTATATCAACAGTGCGCCTGCCCATAAATCCTATCCCACCGTATTGATAAAGCTCGAAGGAGAACCCGAAGAAGGAGTGGTCATCGTGAAGGATGAAAATAAGGTGGAACTAGGCAGCCTGGAGGATGCGAATCATAGAGTCATCTGCAAATACATACTTCCCGGACAGGTAGACAGCTGCCAGCTCGTTATGGGCATGACCGGGCTTAAGCCGGGAAGCGTATGGAACACGATGCCTTGCCACACCCACGACAGGCGCATGGAGGTATACCTCTATTTTGAAATGCAGCGGGATGCCTTTGTTATGCACTACATGGGCGAGCCTGGCGAAACGAGACATATTGTAATGAGAAACGAAGAGGCGGTGATATCCCCGAGCTGGTCCATCCATTCCGGCTGCGGTTCCAGAGCATATACCTTTATATGGGGAATGGTGGGCGAGAATCAGGCGTTTGACGATATGGACGGCGTAGATATGAAAGATTTAATGTAGCGAATAATAAGAAAAAAAGGAGATATGGATATGAGTGGATTAATGAATAAATTTTCACTGGAAGGTAAGGTTGCATTGATAACAGGAGCTTCATACGGAATCGGGTTTGCGATTGCCGCCGCTTATTCGGAAGCGGGAGCGACTATTGTATTTAATGATATTAAGCAGGAATTAGTGGATAAAGGCCTTGCGGCATATGAGGAAAAAGGAATCAAAGCACACGGCTATGTATGCGATGTGACGAACGAAGAGCAGGTGCAGGAAATGGCGGCGCTTATCGAGAAGGAAGTAGGGATAATAGATATTCTTGTTAATAATGCAGGAATCATTAAGCGTATTCCTATGTGCGATATGACGGCAGAACAGTTCCGTCAGGTAATCGATGTTGATCTGAACGCTCCCTTTATTGTCTCCAAGGCGGTAATTCCCGGTATGATCAAAAAAGGTCATGGCAAGATTATAAATATCTGCTCTATGATGAGCGAGCTGGGACGTGAAACGGTATCCGCTTATGCGGCAGCCAAGGGAGGACTGAAGATGCTGACTAAGAATATCGCTTCCGAATATGGTGAATTCAACATTCAGTGCAACGGTATCGGCCCCGGCTATATTGCTACGCCTCAGACGGCACCTCTTCGCGAGATCCAGCCTGATGGTTCCAGGCATCCTTTCGACCAGTTCATTATAGCAAAGACTCCGGCTGCGCGCTGGGGAGAAACGGAGGACCTGCAGGGACCTGCGGTATTCCTCGCATCGGATGCTTCTGATTTTGTGAACGGACATGTGCTTTATGTGGATGGAGGTATTCTTGCTTATATTGGAAAGCAGCCTCAGTAATGGAAAGGAGTAAAATGAAAATAGCTTTAATAAATGAAAACAGCCAGGCGGCTAAGAATGAATTGATTTGTGATACTTTGAAAAAGACGGTGGAGCCTCTTGGTCACGAGGTATATAATTACGGCATGTACGGTGCGGAGGATGTGAACTCCCTTACATATGTGCAAAACGGCATTCTTGCATCGGTGCTTCTGAATTCGGGAGCAGCAGACTACGTAGTGACGGGCTGCGGTACGGGAGAAGGAGCTATGCTCGCCTGCAATTCTTTTCCGGGAGTGCTGTGCGGACATATCGTGGATCCTTCGGATGCATATATGTTTGCCCAGATCAATGACGGCAATGCGATTGCACTCCCCTTTGCCAAGGGCTTCGGCTGGGGTGCGGAACTGAATCTGGCATATATCTTCGAGAAGTTGTTTTCCTGTGAAAGCGGGCAGGGATATCCGAAGGATAGAGTCATTCCCGAACAGAGAAATAAGAAGATCCTCGATGAGGTAAAAAAGATAACGCATCAGGATATCATAACGATCTTGAAGAATCTGGACAGAGACCTGGTGAAAGGGGCCTTGTCGGGAGAACGGTTTAGGGAATATTTCTTCACAAATTGCAGGGAAAATGCGATAGCTGCCTGCGTAAAAGAGATTTTGGAAGGTTAAATCAGGTGAAGCTATGGCAGTTCTGGCACTTAAGGTTCTGGATAAAAAAGGAAAGACCATATGCGTAAGCAGCGGGGAGGACTACGTCAGCCTCGTATGCACCGCGGAATATACGGAGGGGGATCGAATCGTACTGGAAACCCCGGAGAAGAATATTCATGTGATGCTGCAGGTGGACGATGCTATGGGACCGGCCTTTGTATATATTACGGACAACGTGTCCTATCAGATTCCCTTCGGGGAAAAAAGGATTTGCTATTCCCCCAAGGTATTTTACGGAAGCAGGCATTATTTATATGCGCGAATAGCCAGGGAGGATGAAATAAAGGCCTATAGAAACCTTGCGCTGAACGTATGCGACCAGCATGGGGAGACCAATTGTTACCCTCATGCACAGGCCAACGTGGAGACGAGAGGAGAATCTGTTTTTGCGGCTCGCAACGCTATCGACGGCGTATGTGAGAACCGCTCTCATGGAGAATGGCCCTACGAATCATGGGGGATCAATATGCGGGAGGATGCTCAGATGAGTGTGGATTTCGGCCATGAGGTGGAGACGGACAAAATTGTTCTATATACCCGTTCTGATTTTCCCCATGATAACTGGTGGAAGCAGGTGACGCTGACATTTTCCGATGGAACGAGCATAAAGTGGGATTTGGAAAAAAGCAGCCTGCCCCATATTCTGGAATTCGAGAAGAAGCGGGTCACGTGGGTGCGCCTCGGTAATTTGATAAAGGCGGACGACCCTTCGCCGTTTCCTGCATTGAGTCAGATAGAGGTATATGGTACAATTGTATAAAAGGAGGACGATTCACACATGAATCCGATAATTGAAGAAATTGGTAAAATAGGTATTGTACCTGTGATTGCTTTAGACGATGAGAGGGATGCGAAGCCCCTTGCCGAGGCTTTGTTCAGGGGAGGACTCCCTGTGGCGGAGGTAACATTCCGGACGGATGCGGCGGAGGAATCCATTCGTATCATTGCAAAGGAATTCCCGGACATGCTGGTGGGCGCCGGGACAGTCCTTACGATAGAGCAGGCAGACCGCGCCGTTTCAGCCGGAGCGAAGTTCATCGTAAGCCCGGGATTGAACCCCAAGGTGGTTTCCTACTGTGTAGATAAAAATATTCCTGTGATTCCGGGAACTTCCAATCCAAGCGATGTGGAAGCGGCTATCGAGCTGGGGCTCGATACGGTAAAATTCTTTCCCGCGGAGGCAGCAGGCGGAATTGAAATGATCAAGGCGATGAGTGCGCCCTACGGCAAGATGAAATTCATGCCCACAGGGGGCATTACGGCGGATAATCTAAAAGAATATCTGGACTTTGGTAAAATCGTTGCATGCGGAGGCAGCTGGATGGTAAAAAAAGATTTGGTATCTGCGGGAAGCTTCGATAAGATCGAGGCTTTGACCAGGGAAGCCGTAACGAAGATGTTGGGCTTTGAGCTTAAGCATGTGGGAATCAATGAGACGGACGAGAAGGCTGCAGATCATACGGCAGGAATTTTCGAGACGATTTTTGGAATGACGAAAAAGACAGGGGTCAAATCTATCTTTGCAGGAACAGGAATCGAAGTGATGAAGACTCCGTATCTCGGAGCAAACGGGCATATCGCTATCGGTACGAATTATATAGAAAGAGCTGTTTATCACATGGAGAGACAGGGCGTGATATTCGATGAAGCGACTGCCAATAGAGATGAAAAGGGAAATATGAAAGCTATCTACTTAAAGGATGAAATCGGCGGCTTTGCGGTGCATCTCATTCAGAAATAGGAGGGAGAATACTTAGGTTATGAGTAAAAGAACAGTGACTTTCGGCGAAATCATGCTAAGATTGGCACCGGAGGGTTATTACCGCTTCGTTCAGGCAGGGAGCTACGGTGCTACTTACGGAGGCGGAGAGGCCAATGTAGCGGTATCCCTTGCAAATTATGGTTTAGATTCCTCTTTTGTGACAAAACTTCCGGCACATGAAATCGGTCAGGCAGGAATCAATTCGCTGCGGCAGTTTGGTGTGGATACTACAGACATCGTGAGGGGCGGCAAGAGGGTTGGAATCTATTTCCTGGAAAAAGGAGCCTCCCAAAGGCCTTCCAAGGTCATTTATGACAGAGCAGGTTCTTCTATCGCCGAAGCAGTGGCGGAGGATTTTGACTGGGATGCGATTTTTGAAGGTGCGGACTGGTTTCACTTCACGGGAATTACTCCTGCGCTGGGAGACAATGTGGCGGAAATCTGCCTGGAGGCATGCAGGAAGGCGAAGGAAAAAGGAGTTATCGTAAGCTGTGATTTGAATTATAGAAACAAGCTGTGGAGCAAGGAGAAAGCGGGCAAGGTAATGGGCGAACTTTGTAAATATGTGGATGTATGTATCGCCAACGAAGAGGATGCCGGTGACGTATTCGGCATAAAAGCGGCTGATACCGATGTTACCACGGGTAAAGTAAACCATGAAGGCTACAAGGACGTAGCAAAGCGCCTTGCTGACCGCTTCGGATTTCAAAAGGTAGCGATTACCCTGAGGGAATCTCTTTCCGCCAACGACAATAACTGGGCAGGAATGATCTATAGCGGCGGCGAGTACTACTTCAGCAAGAAATATACGATGCACATCGTAGACCGCGTGGGAGGAGGAGATTCCTTTGGAGCCGGATTAATTTATGCCAGTCTGGCGGATATGAGCGCACAGGAGAGCATAGAATTTGCAGTAGCGGCAAGCTGTTTAAAGCACAGCATAGAAGGAGACTTCAACCAGGTGAGTGTGGAAGAGGTTAAGAAGCTGGCTGGCGGAGACGCTTCCGGCCGCGTGCAGCGTTAATATGTTACTATTCAGCCTTACGGTTTCATGGTGGCGATAATATTGCCTGTGCTTGAGTTTTCGTAGTTTTATCCACAAACCCCTTGTTTCACTAGTAATGCAATGAACAACTTTCAGAAAATGCCCAAAATATAAGGAATCACCAGTCCTTTTGTAGTAGAATTAAGTTGCGAAACAAAATCTACACTAAACAATAAAGAAAGGGATTCCTCATGCTTAATTCTACTACAAAAACCTACACTTTGAAACGTGAAATTTTATCTTTTTCAAACAAAATATCCCGTAAGCTTTCCAAACCGGACAAAAAGTTTACTTCGGACATGACCTATGGCATGTTAGCTTCTGGTAGTTGTCTTCTGACTGATATTGCAGATCAACTTCACGAAGACTCTAAAAAGGTCAACAGTGTTGAGCGCCTTACCAGACATTTAAATAAAGGGACTTCCAAACAAGCCTTACTTTCTTATCTTCAAACTGTTCGTAAATGGGTGCCCGATGATCCGGTAATCCATATCGATGACAGTGACGTCATCAAGCCTGACGGATATAAGTTTGAGGCTCTTGGTATGGTAAGGGATGGTTCCAAAAGTACTAAAACAAAAAATGTCTACGAGAAAGGCTACCATGTAACAGAGGCCTGTGTCATGACAAAAGACAATCATCCTGTCAGCATTTACTCCAAAATCCATTCTTCAAAAGAAAAGACCTTCACCTCTGTCAATAGCGTTACCTTCGATGCCATGGAGCGTGGAAAAGCAATGTTTGGAAAAGCTACTTTTGTTATGGACCGGGGCTATGATGATAATAAGATGTTCCTTAAGCTTGATGAATTAAAACAGGACTATGTGATTCGGCTTACTGCTAAAAGAAAGCTCCTTTTCCATAACAAATGGGTAGCTGCCACAGAACTTCGAAATCGTCGGAAAGGTAAAATCACGACACCTGTATTCTATAAAGGTAAAAAACGGGAGGCTTATCTATCCCATGTGAAGGTTCAGATCACCGCATCCAGAAAAGACATTTTTCTGGTTCTTGTCTATGGCATCACAGAGTATCCGATGATGCTCGCAACGAACAAAGAATTAAAATCCAGAGATGATGTAATCCGGATTGCAAGACTTTATTTCTCCCGCTGGCGCATCGAGGAATATTTCCGCTGCAAGAAACAGGTCTTCCAGTTCGAAAACTTCCGAGTTCGGAAACTGAAAGCAATCAATGCTCTAAATTTTTACATTACCATGTGTATGGCATTTCTTGCGCTGGTTTCAATGAAAGCAGAAACAAATGCCCTAAAAGTTTCAATCATACAGACAGCAGCTCCTATAAAGGAAAAAGTTCAATTCTGCTATTACCGATTAGCGAAAGGTATCTCTGGTATACTGTCGTATGCAAAAGAAGGTGTCAGGCTTTGGTTCAGAACAAAACGTCCTGCATACCGTCAACTTTGCTTTAAGCTGATCGCATAAATAGATAACATAATATTTCTCCCAAAGTCCGGTTCCCACGGGGCTTGTTTCGGTGACTCTATTCGAAGTATTGTCCTTTTATTTTTCAAAAAAAAGACAGATTGGTACTTTAGGAGAAGTTATATTTTTTAAAAATTACATTTTACGGAAACTCAAGCTATTCTCATTTATATCTTTATATTTTTATTTATAGAAATTACACGAAAAAAGGTTAAAAAGTTGCCTCCCCGTCCTGCGATATGAGCGAAACATTGTTAGTGCACTCAAGTGCATTTACTTCTCTAATACACTGCGCTTCTTCTTTTATTCGCACCTCGACCACCATGTTCAGGCACTCTGCGTTCATGTTCCTCGATTTTACGCGCACATGAGGGCTGTATTTCCTGACTACTTCCATAATATCCTCTTCTGCCTCTATATTATCGGAATCCACTACCAGCATCATGGATGTCTTCGCCACGGGCATTTTATCCAAAAAGATGATGATAGCCGTCAATACCAACGAAGTGACAATAGCAATTTCAAACAAGCCGGCACCGCAAATAATTCCCACGCTGATCGACCAAAACAGAAAGACCAGATCCATAGGCTCCTTAATTGCCGTACGAAACCGGACAATGGATAGCGCTCCTACCATTCCGAGGGATATTACCACACTGGATTGTATGGAGAGAATAATCGCCGTTGTGATGACCGCCAGGGCTACCAGCGATATATTGAAGTTCTTGTTATAAAAGGAATTCCTTGTCATCACCCTATATATAGTGAAAATATACACCGCAATCAGGCAGGCCACCCCTATCGACAGCAAAACGTCTCCTCTGCTCATACTGTCTGCCGTAATCTGTAAAAAAGATTTTTTTAATACATCATTAAAACCCATTGCTTATCATTCCTCCTATATTGTATTTTCTGCATAAATAATATTTTGAAAATGTTGTCCGGCGCAGATTCTCCAACTGAAGGCTTCTATAAATATGATCCGGCAAATACTCGTCATATTTTACCTCCAGCAAATGTTGTCCTACCGGCATAATTGGTCTGGAATAAACCCTGTCGTCGAAAAAGCTTTCTTTTCTATTGGAGGAACGGATATTCCTGTCAAAAGTAATTCTAACATTCCCGTTTTTACATACGTAGGGCTCTCTTTCGTATTCCACGATGACCTTCGGTTCCAACAACCGGCTTTTTTGCTGAAGGCAGAATTTCTGAAGGACTGGCGGATCTTCCTTTTTGCAGGACAGCAGCTTGGCGTGTATGACAGCTTCGCACTGTTCCTTCGTTAATATGCAGGAATCCTTATGTATCTTCCCACGTTCTTTACGCTTAAGTTCCAGACGAATCCTCTTGCTGTCTCCGTTATAAATACGAATTCTAAACTTCTCCCGTGGACTGGTCCCCTCCTCATTTTCATAATAGTTTGTATTTCTATAATCATCCAGATAAACGCTTCGGATACTATACATCCCATCTCCGCCTGCATGCTTATCCAATTCCATAAAAGGGCGTATCCGGCTTTTAAGGCATACCATCTGCGCCTCAGACACTACATACTTAAGTTCATTTCTATAGTAAAGAGCCATTTGCTATCCCCTTTCCTCCTGCCATTTTCCCGAGGTCAGGTTTTTGCGGTATACGCCGTCTGTCATACCCAAACTTGGAATCTTTATCTTCTCTTGGACACCGCCTCCGGAACACCCCAGAATTACTTCTTCTCCCTTTTTCAGGTTGAAATTCACATTCATAAAGGAATCCTCTCCGGCATAATTCTTACATCCTATCAAAAGGCTTTCTCCCGGAGTCAATACTGTTTCCTCCAGATAATTCATATGGGAGACACTTTCCTTATCCATAATAAAGTATCCCCTCGTGTCAATTTCCTCCTCCGAAACATTGGTCAGAACGATATAATCTTCCTTCCCATTCGACTTGATTTCACTGATTATCAGCCCGTCACCCGCAGCCTCCGTATATAAGGTCACATACACCGAACCGTCAAGAAGCATCCCCTCATCGATGTGCAGCTCCTCCTCCATATAGGTTTCGCCGTTTACTTCCCAGTAAGAGAAAACTCTTCCCTCCGGTACTATGGCGGTAAGCACAGTATCGCATCCGGTAAGATATGTTCCCGTGAATTCCGGCTCGCTTACTTCCAGAGAGTTGACTTTCATCCCTTCACCCGAAAGACATGACGTATACAGAGAATAGGAATCGCCTAACTGCCAAAGCTGTCTTATCCCCTCTAATAAATTATCAGGAGTCACCTCGGCCCAAGCTCTTATACAATCCATCTGCATATCCAAATAGGTTTGGCTGATTTCGGGCAAATCGGAGTTTATAACACTTTCTTCTATATATTCCTGCATCTCGTTCTCCCGCAGGGCATTAAGCTCTTCCAGTACTTCGTTTACATTCTCCTGCGAAAAAGCGCCGTTCATCAAATCACAAATATACGAAGCAAAATATTTCCGGCAATCTTCGCGTTCCATCAATGCAGTGAATAAAGGTGCATAATTCCTTTCCCACAACATCACCAGAGTATCAAAGCTCTGAGACTCATCCAACGTGTCTCTTACCGAGCCGAGTCCCATGGTAGTGTCCACATCGAACAGAAGATAACGGTATCTTCCGTCAAATACCGAATCCTGCTCATATGCTTCGTCCTCCGAAACATAGCGGTAAGCCTTTAAATTGTTATACGGCCAGTCTCTGTTCGCCAGATACACCTCTACGGCAAAATATTGCAAATAGTTCTCCGTATCGATATAATCATTCAATTCTTCAAATACGGCATCCTTCGTTAAATCCTCAGTACTGTACTTATTATAGATTGCCGTATATTCCTTCGAGCACTCTACCTCCAGAGCATCTGAAGCGTCCTGCATATTTGTCTCACCGTCGCCGATGACCACCATTTCCCCTTCGTATTCACCGTATTTCTCCTCGAAATATTCTTGGTCATAGGTAGAATGCAACCAGTAAAGCCCCTGATAGACTCCATTGATATATACACTGAGGGGACGGACACTCTGCGTATCGGGAAATCCTGCTTCCTTCGCCAGTGTCATTCCAAGCTCGTCCCGTATAAAGCCCTCCGAGCGGTCATTGCCAGTATTTCTTATTTTCAAGGTCTTATACTTTCCTATTACGCTTCCGTCCACCTCTGAAATTAAGTCTTCAAAAAAAGCAAAGCGGAACTTGTTCTCTTCGTCGTACTCGCTCCTGGCATACAGCTTGAAGGATTTCTGCTCCGATTGCCTTGTGAAGTTACCCGATATGCGAATTCCTCCGTTTTGGGAAATAATACGACTGCCGTCCTGTTCGAAAATTTCTATATGGACGTCCCGCTCGCTTTCCCTTCCGCGCACATTGTAATTTGCCGGAGTATCATAAGTAAGAGCCTCCTCCGGATGCTCGCTAAGCCAGTCCGCACGAAGCTTCCCTTCCACGAAGATCCCGTTCTCATAGCCGTACAGATCTTCCTCTTCTGCGGTGAGGCTCATTACCAGCGTATCGTAGCGCATATCTATATTTTTACCCAAGAAATAAGTATTCGTATATGTTTCAGACTGTGTTCCGTCCTCATAAACAGCTTTATATTTCAAAACGTTAACCGTTTCTTCCTCTCCGGCGGTTAACTCAATCGCTTCCTCATATAAATAGGTATCGTCACTATCTTCTTCCGGCTCCGAACCGTTCAGTGTATACAAAATATGCCCCGGTCTCTTCATATTCACCGTAAGCACAACATCTTCGCTATAAAATCCGCTTTCTGCAGACAATACAATATCCCCGGCATTTACTTCTTCTAATTCATCGAAGGCTTCTTTTTCCGGTGTCTGTCTTTCGCTGTTTAAATCCTCTCGCACAAAAAGAATCAGGACCAGAATCAAAGCTGCAGAGAATACGGCTATCAATCCTTTTCCAGTAATTGTAAAAACCTCTTTTCTTTACAAATATGGTAAATATGCCCTTATATTCTATTAATCTTTTTTCATTAATTCAAGCAAATATCCATTTTTTTAGTGTTGGGATATAATTTTTAATAATTATTTTACTTATTTTTTACGTTTTTTTTATAAAATATATAGTTTGTCCAATATAAAAGCTTATCATACAAATCTGAAAATACCTGCATAACTTTTACACACGGCATCATCAAACATCTATTTGCCCTGCCCGGTACATCATCATATCAGCGCAGGCAGCATTGACATCGAAATAGCTCTATGATAAATTTAAAACAATAACTTTGAGGAGGATCAAATGACAACAAATGAAATTCAAGTTTTAATCTCCATGGTACTTTATATGCTATGTATTATCAGTATCGGTCTTTTTTTTATGAAAAAAGCCAACAAGAACAGTGAAAATTACTTTCTTGGAGGCCGTTCTCTCGGTCCATGGGTCGCTGCAATGAGCGCAGAGGCTTCCGATATGAGCGGCTGGCTTCTTATGGGACTCCCCGGCGTCGCATATTTCAGCGGTGTAGCCGACGCTGCATGGACTGCAATCGGACTGGCTGCCGGAACCTATATCAACTGGCTCATCGTTGCCAAAAGGCTGAGACGCTACTCCGCCGTGGCCAACGATGCAATAACCATTCCTGATTTTTTCAGTTTTCGCTATCATGAGGAAAAGAAGATCATCATGATGATCGCCTCGCTTTTTATCCTCATTTTCTTTACCGTTTATGCCGCAAGCTGCTTTGTGACCTGCGGTAAATTATTCTCCAAGCTCTTCGGCGCTTCTTACCACTCCATGATGATTCTTGGGGCATTATTCGTTATCATATATACATTTCTCGGCGGATTCCTTGCAGAAAGCGCTTCCGACTTCATTCAGGCTGTAGTAATGATATGTGCTCTGAGTGCGGTACTTATTCTTGGTACGGTGAATGCGGGAGGCGTGGCTGCGGTCATTTCCAATGCACAAAACATCGAAGGGTTTTTCAGTTTCTTCACGACGGCTTCACCTTCGTTAAATCCGGACGGAGTCCAGCAGGTTTCGGATGGAATAGCTTTATTCGGCCCTCCTGCCGCTTACGGCTTTTTGACTATAATATCCACGATGTCGTGGGGGCTCGGTTACTTCGGCATGCCTCAGGTACTTCTCCGCTTCATGGCTATCCGCAAAGTGGAGGAGCTTAAGAAATCCAGGCGAATTGCTACTACATGGGTATTGATATCTCTTTTCTGCGCTGTTTCTATCGGTGTTATAGGAAGGGTACTCTATCCTACGGAAGAAGCGCTGTTAACCAGCAGCGGCGCGGAAAGTGTATTTGTCGTATTGTCGCAGAGTATGCTTCCGCCTCTCCTGGCAGGTATCGTTATGGCGGGGATTCTTGCCGCTACTATCAGCTCTTCGGATTCCTATTTGTTAATTGCCGCTTCGGCTTTTTCTAAGAATATTTATCAGAGTATTATCAAAAAGGATGCTACAGACAAACAAGTAATGAAAATATCCCGCATTATTTTGATTGTGATATCTGTTATAGGTATTATAATTGCATTGGATGAGACAAGCATTATATTCAAGGTGGTTTCTTTTGCCTGGGCAGGCTTTGGCGCGACCTTTGGACCGTTGCTTTTATTCAGTCTTTTCTGGAAACGCACGACAAGAGAAGGCGCTGTAGCTGGTATGCTGTCAGGCGGAATTATGGTATTTTTCTGGAATCTGGTGGTTAAGCCGTTTGGGAAGTCGCTTGGAGGACCGTTTGGAGAGGTATTAGGAATTTATGAACTGTTGCCGGCATTTTTGATTTCCTGCTTGTTTATCATAGTATTTTCACTTATGAGTAAACAGCCTTCGGACGAAATCATAAAAGAATTTGAATTGGCAAAAGCGCAAAGCCGGGGATAACCGCAAAAACAAGGATTAATTGTAATTATATATAAATATAAAAAAGAACATTCGCTGGAATTAGATGGCCGGATGTTCTTTTTTTAACTTATGAATTCTTCCGCTTAATACTTATATACATTAAGTTAAAAAAGTACATGAACTTCATAATAATTATAAAGTTAGACGCATATAGATAACATCATCCATAGGATTATCATAATAAGGCAGGATTTCTTCAAAACCGTACTTCTGATATAGGTGAATGGCACTTTGGAAAGGTTTTATGGTGTCTAGGACAATTTCCCGATAGCCGTCTTTTCGTGCCTGATCTATGAGGGTTTCAATCAGTTTCTGACCGGTTTGCTCTTTCCTGTATTCCGGCTTCACATACAGTCTCTTCATTTCACAGCGCACAGCGTTATGCCTATGAAAAGCAATACAGCCTATCACTTCATCTTCGTCAGTAACAGCTGCAAAAAGCCGCCCATTTTCCCCTGTATACTTTTCTTCCAGATCTGATAACTCTTCGTCCAAATGCTGGAACTTCAAGTCACGGTTCAGGGAGTTTGTGTATTCTATAATAAGAGACTTGATTTCTTCTATGCAGCTACTTCCTTCCATTATTTTCATGTCATTATCCTTTCTTATTCAAAACATCATTTTCCAATTATTATAAACCATAGAAAAACCCGTTTCAATTAGTCATTTAAACTAAGTGAAACGGGTTTTGAGTTATACATAATTATTTGTAATTTACGATTTTTCCGAAGTCAGGCTTCAAAGCTGCGCCGCCAACTAAACCACCGTCGATATCCGGCTGTGCGAATAACTCGGCTGCGCTGGAAGCGGATACAGAACCGCCATACTGGATGCGGATTGCTGCTGCGGTAGCGTCATCATAAATTTCTGCGATGCAGTCACGGATAGCCTTGCATACTTCCTGAGCCTGTTCCGTAGTCGCAACCTTACCGGTGCCGATTGCCCAGATAGGTTCGTAAGCGATAACAGAGGAAGCTGCCTGAGCTGCCGTTACGTTTAAGAAAGCGATCTTAATCTGTTGGCGGATCCAATCGATAGTGATACCCTGCTCTCTCTGCGTCAAGCTCTCTCCGCAGCAAACGATAGGCGTAATACCATGCTCAAATGCTTTCAATACTTTTTTATTTACAGTTTCATCTGTTTCAGCAAAATATTCTCTTCTTTCGGAATGTCCGATGATTACATACTTCACACCTACATCCGTCAGCATCTTCGGAGAAATCTCTCCCGTATAAGCGCCGCTTTCTTCATAGTACATATTCTCAGCGCCGATATGGATGTTGGAGCCTTTTGCGGCCTCCATAGCGGGAATGATATCGATAGCCGGTACGCAGAATACTACGTCAGCATCTTCCGTAGCTACCAAAGGTTTCAATGTGTTTACTAATTCTACAGCTTCACTGGGAGTCATGTTCATTTTCCAGTTGCCGGCGATAATTTTTTTTCTTGCCATTTTTGTTAGTCTCCTGATTTTTTATTTGTCATTTGCTGCTGCAACACCCGGAAGTTCTTTTCCTTCGAGGAATTCTAAGGATGCGCCGCCGCCAGTGGAAATGTGAGTCATCTTGCTGCCAAAGCCAAGTTGATTAACTGCCGCTGCAGAATCGCCGCCGCCGATAATCGTGGTCGCATCTGTCTCTGCAAGAGATTTCGCTACCGCAATCGTGCCTTTTGCAAGGACAGGATTCTCGAATACGCCCATAGGTCCGTTCCAAACAACAGTTTTAGCAGATTTAACAGCCTCTGCATAGGTTACCGCTGTCTTTGTTCCGATATCAAGGCCTTCTTTATCTGCAGGAATATCTTCGGAATCCACTACGGATACTTCAATTTCAGCATCGATAGGATTCGGGAAAGAAGCTGCAATTGTGGTATCTTCAGGAAGAAGAAGTTTCTTACCAAGCTTCTGCGCTTTTTCCATCATCTCTTTACAGTAATCGAGCTTCTCGAGATCCACTAAAGAATTACCTACTTCGTAGCCCTTCGCCTTTAAGAAAGTAAATGCCATACCGCCGCCGATAATAAGGGTATCGCATTTCTCTAACAGGTTAGAGATAACATTGAGTTTGTCGGCAACCTTTGCACCGCCGAGAATAGCTACGAAAGGTCTTTGCGGATTCTCAACAGCATTTCCTAAGAATTCGATTTCTTTCTGCATTAAGTAACCAACTACCGCTGTATCTACCAGGCTTGCTACGCCAACATTGGAGCAGTGTGCTCTATGAGCGGTACCAAAAGCATCGTTTACGAAAACATCACAAATAGAAGCCAGTTCCTTGGAGAAAGCTTCTCCATTCTTCGTCTCTTCCGCTCTGTAACGGGTATTCTCAAGAAGGATTACATCTCCGTCCTTCATCGCTTCTACAGCTGCTTTTGCGTTAGGACCAACCACTTCGGGATCCGCCGCAAATTTTACTTCCTGACCGAGCAATTCGGATAATTTTATAGCAACCGGTGCCAGGGATAATTCCGGCTTCGGTTCTCCCTTAGGTTTTCCAAGATGTGAACAAAGAATAACCTTTCCGCCATCAGCAATTAATTTCTTAATGGTAGGAAGCGCTGCTGTCAAACGGTTTATATCCGTAATAGCGCCTTCCTTGAGCGGAACATTGAAATCGCATCTGCAAAGAACACGTTTGCCATTAACGTTGATATCATCCACCGATTTTTTGTTTAATCCCATAATGATTTCCTCCATTTAATATAATTATTAAAGGTCCGGTCCATAAGACCGGACCCTTATAGGTCTTTAAATACAGTTCACCGCTATATAATTAGCCTAATTCAGCGAAGTATTTGATTGTACGAACCATCTGAGATACATAGCTGTTCTCATTGTCATACCAAGCTACAACCTGAACAAGATTGTCGGAACCAACCATCGTCTGAGTAGCATCGAAGATAGAACCGAATGTGCTGCCGATAACATCGCTGGATACGATTTCATCTGTATTATAGGCAAAGGACTCAGTAGCTGCTGCTTTCATAGCTGCATTGATTTCATCTTTCGTTACGGACTTCTCTACAGTTGCAACTAAGATTGTAGTAGAACCTGTAGGGGTGGGTACACGCTGCGCAGAACCGATCAATTTACCGTTCAAATCAGGAATAACCAAACCGATGGCTTTTGCTGCACCAGTAGAGTTGGGAACGATATTGCAAGCGCCTGCACGGCTTCTTCTCTTATCGCCTTTTCTCTGAGGTCCGTCGAGGATCATCTGGTCGCCGGTGTAAGCATGAACAGTTGTCATGATACCGGATTTGATTGTAGCAAGGTCATTTAACGCTTTTGCCATAGGAGCTAAGCAGTTCGTTGTACAAGAAGCTGCGGAAATAACCGTATCTTCTTTTGTCAATGACTCGTGGTTTACATTGTAAACGACTGTAGGAAGGTCGTTTCCTGCCGGAGCAGAGATAACAACTTTCTTAGCACCTGCTGTAAGATGAGCGGATGCTTTATCTTTGGAAGTATAGAAACCTGTACACTCAAGAACTACGTCTACGTCCAATTCTCCCCAAGGAAGTTCTGCTGCATTAGCCTTTGCATAGATTGTAATTTTCTTTCCGTTTACGGAAATGGAATCCTCACCGTACTCTACAGCGCTTGCATATTTGTAATTGCCCTGAGCTGTATCATATTTCAATAAATGAGCGAGCATTTCAGGACTTGTTAAGTCATTGATTGCTACCACTTCATAACCTTCTGCATCGAACATCTGTCTGAATGCAAGACGGCCAATACGACCAAAACCATTAATTGCTACTTTTACTGCCATTTTAGATTCCTCCTAAAAATGTATTTGTTTATATTATTTTGCAATCTAACTAACTGATTGTCAAAATTTTATCAGCACGTCTATTTTACCTAATTTGTCCCAATAATTCAAGTCGTAATTAGAAAATATTTCTTTTTTGTTTGTTTTTTAATAGTTTACTTACATTTCTTAGGTATAATTGGAGGAAATGCTAAATATAATTCCGGCGTTGCCTTTTCCTTCCATTTCCATTAAACTCTACTTATAGACATAAATTTTCCACCAAGCACAAACTATTAAGAAAGGATCTGCATATGGCTGTTTTATCCGATTATCATTTACACTCCTCTTTCTCAGGGGATTCCGATGCACCCATGGAAGCCATGATAGAAAGGGCTGTCTCTCTGGGCATGAAAAACATGTGCTTTACAGAGCATATGGACATAGATTACGTCTATGTAAAAGAAGAGGATACCGGCATGTTCGACTTAAATACCGATTCCTATCTGTTCGACCTGATTAAATACAAAGAAAAATACGCGGACAAAATCAATATATATTTCGGCGTAGAGCTTGGCCTGCAGTCCCATTTGGCGAGGGACTTGTCCAAATATGTGAAGGAATACGATTTTGATTTCGTAATAGGCTCCTCACACCTTTGTAACAGAAAGGACCCTTATTTTCCCTACTTCTACGAAGGCAGGCCCGAGGAAGAGGCTTACCGCGAGTATTTTTCTTCTATACTGGATAACCTGAAAGTATTCCAGAACTTCGATGTGTACGGTCATCTGGATTACGTTGTCCGCTACGGTCCTAACCGGGACAATGATTATTCCTATGAAAAATATAAAGATGTCCTGGATTCCATCCTCAAAAAACTGATCGATATGGAAAAAGGTATCGAAATCAACACCGGCGGCGTTTCCTATGGGTTGAAGGAATTAAATCCCTGCACCGGCGTTCTTAAGCGTTATAGGGAGCTTGGAGGAGAAATCATCACCATAGGCTCCGACGCACATTCTCCCGACCGCATCCTGAAGGATTTTGACCGCGCCGCAGACATCTTAAAGGCCTGCGGATACAAATACTATACTGTTTTTGCGAAACGGATGCCCGAATACGTAAGGCTATAAACACTATCAGATGATAGTGCCTCCGCCAAGAACATAGTCCTCTTCATAGAACACCACAGCCTGTCCCGGCGTCACAGCCCGGACGGGCTCCTCAAAGCTGCATTTTATTTCATCCTCCCCGATCCTTTCTATAAAACAGGGAGCGCCTTTATGAGCATATCTGATCTTCGCCGTCACTCTTCTTCCTTCCGGTAAAGCTTCCATTCCCATATAATTAATATGATTACAGATCAATTCCTTCGAAAAAACATCCTCATGTTCTCCGATGATTACCTCTCCCGTCTCCGGCAATATCTTCGTTACAAATACCGGATGACCCATAGCGAGATTAAGTCCCTTTCTCTGTCCCACTGTATAATGGGTAATTCCTTTATGCTGTCCTAAAACTTCCCCTTTTACCGAGATGAAATTACCCGGTTCAGGGACTCTGTCTTTCGCTTCTCTGTCGATGAAGCCTGCATAGTCGTTATCCGGGATAAAGCATATCTCCTGACTGTCCGGCTTATGTGCAACCGGCAGTCCCAATTGCTGTGCAATCTGCCTGATTTCATCCTTTGCATAGGCCCCCACCGGCATAAGCGTATGAGCCAGCTGATACTGGGTAAGGTTATAAAGAGCATAGGTCTGGTCCTTGGC
Source organism: Bacillota bacterium (assembly GCA_023399455.1). Classification (GTDB taxonomy): domain Bacteria; phylum Bacillota; class Clostridia; order Lachnospirales; family Lachnospiraceae; genus Kineothrix; species Kineothrix sedimenti. The sequence goes on from JAEWPN010000032.1 coordinate 36,348, forward strand.
CGCCGTCACTGAATTACAGATAGCAAATCTGCCGTTTGCAAGCTTCGCTATCTGTGCATAATGCCCGGTGGCTATATAGTCCGCTCCGATATCCATGCTTCTTTTTAGAAGAGATTCCCATTTTACATAACGATTGCATGCAATACAAGGGTTAGGTGTTCTTCCATGAAGATATTCCTCCACAAAATAATCGGTGACCTTCTCCTTGAACTCCTGCTTAAAATTCATTACATAATAAGGAATCCCGAGAAACTGGGCCACTCTTCTCGCATCATCTACCGCGGTCAGCCCGCAGCAGCCGCCATTTTCCTCCCGCTCTCCTTCTTCTTCATCCTGCCATATCTGCATAGTCACGCCGATGACATCATACCCTTCTTCTTTTAACAAATAGGCAGCCACGGAGGAGTCCACACCTCCCGACATGCCTACCACTACTTTCTTTTTCATGGATTAATATTCTTCCTCTTCCGCTTCTTCCCCTTCGTGGATATCGGATTTGGGCTTTACTAAGCCATCGATCACAATACCGTGCTTCCCTGCGTAATCCCAGAGTGCAGCATGAATTGCCTCCTCTGCAAGCAAAGAACAATGTACCTTAACCGGCGGCAGTCCGTCAAGCGCTTCCATTACCGCTTTGTTCGTTACAAGCAAGGCTTCCTGTACGCTCTTTCCCTTTACTAACTCAGTCGCCATACTGCTGGTCGCAACAGCGGCGCCGCAGCCGAAAGTCTTGAACTTACAGTCTTTTATGATTCCGTCGTCGTCGATGTCCAGATACATACGCATGATATCTCCGCACTTCGCGTTTCCTACCGTGCCGACACCGCTGGCATTTTCTATTTCACCCACGTTGCGCGGATGCTCAAAATGGTCCATTACCTTTTCCGTATACATACTTATTCCTCCAAAATTTATCTTACTTCTTCTGCTTCTTTATGAAGTCTTCATATAGAGGCGACATTTTTCTCAATTTATCTACAATTTCCTTTATCGCATCTATTACCGCATCCATCTCTTCTATAGTGTTCTCCTCGCTCACCGTTAACCTGAGAGAGCCGTGGGCAATCTCATGAGGCAAACCAATAGCCAAAAGCACGTGTGAGGGGTCCAAAGAGCCGGAGGTACATGCCGAACCGCTGGAAGCGCAGATTCCCTTCATATCCAGCATGATAAGAAGAGACTCGCCTTCGATAAACTGGAAACTGTAATTCACATTATTAGGCAGACGTCTTACACCGTCACCGTTCAGTCTGCAATGAGGGACTTCCTCTTTAATTCTCTTTATCAAATAATCGCGAAGCTCCCTTTGCTTTGCCGCACTTTCCTCCATGCGCAAAAAAGACAGCTCCACAGCCTTACCCATTCCTACTATACCCGTTACGTTCTCCGTTCCTGCACGTCTGCCCCGTTCCTGTTGACCGCCGTGGATAAAAGAACGAATCTTGATGCCCGTGCGGATATAGAGAAAGCCGATTCCTTTCGGCCCATGAAATTTATGACCGCTGGCACTGAGCATATCAATGTTCATCTCGTCCACATCGATGGGCACATGCGCATATGCCTGCACTGCATCCGTATGAAAAAGAACGCCATGAGCCTTGGCGATTGCACCTATTTCCTTAATGGGCTGTATCGTCCCAATCTCGTTATTGGCAAACATGACGGAAATCAAAACCGTATCCGGCCTTATCGCTTTTTCCAGTTCATCCAGCTTGACGATTCCGTTTTCATCCACGTCAACATAGGTTATCTCATAACCCTGCTTTTCCAGATAGCTGCATGTATGCAGTACGGCATGGTGCTCTATCTTGGAGGTAATAATATGTTTTCCCTTCGCCTCATAGGTCTGAGCAGTGGCAATGAGCGCCCAGTTGTCCGATTCTGAGCCGCCGCCGGTAAAATAAATCTCATTGTTCTTCACACCCAGACTGGAGGCTATGCGTTCTCTCACCTTCGTTACAGCCTCCTTGGCCGTTGCTCCGATGGAATAGATACTGCTGGGATTCCCGTAATTCTCTGTAAAATAAGGCAGCATCTCGTTTACTACCTCGGATGCTGTTTTGGTCGTGGCAGCATTATCTAAATATATCAATTTTTGCATATTTTTCGCTCCTCATTTAATTCCTACTAACCCGCTACGGATTCAGTAATTTCACTATATCACTCCTCTTATGTTCTGTCAATAAATCAAATTGCATATAATTATAAACAAACCTCCCCTTTAAGGTAATACATGAAGAAAAAGAATCCTCTCATCGCCGGAACCATCATCCTGACGGTCACCGGCTTCGCCAGCCGGTTCATCGGTTTTTTTTACCGTATTTTTCTATCCCGCGTGTTTGGAGCAGAAGGCATGGGACTCTATCAGCTGATTTCCCCTGTGCTGGCACTTACCTTTTCTGTTACGGTATCCGGCATGCAGACTGCGATATCCAAGTTCGTAGCCAGTGAAACATCCACCCGGGATTATAAGTATACCTTCCGAATCTTATTAGTGGGATTTTCCATCGCTATGTTTTTATCCTTTGGATGTACCTTATATATATACACTTTTTCCGAAATGATTGCTGCCAGGTTTTTATTTGAGCCGCGCACGGCACCTTTGCTGCGTATCATTTCTCTTTCAATCCCCATGGCGACGGTCCATTCCTGCATAAACGGCTATTTCTACGGCATCCGTAAGACTGCCATACCGGCTGCCACCCAGCTGGCAGAGCAAATCGTCCGCGTAGGAAGCATTTTCTTTCTCTATGAAATTATTAAGGCACAGGGCGGTGTCCCTACCATCAGTTTCGCAGTAGTCGGACTCGTTATTGGCGAAAGCGCTTCCATGTTAGTTTCTTTGCTTGCCATTTATCATCGATTTTATACGCTTACTAACTCTCATTGTATGCTGGCTAAGGTAAAGCAGTCTCTTAACGTGTACTTAAAAGACACAAAACAGCTTCTCAGCCTTGCTGTACCGCTTTCCGTAAACCGTACCCTGATCAACTTCCTGCAAAGCATAGAGGCTATTTATATCCCGCAAAGATTGCAGCTATACGGCTACGACAACGCTACAGCACTGAGCGTATACGGTGTTCTAACGGGAATGGCGCTGCCTCTCATTCTCTTCCCCTCCGCCATTACCAATTCCATCTCCGTCCTGCTCCTTCCCTTAGTATCGGAAGCGGAAGCAGTAAATAATCAAAGTGCCATTAGAAAAGCCGTCCGTAAATCCATCAAGTATTGCTTTATTCTCGGTTTTCTATGCACCGGACTCTTTCTAGTCTTCGGAAGGTATACGGGTATGCTTCTTTACAACAGCAGCCTCGCGGGCAGTTTTATCATTACCTTAAGCTTTATCTGCCCCTTCATGTACGTGGCAAGCACCTTGAACAGCATATTGAACGGCCTCGGAAAAACCGGGCAAACCTTCGCCTACAGCATGATAAGTCTTGGCTTCCGCCTGCTGTTCGTCTTCTTCGCCCTTCCGGTTTTCGGCATTCAGGGCTATTTGTGGGGGCTGCTCGTCAGCCAGCTTGTCCAGACCTCGCTTTGTGTTTTTGCAGTGAGAACGTATTTAAAATAAAGGAATGTATAATACTTCATAAAGATTATAACAATCGCACCTCCTCGTTGTCTATTATTGCTGTTGCCTAAATATTTTTATTATATTATAATTAAAATGTTTTATTTGTATATTTATAAAAATATTAAAATCAACAGCATTGGAGGTATCTGAAATGTCATTTGAATTTGTACAAAAGCTGCCCACTCCGGACGAGATACGTGAACAGTTTCCCGTTCCGGCAAAATTGAGCGAGCTGAAAAAAGAAAGAGATGCCGAAATCCGCGATGTCATTACCGGAAAGAGTAACAAGCTCCTCGTTATTATAGGGCCCTGCTCCGCGGACAACGAAGATGCCGTATGTGAATATGTAAGCCGCTTGGCGAAGGTAAACGAAAAGGTCAAGGACAAGCTCCTCCTCATACCGAGGATTTATACGAATAAACCGCGCACCACCGGAGAAGGCTACAAAGGAATCATCCATCAGCCCGACCCGGAGAAGAAGCCTGATTTTCTCGCCGGTCTCATCGCCATGAGGAAGATGCAGATTCGGGCGTTCGAAGAATCAGGACTGACTGCAGCCGACGAAATGCTTTATCCGGAAAACTGGCGCTATCTCTCGGATATTCTCTCCTATGTCGCCATAGGCGCCCGCTCCGTGGAGGACCAGCAGCACAGACTTACCGTCAGTGGATTCGATGTTCCCGCAGGCATGAAAAATCCTACCAGCGGCGACTTCTCGGTTATGCTGAACTCGGTTTACGCTTCGCAGCATCCGCACTCTTTCATTTACAGGGGCTGGGAGGTGAACACCTCCGGCAATGAGCTTGCTCATACTGTTTTACGTGGTGCTGTCAACAAATACGGCCACAGCCTTCCGAACTATCATTACGAGGACCTGAACACGCTTCTTACATTATATAATGAACGCGATTTAAAAAATCCCGCCTGTGTCATCGATGCCAACCATAACAACTCCAACAAGCAGTTTATAGAGCAGGTAAGAATCGTAAAGGAAGTGATGCACAACCGCAAGGTAAACAAGGATATTTACCAATTAGTAAAAGGCGTAATGATCGAAAGTTATCTGGAAGAGGGCTGCCAGAAAATCGGCGAAGGCATCTATGGAAAATCCATTACCGATCCCTGCCTCGGCTGGAAGGACTCGGAGAATCTCATTTACGATATTGCCGAATATGAATAAGATATACCTATTTAATATGGGCTGCTGTACTTGTGTAAAAGTACGGCAGCCCAATGTTTTTAATATTTAATGAATATAAATACACAAGCATTTACTCTCATCCACGCGGATGTGCTTTTGCATATACCTCTCTGATGCGGTTATGATTCATATTCGCATAAACTTGCGTCGTAGAAATGTCAGAATGCCCAAGCATTTCCTGAACGCTTCTTAAATCAGCTCCGTTTTCTACCAAATGTGCCGCAAAGGAATGCCTCAGCGTATGTGGAGTAATATCTGCCGTTATCCCCGCTTTCTTCGCATAATGCTTTATCAGCTTCCAAAAACCCTGTCTGCTCATCGGTTGTCCGGAGCAATTGGTAAAGAGAATATCCGAGTCCGAGCCATGGATCATCGTATTCCTCGCATTCTCCAGATAACGAAGCAGAGCACTTCTCGCCTCTGCGCCAAAGGGAATGACTCTCTCCTTATTCGAATCCCTGCACATGATAAAACCCATTTGAAGATTTACATCATGAACCTTCAGCGAGATCAATTCCGTAACCCTTATTCCAGTAGCATAAAGAAGCTCAAGCATCGCCTTATCCCTGATTTCCTTTGGAGAACTTCCCCGTGGTTGTTCCAAAAGGCGTACTACCTCTTCCGTGGACATAATCTCAGGCAGCTTCTTCTCTATCTTCGGCGCTTTTAAAGCCTCGGATATATCCTCCTTAACAATCCCTTCTTTATGCATGAAATGATAAAAGGCTTTTATCGACGCGATATTTCTCGAAACGGTAGCCGCCTTAAAGTTGTTTTTCTCCAAATACAAAACATAAGAATTTAAATTTGTAACAGTTATTTTCTGTACATCCACAACTCCCTGCTCTTCCATAAAATTCTTTACCTTTGCCAGATCTCTCTTATAAGACATCTCGGTATTCTCAGAAGTTTTCTTTACGTTATGTAAATACAAAATGAATGACGCAATTTCTTTTTCCATCTAATATATAACCCTTCCCCATGCCATTTTATGTCAATCCCCGAGCTGTATAAAGTTCATTATAATAAGAATATGAGAGAAAAGCAAATGGTATTTTTGGCGTTTTTACGCACTTTTCGATAGGTATTTGCACAAAGCACAACATATCGGCAAACACATTTTTACGTCATACCACATGTAGAAAATTTGGTTTAAAATATTTTTAGAAAACGTGAAATCAGAATTGGATTAACATAACTTTCTATCATGCTTCCGATTATGACAACCATCACGATAACAAAAAGCTGTACTATTTTTTTCATATAGTACTGTCTTTTCATTCCATATCCATCCTCATATACCTTATGAGGATAATAGAGACCCGTGCATAGCTGATAGCACCAATTCATAAGCATAATATAAGCAGGAACGAGCAGAAGATACTGGGGCATAACCCCTGCCAATATGAGAAAGATTCCCCTAAGTCCATAACGCATAGCCGCTACGGATAAAAAGATTCCCGCCATCATCCCCATCCATGCTGCATACAGCGCAATCGTCACTGTACCTACATAAGTGGTGGCAAGCAGGCAGAGTATGACAAGAGTTCCTATCCTCTCTCTCAATATGTAAGCGAGAAAGGAGTTTCCGTTGATATCCAGATATTTCAGACGGCTTAAGGATGCCGCACTCAGCAAATCCATCTCTCCAAAAAAAGTGTTCCTCCAAATATTGATTGATAGTATTCCTATCAGAAAGCCTCCTAAAAATAAATACAGCCAGCTAATATGCCGGCTGTTTGTACCATTTCCTTTATACATCCGCTTTGAAGCACCGCCATATACAAGTTTATACAATATATGTTCCGTGCCTTCCATGAATGACATTCATTGCTATTTATTACAATATTTATCTTTATAGGTCATAACAGCTGAAATCGTCTTCGCATCCTCTATCCTGCCGCTGTAAATCATCCGGCATAGTTCATCGACCTCATAGGCTTCCACATTGATGAATTCGTCTTCATCCAGATTCTGCTCACTCTTTATCAAATGCTTCGCTACATAAATATCGATTTTTTCATTGCAGAAAGCAACTGTCGTGCGAATCGAGATAAGCAGTTCCAAATCATCCGATCGGTAACCGGTCTCCTCTTGCAGCTCCCTCGCCGCCGCCCCTTTTGTCGGTTCATCCGGGGTGTTCAACCCTCCTGCTGGAATTTCAACAGTATAACGATCCAAAGCATTTCGATACTGCCGTACCATTAACAGCTTGCCGTCATCCATTACCGGAATGACCGCTGCTGCTCCTTTATGTCCGATAAAATCCCATTTTACCACGTTTCCATTGGGAACCTGAACGGTATCCTTATAAAAATCAACAATAGTACCGTGATATACAAGTTCTCTGTCCAGCCGTTTAAACTCGTTAGCCATATACACTCTACCTCATTCTCAAAAGGCACATTTTTCTGTTTGAACAGAATCCAGCAGCTTTTCTGTGCTGACCAGCTTTACACATAATACAAACAAATCAGCCGCCTGACACAGCTCTTCTAACGCAGGGAAGGTAGGCGCAATACGTATGTTGCTGTCTTGCGGATCACAGCCGTAGGGGAACGCAGCTCCCGCACCGGTGAGCACTACTCCCGCTTCCTTGCATTTCGCCACAATTTTCTTCGCACAGCCGTCCATAGCCTCCAAAGAAATGAAGTAGCCTCCCTTAGGTGTAGTCCACTGAGCGATTTCCAAACCGCCGAGCTCGCCGTCCAATATCTGTAACACCGCTTCGAATTTGGGCCGCATAATATTGGCATGCTTCTTCATATGAGCGATTATGCCATCTAAGTTCCTGAAATATCTCACATGGCGCAGTTGATTGATTTTATCATAACCAATGGTCTGCATGGTCATCGCACTCCGCATAGCGTCCAAATTGGCTTTCGAGGATGCAATAGCCGCAATGCCGGCTCCCGGAAAGCTTACCTTAGAGGTGGAAGCGAATTCATATACCATGTTCGGATTGCCCGCTTTCTCACATTCACTTATTATATCGAGGATTTTATCCTGAGCATCGTCATATAAATGATGAATCACATAAGCGTTATCCCAGAAAATCCTGAAATCCTCTGCCGCAGGCTTAAGCGCCGCAAATCTCTTCACGGTTTCATCCGAATAAGAATAGCCCTGAGGATTGGAATACTTGGGTACACACCAGATTCCTTTAATCGAAACATCTTCACTTACCAACTTCTCCACCATATCCATATCCGGCCCCTGAGAAGTCATAGGTACAATAATCATCTCTATTCCAAAGTGTTCAGTGACAGAAAAATGTCTGTCATATCCCGGAGCCGGACATAAAAATTTCACCTTATCCAGCTTGCACCACGGTGTACTCCCAAGTACTCCATGAGTCATGGAACGGGAAACCGTATCGTACATAATAGCGAGACTGGCATTTCCGCATACGATAACGTTATCCGCACTACTTACTCCCATCATTTCAGCCATCAATTTCTTCGCTTCGGGAATGCCGTCAACAATGCCGTAATTCCTGCAATCCATTCCCGCATCCGTATTATAATCGGAAGAGGACGTAAGAACATCCATAATGTCCATTTCCACATCCAATTGGGTGGCTGCCGGCTTTCCTCTCGACATGTCGAGCTTCAATCCCTTACCTTTTGCATCTTCGTATTCTGCTTCAAGTTTTGCGTGCAGCTGCAATAATTCTTCTCTGCTTAAATCTTTGTACGACTTCATCTTTTCACCATCCTATTAATTATCCGGATACTATAATTCATACATTTATCCACTTCATATTGGGATTGGATAATCGTATACAATCATACATATCCCGTTTATTCTACTACAAGGAATACGATAGCACAAGGACTTTTTTATAAAAGTTCATATAAATAGAAAAACCGTCATAAACTTTACGTTTATAACGGTTTCTTATTTTAGACTTCGTCGAAAAAATTACTTCGCATAGTCTATCACTCTTGACTCTCTGATTACATTGACTTTGATTTGACCCGGATATTCCAGTTCAGATTCAATCTGCTTAGAAATATCTCTGGCCAATAATACCATATCTGCGTCAGTGATTTGATCAGGAACTACCATTACTCGAATCTCTCTACCCGCCTGTATAGCAAAAGATTTGTCAACACCTTTGAAATTGTTTGTGATATCTTCTAATTGTTTCAGTCTGCTTGTATACGTCTCTAACGTTTCTCTTCTCGCACCCGGTCTTGCTGCCGAAATAGTATCCGAAGCTTGTACCAGACATGCAATCAAGGATTGTGGTTCTACATCCCCGTGATGTGATTCTACCGCATTAATTACAGTGGCTGATTCTTTGTATTTCTTACAAAGCTCAACACCCAGTTGAATATGAGAACCTTCCATTTCATGGTCTACCGCCTTACCTATATCATGCAGTAAGCCTGCACGCTTCGCCATTCTCACGTCAAGCCCCATTTCCGCAGCTAAAAGCCCGGATAATTGAGCCACCTCAATCGAATGCTTCAACGCGTTCTGACCATAACTGGTTCTGAATTTCATTTTACCAAGTAATTTTACAAGTTCAGGATGAATGCCATGAACGCCCACTTCAAGCGTAGCAGCTTCACCTTCTTCTTTTATCATCACTTCGACTTCTTTTTGTGCCTTTTCAACCATCTCCTCGATTCTTGCCGGATGGATACGCCCATCCACTATCAATTTTTCGAGTGCAATTCTTGCGACTTCACGTCGAATCGGATCAAAGCCCGATAAAATAACCGCTTCCGGCGTATCATCAATAATGAGATCAACGCCCGTCATCGTTTCAAGGGTTCTAATATTCCTTCCCTCTCTACCGATGATTCTGCCCTTCATTTCGTCGTTAGGAAGCTGTACCACAGATATCGTAGTCTCGGACACATGATCCGCCGCACATTTCTGAATGGCGGTAACCACATATTCCTTGGCTTTCTTGTCTGCTTCTTCCTTCGCTCTGAGTTCCATTTCCTTAATCATTACAGCAGATTCATGTTTTACTTCATCTTCAACAATTTTCAATAAATAATCTTTTGCCTGTTCGGAGGTAAGACCCGAGATTCTTTCCAGTTCCTGTAATCTCTGTTCGTTGAGTTTCGCAACTTCTTCACGCTGTTTGGCTAAAGATTCCTCTCTCGCTGTCAAACTCGTTTCCTTTTTCTCAATGGCCTCTGCTTTTTTATCGATGTTCTCTTCCTTCTGCTGAACTCTGCGTTCATAACGCTGCGCTTCGGCTCTCCGCTCTTTGATCTCTTTATCCAGCTCATTCTTTGTACGAATGGACTCTTCTTTGACCTCGAGCAGCGATTCGCGCTTTTTCGTCTCGGCAGCTTTCAAAGCTTCATCAATAATTTCCCTTGCCTTGTCTTCCGCATTTCCAATTTTAGATTCGACAATCTTCTTGCGATAAGTCGTCGCCAAAATTGCGGAAACCGGCACAGAAATAACCAGAGTTGCGAGTACTGCTACAACATACAACATGTACAGGAGCACCTCCTTATTTAATTTTCATTGTACTATTATCTATTTTAGAATGTAACAAACTTAACACATTCTAACAAGCGATTTTACAATAGTTAAATTTTAAACTTAAATTGAAGTTATGTCAAGTAAAAGTACTCTTCTTATTGTATCAGCACCGAATCCTTTTCTGTATAAAAGTGCCGCAAACCGTCTTTTTTCCTCGATAGTTGCCGTATTTGCGTCATATTTTTTCTTTCGCATAAGCTCTGCCGCCATGGAAAATTCGTCCGGTTCGTTTCCGTCTTCCCTCATTCTTTCGAAGGCCTCGAATATAACATTTTTATTGATTCCCTTCTTTAGAAGATCCTGTTCCATCCGTTTCAGGCTCTTATTCTCCATATTATATGCGATGAAGTCATCACAATACCGCTTATCGTCCACATAACCATAAGATTTCACATATTCCAAAGCTATTTCTATGAGTACCTGTGTATATTCTCCCTGCTTTAATTTGTCACGAAGCTGTCTCTCCGTATAGGATTTAGTTTTTAAAAGATTCATACAGCGAAGCTTCGCCCGTTTGGGAAGCACCTCGGACATCAGGTCATTATATACCTTCATATCGACTTCTTCCGTTTCCTTTAAGCCGTATAGACGCAATTCGCCTTTGTATACTACAAAGGCGAATTCATCATCAATATATACTCTAACTCTTTTCTTATCCAACTCTTCGATTTTTGTTACAACCATATTTTCCTACTCAGCTTTTTATTCTGCTTTTTTCTTCTCCGCAGTCTTCTTCTTTTCCGATGTCTCATCCGCCTTTTCCGGAGAATCGCCGCTCAAGCCGAAATGCTCACGCACCTTCTTCTCGATCTCCGCACACACTGCCGGATTGTCCTTCAGATACTGCTTCGCATTCTCTCGGCCCTGGCCCACCTTATTTCCCTCGTAGGCGTAC